>JBAVGF010000178.1:0-5902 GCA_049684675.1 Thermodesulfobacteriota bacterium | reverse complement strand
ATATTATTGTACAGCCCAATCCTCACCAGATCTTTCCCTGTTTGAGGGGAGGAATGGAGACCATGAAGATGACCGTTTTGATGAAACTAAAAGAATATTTAGAAAAGAACCGGGTTCGATATGAGGTGGGCTACCATGAAAGAGTCATACTTCTCAAGAAATCGCGGCGGCGATGCATGTTCCGGGAAGAGAGCTGGCCAAAGTGGTCATGGTAAAAGCAGATGGGAAGGAGGTCATGTTGGTCCTGCCTGCCAGCTGCCAGGTTGAAACCAAGAAGTTAAAAAAAGCTCTCCAATGTAGAAAGTTAAGGATTGCAAAAGAAGGAGAGTTTAAGGAACTCTTCCCCGACTGCGAGGTCGGGGCCATGCCTCCTTTCGGCAACCTCTATCATTTAGAAGTATGGGTTGATCAGGTTCTCGCCGAAGACGAATTTATATTTTTTCGGGCGGGAAGCCACGTGGAAACCTTGAAGGTCAAATATAACGACTATGCTCGATTGGTCAACCCCAGGGTGGGAGATTTCAGTGTGCACTTGTGAGAGAGGGTTGTTCTTCACCCTTTCTTAGCTTTTGCAATATGACCACGATGGCCATCAAACCAAACCCGACGATATCGTACAAGGGTTCGGGATAGACCAGTGCCAGGCCTGCCACAATGAGCATGATTCTCTCGTAGAAGGTCGTCTTCTTAAGAAACCAATTTTCTACCCCACCCGCCAGGGCGGCGATCCCAACAAATGCGGTGAAGGTTGTCCAGATGACATCGACCACCGGCCCTTTCAGCAGGATACCAATTCCTTTAGGATCAACAGTGAACATAAAAGGCACAATAAAGGCGGGCAGCGTATATTTCCATGCATACATCGTTGTCTTGTAAGGATTACCTCCGGTCAGGGCTGCCGCCGCAAAGGGCGATAACGCAGTGGGAGGAGAGACTTCAGAAAGAATGGCATAGTAAAAAACGAACATGTGGGCGGCAAATTCTGGGATTCCAAGTTGTATCATTGCCGGTGCGCAGATGACAACAGCAATAATATAAGAGGCCGTAACCGGAACAGCCAGTCCAATGATCCAGACGATCATCGCCGTATAGATCACTGTCAACAAAACACTTCCTCCGGCATAGGCAAGGATAATCGAACTGAACTTTAATCCAAGACCTGTCAGAGTCACCACTCCCACAATGATTCCAGCGGCTGCACAAGTGGAGGCCACACTCAAAACACCGATCGAGCCTCCTCTTAAAGCCCGCACTAACTTTTTTGGGGTCAGGGCCGTATCTCTCCTGATGAAACTGACCGCGAAGGTGATGATCGTTGACCAGAAGACGGCCATGATGGGCGTGAAGCCGATGAGCATGATCACCACAATGGCGATGAGAGAGGTGAAATGGAATCCGTAGAGATAAGTAAGCCGACCCAGGCTATACGTCTTATCGAAGGCAACCGCTTTCACCCCTATCTTTTTGGCATCCAGTTCCACCATCAAAAAGATCGACCAATAATAAAGACAGGTCGGAATGGAAGCCATGATGATGACATCTAAATAGGAAATCTTCAAGAATTCAGCGATGAGAAAGGCGGCTGCCCCCAGGACAGGGGGTGAAAGGATCGCGCCAATTCCTCCTGCAGAGAGAAGCCCCCCTGCCGCATCTTTACTGTAACCGGCCTTGGCCAGCATTGGATAAGCGACCGCTCCCAAAGTGACGGTGGTGGCCACTCCACTTCCTGACGGACCTCCGAGGAGAAAAGAGGCCAACGTCACGGTTCGGCCCGCACTGGTAGGTTTTCCGCCCATCGCCGCAAAAGAAAAATCAATGAAAAACTTTCCTGCCCCTGAGAATTCTAAAAAAGCCCCCCAGATGGTGAAGAGGATGATGAAGGTTGAGGAGACATCAATCGGGACTCCAAAAATCCCTTCAAGGGTCATATACATATGGCCCACAATGCGATCAATATCGTATCCGCGATGGGTCCACGGAGAGGGAAGCATGGGTCCAACGAATGCGTAAGCAAGAAAGGCGAGGACCACTCCAGGCATGACCAAACCGGTTGTTCTCCGGGTCGCTTCTAAGACCAAGAGAATCAATATGATCCCAAAAAATTTATCCCAGAAATTTGGTATTACGGAGCGGTAAATAAATGCGTCAAAGTCAATCAACATATACACGATGACGGCTATTCCGAGAAGAGCAAGGACATAGTCGTACCAGATGATCCGATTTTTAAATCGCTTGAAGGATGGGAAGACCAGAAAGGAGAGAAAGAGGACGAACATAACATGGATTCCCCTTAACACCTGCGTCATGATTATACCGATGGCTGCGTAGAGGTGAACGAGGGACATGGCCACAGCCACCACGGTGATGAAAGTATCCATCCTCCCTGTGAGCCGGCGAGAAGGACCCTCTTCCTCTTCGATATACTTCTCGGCTTCTTTCAGGGCTTCTTCCGAAATCACCACGTCCTGATTTTCTTTTTTCTTCTCCTCTTCCATGGCCTCTCCTCATTCCCTATTTACTTAAATATCCCGGAGAGAAGATAGCTCAGCAGAGACAGCGATTCGACCCTCAATTGGATCCGGTCGCCTCTCTCTCCGATCTCGCTCAAGTAGATCTTCCTATCTCTGACAATCAATCCCTGTCCCTCTCCTACTCCCCACTTAAAATAGATGGCCCCCAGCCTCTGGTTCATCGGATGGAAGCCCTTCATATCTTCAAACCCATAGTATTCCATGACCGCAGGGCTTTTTGTCCTCACCCCTTTGAGGATAATGGCATCTCCCTCAGCCTGGAATTCCTCCACAACAGGCTCTTTATAAATCGAATGAATGTAGAATACGGAAAATGGTTCGGAGGGACTGATCCTGATCCGGATCGTCCGCGGGTGATCCATGTTCTCAATATGAAGGACTGTTACCTTCTTCAAAAGCAACACCCCTCCTGAGATGACCAAAAGGCCAACCAATATCAGGAGGGACCAGGTCTTCTGTTTCAATTACTTAATCTTAAGTCCTTTCTCTGTGAAATATCGAACGGCTCCTGGATGGAATGGAATCGGCGAGCCCCCACCCGCCTGGTGCTCCAAAGATAAATTGCTTGCCTCTCTATGAGAGGCTACTAACTCCGGTTTATGATCGAAGAGAGTCCTGACAATGTCATAGGCCAGACTTTCCTTCATATTTTCATTGCAAACCAAAAGATTCCAAACGACCGCGATCGGAACGTCCACATTCTGTCCGGGATAGGTTTTGGCAGGAATAACTCCCTTTACATAAAGAGGCCCGTACTTTTCCCTCATCTTGGGGACTGCCTCTGCGTGACCAATGAGTTTCATCTTCACCCCAGGGGTGGCTCCCAAATCCGTGATCGCTGCTGTAGGAAGACCTCCTACCCAGAAAAAGGCGTCAATCTTCCCATCCTTCAATGCGCCGGCCGATTCAGAAACACTCAATCTATCTCTCGTCATGTCCTTATTCGGATCCAGTCCGTAAGCCTCGATGACTCTCAGGGCCATTACCTCGGTCCCACTTCCCGGAGCTCCTGTTGAAACCCTTTTCCCTTTCAGGTCCTTGACCTTCTCAATGCCTTTACCCTCTACGGTCACCAGATGCATATTGTTTGGATAAAGAACCGCTACTGTCCTCAAAGGAACTTTCTCCTTAAATTGTGCCTTCCCCTGATAGGCATCCAATCCTGTGTCTGCCATGATCAGTGCTAAGTCTGCCTTTCTTTGACCCACAAGAAGGCAATTATCCACAGAGGCGGTTGTAACTTCTGCGGTAGCCTCTGCATAGGGAATGTATTTGGATAGTACGTTGGCCATTCCTCCACCCAGTGGATAATAGACGCCTCCTGTTCCACCGGTGGCGATGGAAAACCGAACTGTCTTCTGAGCCCAGACTGAAGAGACACTGAAAACGAGGAGAAAAACGAATCCTAATAGAAATAGACGTTTCATAAGAAAACCTCCCTTTAGAGAAGATATGCAATTTTTTATTTATATTAAACCAACTTCTTGTTGTCAACAAGAAGTTTCAGAAGTTTTGAAGAAAGGCCCGAATGGCTCCTTATTCAAAAATCTTTCAAAGGGCGATGGGTTACCTGGAGCTCACCCTTTACAAGGCGGTAGCAGGTATTTTTCGACCAATTCTGGTCATCCTGATCCGGAAAGTCCTTCCGAAAGAAGGAACCCCTGCTTTCCCTCCGAAGCAAACTCCCCTCTAAAATGGCTCTGAGAAGGAGCGCCACATTTTCTAAATCTCTTCTTTTAAAAAGATCTTTTAAGGTTGCAGGATAAACCTTCTCGATTCTTTTCTTAATAGAAGCCAATTGATCCAACCCTTCTTTCAGGGACTCTTCCTCTCGAATAGCACCGGCATATCTCCAGGCCAAATCTTTTAAATCCTTAAGGAGATCTCTGGGTGGGTCAAAAGTCCCTCTTCTCTTTCTGAAATAGGCTTGGGCTTTTCGGTCCCACTTCTTAACGATGCTTTCAGGGAAAAGATCTGAAGGTCTTTGTTCATGTTCTTTCCGAAAGACATATTCGGCTGCCGACTGACCGCCGATGGCTCCAAACACCGCGCACTCCGTTAATGCATTCCCCCCAAGCCGATTGGCACCATGAATCCCCCAGACGACCTCCCCTGCTGCAAAGAGACCCGGGAGAGACGTTCTTCCGTTTTCATCGATCTCCACCCCTCCCATAAAGAAATGGACCGCCGGGGAGACCAGAAAAGGTCGGTCACGGAAAGGGAACTTCGATTTCTTGAGAAAGTTAAGAGGATATTGTTCCCACTCTCCCTCGGGGACTTGGGTCAGATCAAAAAAGACATCCCCATTTTGAGAGGCATGATAAAGGGCGATAGAGAGGCGATCCCGTTGGGCAACGATAGCTTGGTTCAAATCTCCTCGGAGGCTAAACTGCTCTAATAGATCCTCTCCTTTCTCATTGAACAAACGGACTTCCTTTGGATAGGGAGGATAGAGGAGAAAAGAAGAGAGCCTTGGCTCGCCTAATACAAACGGATAAAATTGAACGAATTCCAAATCGAAAAGGGGGAGACCCGCCCGAAGGGCTAAGGCATATCCGTCTCCGAGGATGCTTCTCTGATTGTCATTTCTACGATAAATTGCCCCTGCTCCACCGGCCGATAGAATAACCGCTCTTGATTGAATCAAACAGGGTTTACCGTCTTTTAAAAATCCGAATGCCCCCCGAACTTCACCCTCTTCGATGACTAAATCAAAAATGACCAAACCTGGCAAAAGTTTGATGGAACTGTTTCTGAGCCGTTCAATAAGGGGTCTGACTAAGAGGACTCCGGGAAGCTGCGAGGAACCTTTTGGCCGGTTCACGATAAATCCCGTCCCTCTATCAAGGATGGGAGCTCCATCGTCTCTCAATTCTTTTAGAGTATCAGGGGCTTTTTCAATCAGGGTCTTTACCAGTCTGCCTTGGTTTAATCCTCTTCCAGATTCTAAGGTCGCTTGGAGATGAGCTTCTTTGGAAAAACTTGAGTTTGCAGCGGTGAAGACACCGTTGGCCAATGAGGTATTGGTCCCCATCCCAATGGCAAATTTTCCCACAAGGAGAACACGAAGACCAGCCCTCTCCGCTTTGAAAGCGGAAAGGAGGCCAGCCAGGCCACTGCCGATCACAAGAATATCGGTGTTAAGTTCTTCCATTCACAAAAAAAGTCTACCTTCCAAGGGTGAGGGTAACGACGCTATTTTTAGCTCTTCTCCATGGACTCCAATTCAAATTTGATATGCCCAATGGGGAGTTCCAGCTCAATCAGGATCGGAGCCTTTTCTCCATCCGCAGTGTACCAGATCCGGATTTTCCCCTCTTTATCTTCAAAAGTTGAAAAAGAGGTGCTGGACTCGAGACACACGGCCTCCA
>JBAVGF010000177.1:0-7209 GCA_049684675.1 Thermodesulfobacteriota bacterium | reverse complement strand
TCTGATATCCACCCCCACCCGCACCCTCTCCCGTCAAAGGGGGGGGTTTATCGTAAAATTTCCTTTTGATAAAATTTTAGTAATTGAACCATTGATTATTACTCGGTCCCTGGTATTTGGGATTTGGTGGTTATTTACTCATAAACCTTTTCTTCTTCTCCTTCGAGGTCCATCGCATCTTTTTCTACATCCCTCGTATCACTTTCTCTCTTCAACGTCTCCCTGTAGAATTCATGCTGGATGAGAAGATTCATGATTTCATTCGTTCCGGTCCAGATCATCTGCAGTCTGGCATCACGGAAGAAACGCTCGATCGGATAGACATTCGTATATCCGATCCCGCCCATCACCTGCATCGAATGGTTGACGACCTCCCAGAGCATCTCTGTGGAGGTCTTTTTTGCCTCTGAAACCATCCGTCTCGAATCAAACCCTTCATCCACATGCCTTGCCGCTACATAGACCAGGCTCCGAGCAGCATCGAGTTTTGCAATCGAATCGGCCACCCTAAAGCTGACCGCTTCAAATTTTCGGATCGTCTCTCCAAAGGCCTTCCTCCGGTCGCTATACCGTGTAGCGATCTCCAGACAGCACCGCGCCATGCCAAGAGCCCCGGCCGCAGTGGTCAAGCGTTCAGGAATCATCATCCGGTTGAAGACCAGCAAACCTCCGTTCAAAGGCCCAACGAGATTTTTTGCCGGCACCTTGGTATCGCGAAAATAGAGGCGGCCTGTCCCTCCTCCTCGTGAGCCCAGGAGCCCGTAAACATGCTTGACTTCTACATTCATATCCCTTTCGACGATGAAACAGGAAATGGATTGGTGGGGCTCAGCCTCCGGCGCTGTCTTTGCGTAGACCAGAAAATAGTCTGCCCCCTCCGCCCCCACCACGAAACGCTTCTGGCCGTTGAGGATATAATGGTCCCCATCCTTCCTGGCAATGGTGGTGGCACCGAAAAAGTCGGACCCTCCCCGGGGTTCAGTGAGACCCTCCGCGCAGCAGAGCTTCCCCTCAAGGGTGGGCTTCAAATATTTCGCCTTCTGCTCCGGGGTGCCGAAATGATGGATTGCCTCGCCGCAGATGCTCACCAAAGAGTAGAGGCAACTCATTCCTGATCCAAGGACTCCAATTTCCTCAATAGCCGCTACCTCCCCTGTCCACTTCATTCCCCTGCCTCCCCATTCTTTGGAGAAGCGAAGTCCGATGAGATTCTGCGCCGCCAGACTTTCTATGTACTCCTTCGGATATTTCACCTGGTCCGCATCCATCGCTCGGATCAGCGAACTGGGAACCTTTTCCCTGACGAACTTCCTAACCTCCTCCTGCAATTTCTTCTCCTCCTCCGTTAACAGAAAATCGTACATGGCTTTCCCTCCCCCCTAAAGTCATATTTGCTTCTGGATTTCTCTTTCATGAGGAATTCATTACCCAAAAATCATAAAGAATCAAGGTATTTCTTTTCCGAAGTTCATCTTTCATAACCCCATGTAATACCTAAGTTATCCGTGGCCGTGATTCGGCAGGGGTGCTGAGAAAGCTTTATAGCGGAAACTTCTTAACGCAATCTGCCTGGGATGGAAGTTCCTGAAAGGCCCCCTTTTCCGGAACGGCGATGATGGCCCATAAAATCTTCACGATCCGCTTGATAAAACTTTGGAAGCATCCCTGCCGAATCATTGCTGTCGCGGAACAACCTCTCGAACCTATAACTGAGGCATTACAACCCCTTGTCTTTTCAGGAGCGATTGATTAATATTGATATTTAAAGGAGAAAAAAATAATGCTTAGAATATTGAGAGAACATGCACAGTCATGGATGCTCAAGGGTATCCTGATAGTGGTGGCCCTTTCTTTCGTGTTGTTTTTCGGAGGTTATGCCTACTTCAGAGAGAAAAAAGTGACTTATGTAGCTAAAGTAAATAGTACCACCATTGAATGGAGGGAATATAACGATGCTCTGCAAAGCGCAATCAAGCAGTATCGCGATGCGTTGGGTCCATCCTTTTCGGAGAAGATGATTCAAGAGCTCCATCTACAAGAAAAAATCTTGGATGGACTCATCGACAAGATCCTCATCCTCCAAGAGGCAAAAAGATTGGGACTTTCCGTCTCCGATGAAGAGCTGAGGGAGGCCATTGAATCCATCCAGACCTTTCAGGTGAATGGCCAGTTCGACAGAAGGGGGTATGAATGGTTTCTTCGCTCAAACCGGATGACGTCGGAAGAGTTTGAGCAGAGTCAACGGGAAAGTCTTCTGATTTCAAAGGTAGTGAGCCTGATTAAGCTGAACGAAGGAAACGTGTCGGATGATGAAGTATTGGATACTTATCTCTTCGAGAACGAGCGGATCAACCTCGCTTTCTTAAAGATTGTTCCTGGCTCTCTCAAGAGCCAAGTCAATGCAAATGAGGTCGAGATAAAGGACTACTATCAAAAACATCAAGAGGAACTCAGAATTCCCACTCTTGTTCAGGTTCAATATCTCCTGTTTCGTCCTTCTGATTTTG
This sequence comes from Thermodesulfobacteriota bacterium, assembly GCA_049684675.1. Classification (GTDB taxonomy): domain Bacteria; phylum Desulfobacterota; class BSN033; order BSN033; family UBA1163; genus UBA1163. The sequence continues at coordinate 4,702 of JBAVGF010000177.1, read as the reverse complement.
AGAGGAAAGTCCAGGTCTCCTCGGATGAAGCTAAACAATATTATGACTCTCGAAAAGATGCCTTCAAGATCCCTAAACAGGTGAGGGTGAGGGACATCCTCATCAAAGTGGAACCACAAGACACACCCGATAAAATAGAGGCGAAGAAGAAAAAGGCCGAAGAAATCCTGAACAAGGCTAAGAAGACAAAAGATTTTGGCTCCTTAGCGAAGCAGTATTCTGACGCGGAAAACGGTTCCAAAGGCGGCGACCTGGGATGGATTCGAAAAGGGATGCTGGGGGAACAGATTGAACCCATTCTCTTTAACATGAAGGCGGGTGACCTGAGCCGAATACTGTCGGCAAATGATGGGTTTCATATTTTCAAGGTAGAGGAGGTTAAGGAGGAGAAACTGAAACCCTTCGACACTGTAAAGGACCAGATCCTTTTGACCTTGGACAAAGAAAAGGCAAAAGCAGAAGCCTCCCGAAAAGCGGATGACGCCTTTTACGCCCTTTTCAAGGGTCGCGATTTGGAAGGATATTCAAGGGACAACGGAATCCCCATTAAGACCACAGGCTTCTTTAAGGAGGGAGACGAGATCCCGGAGATCGGGAGGAGTCCTGCCTTCTCTTCCAGCGCTTTTTCCTTAAGGGTGGGAGATATCTCTCCGGTGGTAAACGTCCCGCCCAATTTCTACATCTTGAAGATGGTGAACAAGAAGGATTCACGGCTCCCCCCTCTGAATGAGGTAAAAGAGGAAGTGACCCGAAAGGTCATCGAAACAAAGGCAGAAGAGAAAGCCCGACAGGTAGCGGAAGAATTCCTCAACCAGATTCGAACTGGCAAAAACCTCAGAGAGGTCGCGAGGGAGAAAGGCTATCCCCTGGAAGAAACCGGTTTCTTCAACCGGACGGCAGGGGTGGTTCCCAAAATCGGACCTGCCAGAGAGTGGATGGGAGTACTTGCCTCGCTGACAGATAAGAATCCTGTCCCTAAAGAAGTCATTCACACAAAGGATGGATATTTTGTAGTGAGGTTATCTGGTTACGAGCCTGCAGATCAGAGTAAATTCCAATCGGCGAAGAAAAACCTTGAAAAGCGGCTGAGTTACCAGAAACAGGAAGAGGCGCTTCAGAATTGGGTTGATCAACTCCGGTCCAAAGCCAAGATCGATAAAAATAAAGACATCCTCAAGGGTTGATGAGGTCTCTCCGTCAAAAGGGATCAAGGTTTTTTTCGGGTGGGGAGGGAGAGCTGTCTCCCCGATTCCGAATAGGAGAGTCCGAAATGCTGGTAGGCCAATTCTGTGGCCTTTCTCCCGTTCTGCATTCTTGCCACAAAACCGATCTTGAGGAGGAAGGGCTCAATCATATCGACCAATGTATCCGACTCTTCCTGGAGGGTCGCTGCAATCGCCTCAAGACCCACCGGCCCTCCCTTGTAATACCGGATGATGGTCTCCAGGAATCTTCGGTCAAGGCTTGTCAATCCGAGCTCGTCCACTCCTTCCAGACGCAATGCCTCATCCGCAATGGCTTTGTCGATCTTCCCTTGTCCACGGACCTCAGCAAAATCCCTGACCCTTTTGAGAAGCCGGTTGGAGATTCTCGGCGTGCCTCTGGATCGTTTGGCGATCTCCTCTGTCCCCCCTTCATCAATGGGAATTCTTAGGAGGGCCGAAGACCGCCGGACCACCTGGCAGAGTTCTTCCACAGAATAAAAATCGAGGTTCCTCAATATTCCAAAGCGCTCCCGAAGAGGCGCGGAAAGAAGCCCCGCCCGTGTGGTGGCGCCCACAAAGGTGAACCGTTCCAACCGATACCGATGGCTTCTCGCGTGAGCCCCTTTATCAAAAATGAAATCAATGCAGAAATCTTCCATGGCCGGGTAAAGGAATTCTTCCACCACCTTGGGAAGTCGGTGCACCTCGTCGATAAACAGGACATCTCCTCTTTCCAGATGGGTGAGGATGCTGATCAGGTCGCCCCCTTTTTCAATGGCAGGCCCGGAGGAGGTGACAATGCGGACCCCCAATTCTGTGGCAATGATATGGGCAAGAGTGGTTTTTCCTAACCCGGGCGGGGAATGAAAGAGGATGTGATCCAGAGGCTCTCCACGTTTCTTAGCCGCCTGGATCGCAATCTCCAGGGTCTCCACCACCTGTTTTTGACCGATGTATTCAGAAAGCTTCCGCGGCCTCAGGTCGAGATAATCTTCAACTTCGGGTTGGATCCCTTCAGCCTCCACCTTTGGATCAGGTCGTCTGCTCTCTTCCGATTCCTTCATATATTCCTCTTCATGAGAAAGAAGAAAAATCCTTAATCCCACTTGCCACCTTTAACAAAGGGGTTGGGGGGATTTGAACGGTCTATGGTGAAATATCCTTTTGCCCTCGATACACCTCTTCAAACAATTCTTCCGGGGTGGAAACACCGGGGTTTCTGAGCATTGCCTCTTTGACCAAACGTTGTGCTTCGCTTAACTTATGGCCAAGGTCCTTTACCAAAACTTCCTCCACCTGTCTTTTAAAGTCCACGACCTCCACATCAACTGGAATTTCATCCTCCCTCATCAGCGCAAATTTACCGACTTTCCCTTGAAGGGTAGCAATAATCTTATCCGCTGTTCTCTTCCCGACTCCCTTCAGACTTTCGAGGGTTTTCGCATCCCTTTCCTCTATCGCCTTGGCAATCTTTGGGATGGGCATCATGAGGGCCTTTACCGCTGTCGGGGGACCGATGTCTTCGACGGTAATGAATTTCTCAAAGAATTCCTTCTCCGGCTCGAAATTAAAACCGATGAGAAGAGGCTTGGGCTGCCGTTCGGTCTGATGGTAATAAACATAAAGTCTGACGACCTCTCCGTCCTCCCCTGCTCTCTTTGGACCGAAGGTCTGCCGAACAATCGCAGGGAGGAGGATCTCATACCCCACCCCGTTGGCTAAAACGACTATCCTATCCTCTTCTTTCTTGAGCAACTTCCCTTCGATATAGCGAATCATTTCTTTCCTACTTCGTGATAGCGAAGAGTGTTGGTGTTGGTAATAAAAAACTACCACCCATCACCATCACTATCACCAATGAAAGTTTTTATTTCTGGAAAGGCCGGTCAAGGCCAGGGCCAGGGCATCCCCTGCGTGGCTTGAGTTCAGGGGACTCTCGATCCTGAGAATCTGGCGAATCGCCTTCTTCATCTGCTCCTTATCGGCCCGACCGCTTCCGGTCAACGCACTCTTCACCTCCGTAGGCCTCACTTCGACCACAGGTATGTCCATCTCCTGAGCCGCGAGGTAGATCACCCCTATCACTTCTCCCAACTGGATGGCCGCTTTAGGATATTGTTTCAGGACAAACGCCTCTTCCAAGGCAAGAAGGTCGGGGCTCCATTTTTCGAGAAGTCCTTTGAGCTCATCATAGATGGTTTTTAGGCGAAGGGATATCGGACAATTGGCCTCGGTTCGAATGGCTCCCCAAACACAGGCCCTCCCTCCTCTGGATAGAGCCTCTACCACTCCGAAACCCGTCATCGCTAAGCCTGGATCAATTCCGATCGCCTTCACCAAAAGATTTCTCCAGATGTGAAAAAGCCACCCAATCACTTTCCTTTCAGGAGGGGGTGGCTTCTGACTTAACTGATACAGTAATGTTTATGCACTGAGTCGTTCCATCTCCTCTTCGGCAATGTCGAAATTGCCGTAGACTTTCGTGACGTCATCAGAATCTTCAAGCCCTTCCATTAACTTCAGCATCTGTTCCGCTTCTTTTCCACTCAAACGAACGGTGCTTTGGGCAACCATGGTTACCTCGGCGTAGCTGTGTTTGAAACCGGCTGCTTCCACAGCCTTTTTCACTTCTTCGAAACTGGCCGGGTCGGTTGTCACCTCAAATTCCTTGCCCGAATCTTTCACATCAAGAGCCCCTGCATCCAACGCGACTTCAATCAGGCGATCCTCATCGACTCCGGTCTTCTCAATGACGATCAACCCTTTCTTTTCAAACATCCAGGAGACACAACCGTTCTCACCCAGGCTTCCGTTGTACTTGGAGAAGACATGCCTCACATCGGCAACGGTCCGGTTTTTATTATCCGTCACCACTTCCAGCATCATGGCTACGCCGCCCGGTCCGTAACCCTCATACATCAGCTCTTCGTAATTGACCCCTTCCAGTTCTCCGGTCCCCTTCTTGATCGCCCTTTCAATATTATCCTTTGGCATATTTTCCGATTTGGCTGCGAGAACGGCGGTCCGGAGCCTCGGATTGGCATTGATATCCCCTCCCCCAAAGCGGGCGGCAACCATAATCTCTTTGATGATTTTGGTAAAGGCCTTCCCCCGTTTGGCATCGGCTGCGCCTTTTTTTCGCTTGATCGTGCTCCACTTTGAATGTCCCGACATCGCTTTTCCTCGAAGATAGAGGGTGGACTACTCCCTACTTTCCACTTTCTAAGTCATGGTGGGCGCTAGAGGATTTGAACCTCTGACTTCCTGCGTGTGAAGCAGGCGTTCTCCCCCTGAACTAAGCGCCCGGTGCAGATTCTATTTTATAAGACCTTTTTGAAAAGTCAACCCTTCCCCTCATTCTACCAGAGCCGAAACGACTGTCAACGATTTTTATCCCCCCCAAATCCCGATTTAGAAAAGAAAACCCTCTTGCCGTCATGTCATTGCGAGCACCTAAAAGGTGCGTGGCAATCTCTCGGAAAGAGCGAGACTGCTTC
>JBAVGF010000176.1:0-18816 GCA_049684675.1 Thermodesulfobacteriota bacterium | reverse complement strand
GTGAAATCATCTCTGGGGACGATACCCGTGCCGGTCAGCAGGACCGCTCCGTGCGGAAAGGTTTGGCTGCGGTAAAGGTAGCTGGCCAGTTCTTCGAAGGAACCTTTGATCTGATTCACAGCGGTTTGTCCCTCGAAGATAATCCTGCTTCCGATGGCCAGATAGCGGTTAAGATTGTATCCGGAGTGGAGCGTAGCGCAATTCCGGATACAATTTAGATGAGCGAAGCCGCGGGCCGGAAGCTATGGGGATTCAATTGAGCAATTTCGCTCCTTCGAGCGGCTAAAGCACGTCGTTCTTTGAGATTCTGGCGATCCTAACGGAAGTGTTTTGAATAGGGACTGACATCTGAAGAGCGCCTATAGGCAAATAGACATCGATTTTACAGTAAAAGGACAAAAGTCTAGGTCTCCTTGGATGGCTCGTGGTTACGGTTTTCGATTTACTGAAGCTCTTCCTCAAAGATAGACTTTCAGGGAGGACATCCGGCACATGGAAACCTCTTATCTTCCAGGCTTATCGACCAGGCAGGTAAGAGTTCTCTCTGGATCATTTTCCCCTTCCCACAGTAAGGACAAACCCTGGGATCAATCCCGGTAATCCGAGTCAATAGGTCTTGCCACGATTCTTTTGGACCCTCCTTCGGCTCCTTGCTGGTGGATACACCCAGAAGTATCTTGCATCGCGAGAGTTTTGTCTTTCGGCTCCGATGACTTAAAATCCCGTAATACCTGATCTTGACAAACTGGTCCGGTAACACATGAAGCAGAAAGCGGCGAATGAACTCAAAGGCCTCCAAGGTTAGCAATTTGATTTTGTTGTTGTCTGCCGAATCCCTCCATCGAAAGGTCACCCGGTTGCCTTCCAGTTTAACCAACCGATCATTGGAGAGGGCTACCCGATAAGTGTACCGGCCCAGATAGTCCACCACTTTTTCAGGATGCAAGGGGGGCCTGCAGTAAACCACCCACGCCTGATGATAAAGATTCGTGAGGGATCTTTTAAAGGCATGGGCTTCCTTCAGCTCCTCGATCTGTCCTGGAAACCTGAGTTCCCCGGCCTCATACTCCCTTTTCAATCCATCCAAGAATTTGCCTCGAAACAAGGAGGAGAGCACCTTGACTGGGATGAAGAAGTCCTTCCTCGAACAGATCCATTGCTTTCCATCCAGAGATAACCCTCCTCCGCTCACCAGGCAGTGCAGATGAGGATGGTCGATCAAGGTTTGGGACCAGGTATGCAAGATCGCCATAAACCCGATCTCTGCTCCCAGATGTTCTGAATCCCGAGCCAACTCGGTCAACGTTTCGGAGACGGACTTGAAGAGAAGGTTGTAAATGACTTTTTGATTCCTCAAGGCCAAGGGCCTAAGCCCTTCGGGAAAGGTAAAGACCACGTGGAAGTAGGGAGTGGGAAGTAAATCTTTTTCTCTTGCTTCAAGCCACCGCTCTTTCTCCAGACACTGACACTTGGGGCAGTGCCTGTTGCGGCAGGAATTATAAGAAATCCTAACCATCCCACAGTGGTCACATTGATCCAGATGACCTCCCAGTTCTGAGGTACGGCAAATCTCAATGGCCCGCATGACACGAAAGTGACGAAGGGGCATTTGATGACCATGGACCGCTCGATAAGCCGGTCCATAGGTCCGAAAGATATCGGCCACTTCTAAAGACTGTCTCATGGGAAACTAACCTTTCCGTCAGGTTAGCTTCCCCGATTCCTCCAAAAGATCTAAAGGACTGGTGACTTTGGTTAATTCTTTTCGACTCAGATGAAGATAAACGGCCGTCGTCTTAGGATTGGTATGCCCCAACAGATGCTGAATATGATAAAGATCGGTCCCTGCCTCCAACAGATGGGTGGCAAAACTGTGCCGTAGGGTGTGTACGATTGCCGGTTTCTTAATCCTCGCCTGACGAAGAGCTTTGGTAAAGACCCTCCTGACAGCATTTGTCGAAAGAGGTTTCTTGCGAGAAGGATTACAGAACAGCCAGTCCTTGGGGTGGTACTTCTTCCAGTACTCCCGTAGAATATCCAAATTCCGCGTGCCCAATAACGTATACCGATCTTTGTTCCCTTTCCCATGTTCCACCCGGATCGTCATCCGCTGACTGTCGATATCTGAAAGCTTCAGGTGAAGGGCTTCGCTGATCCGCAGACCCGCCGAATAGATTGTCATCAGGATCGCCCGATGTTTGAGATTCTTGATCGCTCCAAAGAGAGCCTCCACCTCCTGCTGAGAGAGAACGATCGGAAGCCTCCTCCCCGTCTTCCCCTTGGGAATTCGAAAACCCTCCCAATCCCTCTTGAGTGTCTTCTCATAAAAAAACTTCAACGCCCCATAGGCTTGAGTGACCGCTCCCTGAGAAACATTCCGCTCCTTGATGAGATAATGAAGATACTCTCGAATCTCCGGGTCCCCCAATTCTTCGGGGGATCGATGAAAGTAAAGGGCAAACCTCCTGACACAGGCCAAATAAGTGCGCCTTGTGTGAGGACTGAAATTCCTTAACTCCAAATCCCTCTTCATCTGATCGTACAATCTTCCCATGACCCTCTCCTTTCTTTAACAGTGGATTTAATAACCCCCACGTTTTACCAGAAAAGAGAACAGCCTGGAACTGCTGGTCCCATGAAGAAGAGACAGGGTCTTTCCGAAGAAGGCTCCTTCGCCAAAACCTATTCTGTTGTCAAAGAGCTAACGGTTTAAACTGCCGCGAAGCGGTTTCGTTCATCTTGCCAAAATTCGCAGTTTCCAAAAGGTTGCGATATGAAACACATATCATGTCGCTGGGTTTGTCCCCTATAGAGTGATGAAATGTTACATAGAGGCGAGACTTCCAAGAATCACGAGGAAGGAACACAGCAACTACTGTCACATTTATAAGTAACCATAAAAGTTCTGCCGGATGAACTCAAAGTTCTGAAGCACCAGCTCCTTTCCCCTCACCTCCTCCCCATGACCTGGGAGCAAGAGTTCTGTGTCCAGACGGGATATCTTTTCCAAACTCTCCTTTATTAATTTGGAATTGCCACCCGGAAAGTCTGTCCTCCCAATCCCCCTATAAAAAACAAGATCGCCGGTGAAGAGGACCTTCCTCTCAGGCCAATGGATCGAAATGGAGCCGGGGGAGTGACCGGGGGTCTGGTAGACATGAAAGGTCTCCTTGCCTAAACGGAGCTCTCCTTCCTTCAGGTAAAAGTCGATTCGAAAGGGAGGCATGGGTTGTCCCATCATTTCAAAGAGGAGTTTCCCATTCTCCCCGAGGTACCGCTCTTCCTCGCGGTTCATTGCGATCTTGACCGATTTATCCTTGAAGGCCTCAAGGCCTTCGAGATGGTCTGGGTGGGAATGGGTTAGGATGATCAGATCGACGTCTTCTGGAGAAACCCCGTCCTCTTCCATCTGGCGAAAGAGATTGGGAACGTGGCGGGAGTGACCAGGATCGACGAGAACCGTCACCTCTCCGCGGATCATATAGGTGTTGCAGTTATTTTCATAAACACTCTGCCAGAGGTAGGCATAAAGGTCTCTCTCGAGTTTCATCAGTGCGATCTCCCCCTCGTCTTTCTAAACCAAGAAAAATCTCTTTTTTCATTAAATCCGCACGTGCTATATAAGATAGCCTAAGCAGCACAATTAAAGCTTAATCGTAAACCCCAGTCCAATAGTCAAGCCTTCGATTTGGGCGGAGCGTGGCGTCGATGACGCACCGCGTGGAGCCACCAACTCCAAAACACGCGAAGTTGGGGGTTAAACTGCTCAATCATCTTTTTTCATTCAGGAACCCTATAACCTCACTTAAAAATAGTTCTGGAGCGGTGTCCATTGCTGCGTGCCGTTGTCCGGACATAATTGCAATTCTACTATTAAGAATAGATTTTTTTAGAGTTTGGATCGCAGCTCTAAAGAATGAAGAACTGTCACCCCCAAGAAGAAGCAAAGTGGGTGTTTCCATATGGGAAAACTGTTCAGGTTTAAGAATGTAGGAGTCTACACTTGCTTCCTCGCGGGGAAGAGTGTGAGCCGCAGATACCCTAGAAGACCAACTGGGAAGGGATCTTAGCATATTAATTTCATTCTGAGGGATCGCGACGATCTCTTGCAGAAATATGAGCAAGGCTTTCTCGAGTTCTCCAACCTCCAGATATGAGTTCATTCTGTCTATGGCATCGGGAGGGTAATTTTTTTTAACATCCGTATGTACTGGAGGTTCATATAAAATGAGCTTTCGAAGATTGGACGTCTTAAGAGAAGCTTCCAAAGAGCAGATGGCACCATAGGAATGCCCAAGTAGGTTCACTGGACCAGGAATTGAATCAATGACTGCAACCACATCTTCATATTCACGCTCTATGGTATAGGGCTCCGCATCCCCGCTCTGACCGCGACCTCTGCGATCTACAGCGTAAACCGTGAAATGTTTTTCTAGTTCCGGAAGGATCGGCGTCCAACGTGTATGATCAGCAGCGGCGCCGTGTATCAAAACTAGCGGTAGTCCTTTGCCGCTATGCTCATACGCAATGGGTATCCCATCTTTCGATGTGATATGCTTAATGGTAAGATCTCCCTTATCAAATAATCCTGAGTTTTATTTTGTTAGAATACTTTTTTCAACCCTCAATTTACCATAAAGCGTTCATTGATGAAATAGCTCCGATGGGGTATGGGCGAACTGTCTCGGATATACCTACCCGGCCAATACCATTTGAAATCTATACTTGTTAATAGAACCCGTCGATCATTTATGACAGCAGGAGGAAGAAAGTTCCACCTGTCATGATAGTATCGGTAAGGTTAAGTCCTGATTTTTACATCTTATTCGATTTCCGGCAGATTCTTCACGGTGTCCCCGCATTTCTTTCGTGTCACTCGAATCCTTGACCCTTTGCCTCTTGAATCCTTATCATCATCTTACTCCTTGATATATCTAAGATCTCCCTTCTTGACTTTGCCTGCTGGATTTCTGGGTAGCAGATCCAAAAATTCTACGTACTTGGGAACTTTATAATCTGCCAAGTGTTGAGAACAGAAATTCTTAACCTCCTCCTCGTCTGCCGTTTGTCCTGGCCTTAAAACGATCGCAGCTTTCACGGCTTCACCCAAGAATTTATCAGGGACAGCCACAACGGCTACTTCTAACACTTTTGAATTTCTAGATATTACATTCTCAACTTCAAGAGAGAATATCTTTTCCCCTCCTCGATTAATCATATCCTTCTTGCGATCAAGGATATAGATGTAGCCTTCGTCGTCCAATTTTCCAATATCGCCTGTATGCAGCCAACTATCGACGATCGTGGCCTTCGTCGCCTCGGGCTTCCCCCAATATCCCTTCGTGACGGTTGGGCCTCTCAGAACAATCTCACCCACACTGTTCGGGGGTAATTCTTTTCCTTCTTCATCCACAATTTTTGCATCCACCAGTGGGAGAATCTTACCTGCCGCTTCAATTTTTCGAAGGGCGTCCTCATAGGGTGTTGTGGATGCAATCCCATCACTCTCTGTTAAACCATAACCGATGCTCAATTTAAGATGAGGGAGTTTATTCTGAATCCCTTTGACCATCTCTTCTGTGGCGGGCGACCCACCACACATGGCACCTTTGTAAGAACTAAAATCATAACGGTCGAACTCAGGGTGATTAATCATCAACCAAAGGATATTAATCACGCTAATGCTCCTGGTAATCCTCTCGGAAGACATGATTTCCAAAACATCTTTGACCTTGAACGTTCTCACATAGACACAAGGGATGCCGCTGAAAATATGGGAAAGCATAATCTGGGCAAGGCCCGTGATATGAAAAAGAGGGACAACACAGATGACTCGATCTTCAGGCTCGTAAGCGAAGAAATCACTGATATGCATTGCCGTTGCGATAAGACTCCGGTGATATAAAATGGCCCCCTTGGGTTTCCCTGTCGTACCTGAAGTATACATAATGATCGCATCATCTGTTTCGTTTAAGACGATTCTTTGAAATGTCCCCTCTCGGTTCTCCCTCAACTCAACAAAAGGAAGAACGCCTTTGGGAAGATCTGGCCCATTGAAGAATATTTTCTCAACGGTTTTTAAATCATTTTGGACGGCCTCAATCGATGGCCAATATTCTTGATCAACAATGAGCATTTTGCTTCCGGAATCATTGATCTCATAAAATAATTCTTCACCTTTGAATCGTGTATTTAAAGGGACTGCGATCGCACCTAATTTCATTAATGCAAAGAAACATAAAGGGAATTCCAGACCGATCCCTAAAAGAAGAGAAACACGATCTCCTTTTTTGACATGATATTTTTGTAACCCCGCTGCAATTCTATTTACGATCTGATTAAACTGCCCAAAGGTCAATTTCTGATCATTACAGATAAATCCTATGAGGTTGGAGGATCGGCTGACGGTATTCTCCAACATTTGGATGAGATTCTTCGGCCTATTTTTGAAAATTCTCCCTTTAAAATCAGACCATTCCTCCTCCACGATCTCCCAACCCATCTTGCTACTCAGGTGTTTCATCCTCATCTCCACGGAATGCATCTAAATCCCCAGATAGGCTTTTCTCATGTAATCTTCCTTCAATAGATTCTCACTCTTCCCTTCCAAAATGATCTTGCCATTCTCGAGGACGTATCCCCTTTGAACGGTAGACAGGGCAAGCTGCATGTTCTGTTCTACTAATAAAATTGTCGTCCCTTCTTGGTTAATCCCCTTGATCACTTCAAAGAGATTCATGACGATCAAAGGAGCCAAGCCTAAGGACGGTTCATCCAACATGAGTATCTGGGGGAGGGTCATCAGTCCCCTTCCGATGGCTAACATCTGCTGTTCTCCACCGCTGAGTGTCCCTGCGAATTGATCCTTCCTTTCCTCAAGGCGAGGGAATAATACAAAAACCTTAGACAAGTTCTCCTTCCGATATCGTTTGGCTGTCCTGATATAGCTCCCCAATTCAAGATTCTCAAGCACGGTCATTTCCTGAAAAATCTTTCTCCCTTCAGGGATCCTGACCACTCCTTTTTGAACAATGAGGTGAGGCTCTAAACCATCAAGCCGCCCGTTTAAGAAATAAATCTCCCCCTCCGTAGGCCGAAGAATTCCTGAGAGTGTAAGAAGCAGAGTCGTCTTCCCAGCCCCGTTTGCCCCTAACACAGATACCATCTCTCCCTTTTCGATATTCAGGGAAATTTGATGGAGGATTTGAATGTCGCCGTATCCTCCAGAAATTTGTTTGACATCAAGCAAAGGTATATTTCTCCCCTAAATAGGATTTGATGACATTGGGATCCTTGGCTACTTCTTGAGGTACCCCCTGAGCAATCATCTCTCCAAAGCATAAGACGATTATCCGGTCCGATAGGGTCATGATGATTTGCATGGTGTGTTCAATCACGATGATGGTGATCCCCCCCTCCCTGATCTTGATGACCAACTCGATCATCTGCTTCTGTTCGACAGGGTTCAGACCAGCCATCACCTCGTCCAGCAGGAGAAATCTGGGTTGGGTGGCCAAACACCTGGCCAATTCTAACTGTTTCCGTTCTGCCAAGGTGAGACTGCCTGCAAGTTCCTTTCTCTTTGACCAAAGACCCACAAATTCGAGGAGGCTTTCCGATCGACGATTTGCCTGGTTGATTTCTCTTTCCCGGTTGAACACAGCTGCTCTAACATTTCTCATCACACTCAGATGAGGAAAGGGTCTGACAATCTGGAAAGTTCTGCCAATCCCCCTTTTGCAAATCTGATGGGGCTTGAGGCCGACTAAACGCTCATCTCCTAAATAAATGCTTCCTGTGTCAGGGGCGAAGAAACCAGAGATGAGATTGAATAGGGTGGTTTTGCCTGATCCATTTGGACCGATTAAACCCAGAATCTCCCCTTCTCGGACCTGGAATGTTACGTGATTGACCGCCATCAAACCACCGAATGACTTGGACAGATTTTCTACCTTTAAGGATGGCATCCTCTTTACCTCGTATGTCCCCTGATGAAACCATCAAGCCATCCATAGATCCCTTTGGGGAGGAAGATTATCACGCCAACCAAAATGGCCCCGTAAATCATCAGATGGACCCCGTGGTAACCACCCAATATTCCCCGGGTCACCTCGCCCAAAGGGCCCAGCACCAGGGCCCCGATGATGGGACCATACACGGTCCCCATGCCTCCGACAATGGGCCTTAAAAAAATTTCAATGGAGGTGCCGACACCGAACGTGACCGGTGGGTCTATGTAAAGGAAATACTGGGCATAGAACGTTCCCCCCAGGGCGGTGAGAAAGCCACTGATCAAGATCCCCAAAAGCTTGTATGCAAATGTGTTCACCCCTATAGCCTCGGCTGAATCTTCGTCCTCCCGGATGGCAGCAAGATAGTCGCCGATCTTTCCTCCGTCAATACGTCGCGTCACCCAAAGGGCACCGATCAACATCAGTAAGATCACAAAATAGTAGAAAATCTTTGATTCATGCTGAAAAGAGAGGGGAGCATTCCCTTTAAGTGGAATGAGGATGCCCATCGCCTTCCCGGTCAGATCCAGATTGAGAGAGATCAAACGCAACAATTCAGCGAAGGCCAACGTCGCCAAGGCAAAGTAAGGACCTCTCAGCCCGTAATGGAAGCAAAGAGAGCCGATCAACAGCCCTAATAGCATTCCAAGCAGGCCACCGAAAACCATTCCAATCCATGGACTAATGCCCCAATTCACAAAAATTAATGTTGAAGTATAAGCGCCTATTCCAAAGAAAGCAGCGTGTCCGAAAGAAAATTGGCCAGCATATCCTCCCAAGATGTTCCAACTCGTTCCCAAATATCCGTAGAAGAGAATCATAATGAGAACATGGACGAAATAGGAGGGGAGTAGAAAGGGCAGCAGGACGGCGATCAAAATAAGGCCGAACCAAAAGAAAAGTATCTTTGGAATTCCGTTCTTAGACATGCTTTTTCCCGAACAACCCTTTTGGTCTGAGCAGAAGAGTGAGGATGAAGATGGAATAGATGGGCACTTGCTTCAAGGAGCCCGGGAGCAGAACTTCTCCCAAAGATTCTGCGATTCCCACGATCAGGGCTCCAAAAAATGCTCCCCAGAAACTTCCCAGCCCACCCAGGACCACAATGACAAATGCTGTGATGACGAAGACCAATCCCACCGTAGGGGTGATATAGAAAAAAGGGGTGATCATGGTGCCTGCAGCAGCGACACAGGCCGATCCGATTCCAAAAGCAACGGAATATATAATCTTCATATTGATTCCAATCACATGTGCTCCCTCCCGATCCTGGGAAATAGCCCGAATTGCTTTTCCAGAATCGGTTTTGGTCAAGAAGAGGTAGAGCAGTAAGGTCATGGCAAGAGCGGCCCCAAAAGCGATCATCCGAGGCGTACTGAACATCAACTTGTGTGTATGCATGGCTCCTGCTAAGGTAGTCACCTGTAACATCCGATAGTTCGGGCTCCATAGGAATAGAGCCAAGTTCTCAAGGAAAAGGGCGATCCCTAAGGTTAAAAGAAGTTGATTGTGTTCGGGAGCCTCGATGATTCGGTTGATCAGTCCATATTGGATGAGGAAGCCAATCACGAAGAGAGCAGACATACTTATGAGTAGTGAAAGATAGGGATGGATATCCAAAAAGATCGAAACCCAATAAGTGAAATACATGCCAAGCATCATAAAAGCGCCATGGGCAAAATTGATGATCTTCATCACCCCAAAGATCAGGTTCAGACTGACTGCGACCAAAGCATAGACTCCCCCCATGAGAAGTCCGCTGATGATGGCTTGGAGCAAAATGCTACTATCCATCCCTACCCTTTCTGCGGCTTGTCAAATAAGGTCATTTGCGATCTTTCCACTTGGGCATCGGCCAAATGGGTTTGCTGGCAGCATACTCCTCGGGGAAAATCGAACGACGTTTGCCATTTTGAATCTGAGCAATAACCGTTCTCGCATCTTTATTCTGCCCGTCCTCGCCAAAGATAATGGCGCAAGGTTGGATGTTCCCTTTTTCTCCTGGCTTCAAATTGGTCTTCGTAAGCGCTTCCCGTATTTTTTCACGATCCGTTGATCCTGCTCTCTCAAGGGCATCCTTCAGCACATAAACACACGTGTAGCACATAGAGGCAACACAGTCCATCTCAACCCCATTCCTCTTCAGATAATTCTCATTGGCCTCTTTGACCCCAGGAATCTTTAGGTCATTTTCCCAGTTCTCAGACACGGAGACGTATTCTGCCAATTTCCCTAATGCCTGAATGTAGGCATTATCTTGATGTCCTCCACCCATGCCAATGATGGCCTGTGTGTTGAAGTCAAAATCCTTCATCGTTCTTGTCGCAAGAATGGCGTCAGAAATGTAGGCAACGGTTAAGGCCACATCGGGATTAGCGGCCTTTAGTTTTGAAATCACACCCGTCATGTCTGAGGTGGCGTGAGGATAAGGAAGATCAGCTACAATGGAATACCCTTTCTCCGCTGCCAATTTCTTCCAAGCCTTTGCACTGGATTGACCCCAAAGGGTATCGTCATAATATATCCCAATATTCTTTATCTTAATCCCCTTTTTTTTCTGACTATAGGCCAAATACTCATATTCATCCCGAATATGCCATGCATCGGTAGCAATAGGTCTAAAGGTATACTTGAATCCACGCTGTGTGATCGCTTCAGCCACGCCAATCCCTACTATGAACGGGGTTTTAAACTTTTCAGCTACCTGGGTGGTAGCAAAAACGACGGCACTTTGAAAGGCTCCCATGACGGCAACAGCGCCCCTTTGTATATGTTTTTCTGTCTCTGCCATCCCCACCTCAGGTTTCCCTTCGCTATCCCCGAGCATGATCCTTAATCTCGCACCACCTAAGGATTTGATTCCGCCGGCTGCGTTGATCTCATCCACTGCCTGTTCATAGCCTCTTCGATCACTCAACCCCAGGGGAGCGAGAGGACCGGTTAAAGGTTCAACGACACCAAATTTTACTTCTTCTGCAGAATGGGCTAAGCGAGGAAACCCAGAGAAAGTAACAGCAGCTCCCAATGCGCCAATTCCTTTTATAAATTCTCGCCGATTAACTTCTCTTTTGACCCCTTTTTTCATACGAAGCCTCCTTTCAAAATAGAATGAGTGAGCTAAGCGATCACACGATCTTTCCTTTTTAAGATTGCTCCTATCACCCCCTCTCGATCACCATTGCGAACCCCAACCCCCCTCCGACGCAAAGGGTGGCAAGTCCCAAGGTTAGATTTCTCTTTGCCATCTCATGAATCAGGGTCACTACCAGACGACATCCTGTTGCCCCTACAGGATGGCCCAAGGCAATCCCACTGCCATTGACATTGACAATATCCCTGTTGAAACCTAACTCTCTTTCGCAGGATAAATACTGGGCGGCAAAAGCCTCATTGATCTCGATAAGCTGGATATCCTTGAGGGAAAGACCCGTTTTGCTCAATACTTTCTTGGTCGCTGGAACAGGCCCGATACCCATATAGGATGGATCCACACCCACGATCGCATAACCCAATATTTTGGCCAGTGGCTTTAACCCCACCTCTTTCGCTTTTTCTTTAGACATGAGAACCGTTACGGCTGCTGCGTCATTGAGCCCTGATGAATTGCCTGCTGTTACGGTCCCATCTTTTTTAAAGGCGGGAGGCAACTTAGCCAACTTCTCCAAGGTCACATCAGGCCTTGGATGTTCATCCGTATCGACAATTTTCGCCTCTCCTTTCTTCTGGGGAATCGAGACAGGCGTAATCTCGTCCTTAAATCTTCCTTCTCGAACGGCTTTAGAAGCTCTTTGTTGGCTTAACAATGAAAACTTATCTTGTTCTTCCCTCGAAATCCCATACTTCTCAGCCAGGTTCTCCGCCGTCAATCCCATGCCGGCTCCGATAGGATACTCCTGCATGGCTTTCCATAACATATCAATCAATTGTCCATGCTGAAGACGTTGACCCCAACGGGTCGTCGTTAATATATAAGGAGCATTGCTCATGCTTTCGACTCCGCCGGTGATGACCGCATCTACATCGCCATCTCGAATCGCCTGGGTACCGCAGATGATGGCCTGCATCGCGGAAGCGCAGTTGACCACTATGGTGAAACCAGGCGTTTCAAGAGGAAGCCCGCTCTTGACCGCAGCAATTCTCGCCACATTCTGGTCCAGGGGTTCAAAGCAGTTTCCCATAATCACCTGCTCCACCACCTTCTTTTCGATACCAGCCCGTTGGAGAGAAGATTGAATGACAGCGATTGCCAAAGAAGTTGCAGAGACCTCCTTCAATGATCCGCCAAAATCCCCAATCGGTGTCCTCGTCGCACTCACAATCACAACATCTCCCATCCTTTTCACCTTTTGCCTTTCTCTAAAGTTTTTTTTCTTCTTTCCAAAAATGCCTCTATCCTTCTTTTATGATCGTCTGTCTGAGAACATATTTCCTGAGCCTGAGTTTCCAATTCCAGCAAAGAGGGGAGACCGAGATAAGCAGATTGATTTAATATCTTTTTCATCAATGCGATGGGTTCCAATGGCCCCAGAGCTATTTTTTTCGCCAACTCCTTTGCAGCCCTTTCCAGGCCATCTTTGGGAACCACTCTATTTACCATCCCGATTCTTTCAGCTTCCTTTGCATCTATCGTCTCGCCGACAAACATCAATTCCTTGGCCTTGTTTAAACTAACGGATCTTGGCAAAAAATACATCCCTCCCATATCTGACACTAATCCGATTTTGACGAAAGATTGAGAAAACTTCGCATCGTCTGATGCAATGATCATGTCGGAAGCCAACGCAAGGTTCCAGCCGGCTCCGAACGCATAACCATTAATGGCGGCAATAATGGGTTTTTCAAGGGTGACTAAATTCAAGATGATCTCATGGCCCCTTTTTAGGAATTTGGTCCCTTGATCCGTATGGATTCCTTTTATGGTTGTTAAATCGACTCCAACGCAGAAGGCTTTCCCAGTTCCTGTAATAATTAGAACTTTCGTATCATCGTCATCCCGAATACGACCGATTGCCTTGATCAACTCCTCCACCGTTTCCATATCAAATGCATTCATCACCTCGGGCCGATTGAATCGAATCACTGCAATCCCTTCTTCTTTTTCAAAGATGATTTTTTTAAAAACGGCCTTTTCCTTTCGAATCATTAGGCCCTCTCTGTGGAACCTCTAACCCGTGCAGCACAGGAATTCGTCACCTCCCGAGTATTTCTCGGGCGATGATTAACTTTTCAATCTCCTTGGTCCCTTCGACGATCTCCACGAGTTTGGCGTCTCGATAAAGCCGTTCAATGCCGTACTCCCCAAGATAACCGTACCCGCCGTGGATTTGAACCACCTCATCGATAACTTTAACAGCCGCCTCCCCCGAAAACCATTTCGCCATCGAGATCAGTTTGGGATCAATCTTTCCGTGGTCCACCATCCAGCCTGCCTGATAACAAAGGGCTCTTGCGGCTTCGATCAAGCTTGCCATCTCGGCCAATTTGAACTGAATCCCTTGAAAACTTCCTAAGGGTCTTCCAAACTGTTTTCTCTGCTTTGAATATTGGATGGCCTTTTCCAATCCCCCCTGGGCAATCCCTACCCCCTGCATGGCCACCGTGACTCGCGTTCTATTGAAAACAGCCATGAGCTGGTGAAATCCCTCTCCTTCTTTTTCCCCTACCAGATTCTCTAAAGGGACCTCCACATCTGAAAAATGGAGTTCTGCCGTATCCGAAGCCCGCATTCCTAATTTTCGCTTCAATTGACTAGTTTCAAATCCCTTTCGATTTTTCTCGACGATCAGGGCACTATGGCGATTGGGCTTCACTTCCTCATTTTCATTGGTGAGGCAGAGGATGACCAAGAAATCGGCAATGCTCCCATTCGTAATAAACATTTTATTCCCCCTGATCACATAATGATCCTTCATTCTTCGAGCCGCGGTAGAAACGGAGGCCACATCACTTCCGGCGTCCGGTTCGGTGATGGCCATTCCCATGATGGCTTCTCCCTTTGGTAAGAGAGGAAGATATTTCCTCTTCTGCTCTTCTCTACCGAACAAAAGAATAAATTCAGAACCCAAGGTCGTATGGATGATAGTCCCGCAGCCTGCATCCACCCGAGCGAACTCCTCAGCGATGAAGGCATGCTCCAGAAAACCCAGGCCCGGCCCTCCATAGGCTTCGTCAATGAAGACCCCAATGAATCCAAGGTCACAAGCCTTCTTCCAGAGTGCTCTTGGAAATGTTTCATGGAGGTCACACTCTTCTGCAACCTCTGGAAACATTCCCTCTGCAAATTCTCGGGCCGCCTTTTTGATATCCTTCTGTTCCACCGTGAGCTCAAAGTCCATGCTTTCAAACTCCTTATCAAGAATGTCAAGTGCCAAACACTGCCGCAGTCTGGAATTTGGTGTGACTCTCTTATAGCCTCCCCAATAGCTCCCGGGCGATGGTATTTTTTTCGATCTCCTTCGTCCCTTCGTAGATCTCAACGATCTTGGCGTCCCTGTAGAAACGCTCAATATCATAATCCGCGATATACCCGTACCCACCGTGGAGCTGAAGGGCCTCATTGGCCACTTTGACTCCAATCTCTCCAGCTAAATATTTAGCAATCGAAATCAGTTTGGGGTCCACCTTCCCCTGATCAATCATCCATCCGGCTTTATAGGTGAGAGCCCTTGCAGCCTCTACCCATGTGGCCATCTCCGCAATCTTAAATTGGACGGCTTGAAAGGCACCAATGGGTTGTCCGAACTGTTTTCTCTCCTTCACATGTTTGATCGCCTTCTCCAGCGCCCCCTGGGCCACCCCCACCCCCTGCGAGGCAGCAATGACACGATTGATGTTAAAGAGCTGCATAATTTGAGGAAAACCTTCCCCCTCTTTCCCACCGATCAGGTTCTCTTTCGGGACCCTCACTTCGCTCAACCTGATCTCTGCCGTATCAGACGCCCTGATCCCCAGCTTTCCGGTTAACTTCATCGCCCCGAATCCCGGACGATCTGTTTCCACAACGATCGTTCCGAACCTCTTGAGCCTCGATTCCGCTTCGGTACCGGTTAAACAGAATACCACGATATGGCTGGCAATACTTCCGTTTGTAATAAATTGCTTCGATCCGTTGATCACATAGTCATTCCCATCTTTTCTTGCTGCGGTCAAAATGGAGAGGATATCGCTCCCTGCATCAGGCTCTGTAATGGCCGTCCCCATAATCGCCTCTCCCCTGGTGAGAGGAGGAAGGTACTTCTTCTTCTGTTCCTCGGTGCCATAAAGCTGAATCAATTCAGAGCCAAATGCTGTGAGCAGAATATTCCCACAGCCAGGATCCACTCTCCAAAATTCTTCCATCACCATGGCAAATTCAAGGAAGCCTAATCCGAGGCCTCCATATTCTTTCTTGATAAAAACGCCGATAAAGCCCAGTTCGCAAGCCTTCTTCCAAAGCTCTCGCGGGAATTCCTCCCGGCGGTCGTATTCTCGAGCGATCCCAGGAAACTCCCCCTCCGCAAACTCCCGAGCGGCCCCACAGATCTGCTTTTGCCGATTCGTCAGTTCAAAATCCATTTCTTCCTCCCTGAGCTACGCCATCATGCCATTGAGCATGATTTTTTTGAACGTCTTCACATAGGCCTCTCCATCGATCTTCTCTCTGTTCATCGACCATTGGAGCAGTATTCCGTCGTGAAAGGCAATGACGATAAGCGCAGCCAAGACTGCATTGATCTCTTTCCTAAAAATTTTCTCTTTTTTCCCCTGAAGAATCAACTTTGATAGAAAGTTCTGATACTTCCTGTAAACTCGCCTGATCTCAGGCTCTATTCCGTGATGAGCTCCAACGAGTTCTGCAGCTAATGTAGTAAATGAAACGCAAAGTTCTCGATTATAATAAGCAAAAGCCGAATTAAAGCGGACATATTTTTCGAACTTGTCAGAAGCCCTACCCTTCACCTCCGTCACTGCATGAATCAGATTATCCAAGAAACCTTTTTCGTATTTTCTTATCAATTTTTTTAAAAGATCTTCTTTGCTTTTGAAATGCCAATAAAGGGCCCCTTTCGTCAAACCAGCCGCTTGTGTGATGTCGTCAATCGAAGTCGCATGGTAACCCTTCTCCAAAAAGATTCTCATGGCCTGATTGAGGATCCGGTTTGCGGTCTCTTGCGACTGGAGATTTTTATTGTTAAGTTTTTTCATTCGTTTTTCCATACTAAACAGTTAGTATATAAACGGCAGCGACCAGTGTATGGGGTTAAAAAAAAATTGTCAAGAAAAAAGGTTGAAGATCAGAAGTCGATAAATTATAGTAATGGGAGAGGCGTTGAGGCGGAGGGAGAAGATGGTTGTTAAACAATATGAGGTGGGTAACTTTGCAGTGTTCTGTTATCTGATTGGAGATGAGGAAAGTCAGGAAGGGCTGTTCATTGATCCTGCGGATGATGCCAAAAGGCTTCTCGCGGAAGCGAAGTCTCATGGTTTAAACAAAATTAAATATATCGTCAACACCCATTCTCATGTGGACCACATCATGGGAAATGCAGAGATGGCCAAGAAGACCGGAGCCAAGATCATCATCCATCAAGAGGATGCTTCGGCTCTGGTTCGAACCCCTTCTGATCTTTTGGAAATGTTCGGTGCCGCGCCCTCCCCTCCTGCCGACATTATGGTCAAAGAAGGAGACGTCATTCAGGTGGGCAGCGTCAATCTGAAAGTGCTCCACACGCCGGGGCATTCCCCGGGAGGGATATCGCTCTATCTGGACGGGATGGTATTTACGGGCGACACCCTCTTTGTGGGCTCCGTGGGAAGGACTGATTTCCCGGGGAGTTCATGGGAAGTACTGGAGGCGTCTATCCGGCGAAAACTCTATGTCTTGCCCGGAGAAACGGTGGTCTTCCCCGGTCATAACTACGGATCCGCACCCACCACGACCATTCAGCTCGAGAGGCGACACAATCCTTTCGTCCGTGGATAATCTCAAGGTTATCGGATAATCAGAGTATCTATATACCCGGCAATCCTCATGACCGTTACGTCACCCACGAATGATGAAATTGGTTTATTAGTTAACGAACTTACGATTTAACCATGCGCAAACGTCATACTCACTGGTTCATCGCTTTATCATTTTTTCTCCTCCTTCTTCCCATCGCCTACCTTCTTTTAATGCCCGATCTTTCAAAACTTAAAAAAGAAAACCCAAAGAAGACGGCGCTCATGGAATATCGAGAGACGGCATCCAGAGAAAAGAGGAAGCGATTCAGGATGGATCAAAGATGGGTGCCCTTTTCTAAAATATCCCCTTACCTCGTCAAGGCGGTCCTCATCGCAGAAGATGATAAATTCTGGGGACATGAAGGCTTTGATTACGAAGCCATTCAGAAAGCCCTTGAAAAGGACCTCAAAGCTAAAAAATTTAAGTTTGGCGGAAGTACCATCACCCAACAGCTCGCAAGAAATCTCTATCTTTCTCCTGAAAAGTCCTTGATCAGAAAAATCTCCGAGGCCATCATCACCTGGAGAATGGAGAAGGTTCTTTCAAAAAAACGGATTCTCGAGCTCTATCTCAACGTGGCCGAGTGGGGAGAGGGGATATTCGGTGCGGAAGCCGCTTCGAGGCATTATTATGGAAAATCTTCCTCTGAACTGACGCCTGAGGAAGCGGCCAGGCTGGCATCCGTCCTACCGAACCCAAGGAAATATAACCCGGCTGGGGATCAGCGATACGTGACCAGCCGATCGAACCTCATTTACAGCATTATGATACAAAGGGGAATTGTCATCCCGGAGTATAAAGAGGTGACGGAGAGCCAAGAATCCTCCTTTCCGGAGGAAACCGTTTCTGATTCTCCTGTCTCGGAGGAGGAGAACGGGACAGAGAACAGATAAACGAGAGGAGGGTCCCGTTGGGGTTGGTAAAGAAGAATATCTTCATCACAGGACTCCCCGGTGTGGGGAAGACAACCCTGATAAAGAAACTTTCTGAAGCATTGAAGGGTTTTCATCCAGTTGGTTTCTATACCGAAGAGATAAGAGAGGGAGGTGAGAGGAAAGGATTTGAACTGATCAGCCTCGAAGGGAAGAGAGGCCTCCTTTCTCATAAAGAGATCGAAAGTTCTTACAGGATCGGTCAATATAGGGTGAATATAAAAAGTTTTGAAGATTTTCTTTCCTCGATTTCATTCTTCAACCCCTTAACCCATCTCATTATCATTGATGAGATCGGAAAGATGGAATGTTTGTCGGACAAATTCGAAAAACTCCTCGAAGAAATTCTGGATTCCGAAAAATGGGTGATAGCCACGATCGCCATGAAGGGGAGCGGGCCCATCGAAAGGGTGAAGAAGAGACAGGATATTAGGCTCTTTGAAATAACCCAAAAGAACAGGGACGCATTATTTTCAGAAATCTTGAAAGAGGTGGAAATCGGAAGTTGATGGAAGGATCTGAAGAAAGGATTGAGGTCATTGCTTATTCGGGCTACCGGGGTGAGGAGACCCCGAGGACAATCCTTTTTCGGTGGAAAAGAATTGAGGTCATTGAAATCTTGAAGCATTGGATCGAAGAAAGATTTGACAACAGGAACATAAGAAGGTTCTACCAGGTCAAAGGGAGTGATGGGAACCTTTATACGATATATTATGACGAAAAATCCATGGAATGGTTTCAGATCAATAAAGAGTGAAAAGATCTCCCTTTCAACAACGCCCAAGCCTTACATCGTCCTGAACCGGACGTATCGAGG
The DNA here is from genome assembly GCA_049684675.1 of Thermodesulfobacteriota bacterium. GTDB lineage: Bacteria > Desulfobacterota > BSN033 > BSN033 > UBA1163 > UBA1163. The sequence goes on along the minus strand of JBAVGF010000176.1, from coordinate 72 downwards.
CATCGCATTGTGTAAAAGCCCGGAGGTTCGGTATGAGCCCCTCGGCCCGACCGCGAGTCGAAGTCTCGGATG
>JBAVGF010000175.1:0-2896 GCA_049684675.1 Thermodesulfobacteriota bacterium | reverse complement strand
CCGCAATGGGCGCAATGTCACCTCTGGGGTTAAGGACCTCTAAAGTGATAGGCCTATCGCCGAGTGCTTTTGGTGGCTTCTTGACTTGCTGCGCTGCTTCCGAGAGGTGCCCACTCAAGAAGCTGATGGTAGCTGATATTGCGATGAACAAAATCAGTTTTCTTTTCATTTCCCTTGCTCCTTTCTTTATTTCTTGAATCAAAATTAAACCACAAAAATTATTTGCCGTCAACTATTTTGGTCCAGAATGTGTTAGATCCGTGTGATTCCCTACATGTAATGAGTCCCTTACTTCTTGCCGAGGGCGCTCCGGGCCTTTTTGATGTCAGACACAATTTCTTTCTTAAGCCATCGCCGGTTCTCTATAATCACATCATCAACAATCTCCCCGCAGAAGATACATCTCCATCCCCAAAAATGTTCTTGGCTACCGTAGAATTGTTCGTAAGCCATGGCTCTACCACAGCGGTCGCATTTCACTATATGAACCCCACCGCGAAATTATCAGGGAGTTTATCAGGATGGATTTATGAGGTCAACAGGAACATAAAGAGTATAAGGGCCGCTTCATAAGGTATATGGAATGCCTTCCACCCAGAGTCCCAGCCCACTTTCCTCTACTGAGAACCAGCCTGATAAATAGGTTTATTGACTCTTGGCTCGGCACCGCCTACCGCTTTGTTGGGAGGCGTTATGGGAGTGAGTTTGGGTGGGAGGTCTGGTAGGAGAGGGTGGTAACTGCCATATTCAAGGAGAGCCAGTTTAAATTTCTTGATACCGAGAAAGAACCTTCGCCTCCAATTGACTATCTCATCTCATCCATTCCAATTATTTTTGCCAGGGCTACCTGGAGTCACGCTTGCTCTACAGTCCATTTTTTGGATCGAAGAAGTGGGGACTAAGTGGGGAATGGACGGGCTAATACAAGAAAAAAGGGCTTACGTATTAAACCTGCTATCTCCCGCAAACCCTTTATTTTCATGGTGCCTAGGGCCGGACTTGAACCGGCACGGTGGGGGACCACCGAGGGATTTTAAGTCCCTTGCGTCTACCAATTCCGCCACCCAGGCCTTTTCCTTGTTTCGATGCTCGTGACCCTTGATTCGTTCATTACCAAGTTCATATGTTTTGAGTGATAAGCCCCCTGGCAGTCGCTCATCGTAAAACAAAAATATAGCTTTTGTTTCACTTTGTCAACTCCATCGGACTAAATCATCGGACTAAATAATGTTATCTTGACAAAGAAGGTCTGTTCCTCTATATAAATATATCAACTGATCGTCAAAATAGAGTTGGAAAGACCCGTGCAAATGTCTTGGGGGAGAACCAGAGCGGAAGGAATAAAATGAAATTGCCTAGGTTCGAGTTTATCCAACCGCACTCGCTGGAAGAGGCTTTCTCCATCCTTAGAGAGCATGGCAGCAAAGCAGTCCTCTTGGCCGGAGGCACTGCCCTCATGGTTGGCCTTCGTTACAGACTCAGCAAACCCGCCGTTGTAATTGGCCTGAAGGGATTGAAGGCGCTGGATTACGTGCGCCGAAACGGGAGCGGCGGACTTACCATCGGTTCGATGGTCACCTTGGAGACCCTCGAGAAATCCGCCCTTGTATTAAGCGAGTACGCTCCCCTGGCTCAGGCCGCCCAACTTGTGGGTATTCCTTCTATCCGCCACGGGGCCACCATTGGAGGAAACCTCTGCCTTGACACCCGGTGCATCTACTACAACCAGTCCGAGTTCTGGAGAAGCGGGCTAAAGGCTTGTTTCAAGCTGGGAGGAGACGTCTGCAACGCAGTCGAGAAAGGCCGGCGTTGCCAGGCGGTTTACCAGGGTGATCTTGGTCCAGTCCTGATAGCGCTGGGAGCTGAGGTGAAAATCGCCTCGGCGAACGGTGAAAAGATAATTCCTTCAGCCGAGTTCTTCACCGGGAGAGGGGAGAAGCCCAACGTTCTGAAGCCCGACGAAATACTGGTAGAAGTCCGGATCCCAACTCCTGGCCATGGGGCTGCCGGGGCTTACGAGAAACTCCGTGTGCGCGAAGGCATGGATTTTCCTATGGCCGGAGTAGCCGTTATGGTGAAGAAGAACCGAGATGGCACCATCGAACAGGCCAAAATAGTAGTTGGAGCGGTGGGGCCTTCCCCAAGAGAGGTGTCCAAGGCCGCGGGACTTCTGGAAGGCCACAAGCGTACAGAAGATCTACTTCAGAGTGTGTCCCGAGAAGTGATGGATTTGGCGCAGCCGGTAGGAAACCTGGCTATGGATGCCGGCTATCGCAGGAAGATGGTGGGAGCGCTTGTAAAGCGAGCACTGCGCCGAGCACTGGCGATGGCCCCTGAAAGTTAGGTCTCAATGAATCTTCGTAACCCCTCACTGAAGAGTGGGAAATCTGACGATCCGGCAGGAATGCGTCAGAAAATCTTATCAAGCGGACGGATTATATCTTTTCGGGTTGGGGTAACACTCCCCGGCGATAGCAGAGTCCTCGGGGTGTTGGGGGCATTCATTTCGTTCGGGGACAAGATGCGGTTACCGCTATAAGATTTTCTTCGACACTCCTGCCGGATCTCAGCAAATCCACGGGAGAGCGAGGTATTACGAATCTTAGAACCTTAGAGTCGACATCCTATCCGGCATAAAGGAGAACCATGGGAAGGATTGCAGTTTCACTAAATATAAATGGGCGAGTTGAAAGGCTTGAAATCGCTCCTCACAGCACCCTTTTGGAGGTCATCCGCGATGATCTGCAACTTACCGGGACGAAGTGCGGGTGCGAGGATGGAACTTGCGGCACATGCACGATCTTGCTGAATGGGGCACCCGTGCGTTCCTGTTTGCTTCTCGCGGCGGAAGTTGAGGGGCAAGAGATTGTCACGATAGAAGGATTGTCCGACGGAG
>JBAVGF010000174.1:0-7504 GCA_049684675.1 Thermodesulfobacteriota bacterium | reverse complement strand
ACATCGATCCTGTGGCTGCCAAGGCATTAGACCGAGATGGCGCGATGCTGAAGGAGAATCCGGATATCAAAGTGGAAATCGGAGGTCATACGGATTCATTGGGTTCGGAGAAGGCCAACCAGAAGATTTCTGAAAAGAGAGCCGAAAGCGTCAAGAAGTATCTCATGGATAAGTTCAACATCCCCGGCGACCGGATGATTGTTAAGGGCTATGGAAGCAAAAAGCCCATTGCTGACAATGGCACCAAAGAAGGTCGCGCCAAGAATAGAAGAGTGGAATTAAAAATCATTCCTTAAATCAAAAGGGGGGCCCTTTTTCAAAGGGTCCCCCTTTTATCAACACGGATCACAGCCGCGTTATTTGGGTTCGACCACAATCTGTTTGGGTTGAATCTCTTGTCTCCTGGGGAGGATAATCCGGAGCACTCCGTCTTTATAAGAAGCCTTAATACTCTCCTGATCGATCGTTCTCGGGATGCTGAAGGTCCGGCGAAAGGTCCCGTAAGGTCTTTCAATCTGGACGTAATTTTCTTCAGAGGACTCCTTGACAAACTTTCTTTCCCCCTGAATGGTCAGGGTGCCTTCTTCCACTCGTATATCGATTTCATTCTGAGTCACTCCGGGGAGGTCAACCTTCACGACCACCTCGTCCCCTCTCTCCAAAATATCCACAGGAGGGGACCAAACCCCTTGAGCCATATCTTCTTTCCAAATACGGGAAAAGGTTTCGTCAATGAGTCGGGTCATCCGGTCTTGCATCGCCATCAGGTCTCGGAAGGGTTCCCATTTTACCAGGGTCATACCCGTCACCTCCTAAAGAACATGCCTCTCGATTTCAATATACTCGAATCGAGCGGAGATTTCAAGTCCGACAGGTGTAACAGACATCAAAAAAATCTTTCGAGAGTTTGGCCTGCTCTTTAAACTTCTCCAGTTGAAACCAGGGGGCGAAATAGTTTCCGCAGACTTTGCATTGTTTCATCTTCAATGTCCGCTTCCAACGGACGATCGTCCGCTCGTCCCCCTCCTCCTTCATCCGAATGACGTCCACAGGGCAGACGATCACACACGCACCGCAAGCGATACAGCTCATCGCTTCTCCTTGAAAGGGAGGAATCATCTCCCGCCGATCGCCACGAAAAGCGAACTGGATGGCATTGGCCCCCACTACTTCTTCGCAGACCCTGCCGCAAAGACCGCAAAGGATGCAGTCCTTATCCTCTTGCTTGAATCGAACCCCATTCACCCCCATCTCCCTGGCCATATCCTGAATGAGCTTATCGCCGGGGCACATGGCCAGGATGAGCTCGATGATCATTCGACGGGCTCGAAGGACTTTTTCCGTCTGTGTCAACACCTCAATGCCATCCATCACGGGATAGGTACACGAGGTGGTCATCTTTGACTTTCCCTTCTTCACCACTTCCACAAGACAGAGACGGCATGCGCCGTAGGGCTTCACCGACTCGTTGGAACAGAGATGTGGAATATCAATGCCCGCATCCATCGCTACTTCTAAAACACTCCCGCCTTCTTTCCCCTCTACGGGTTGACCGTCAATCACAAAAGGAATCATTTATTTTCCTCCAGATCAATGCTGGTTATTGAAGTCATCAGTCCATGAGGTAATAAGTTCATGAGTGAATAAGTATCGAATGGTTGATTAGGTCTCCTCATAACTTATTAACTTAGTAGCTCATTAACTTATTCACTCTATATTTCATTCAACTTCGATCGCCTCGAACTTGCAGGCCTCAAAACACATCCCGCACCGAGTACATTTTTCAGTATCGATTCTAAACGGTTCTCCGGGCTCCTTCTTTGTCTTTTTTTTGCCGGTGATGGCCTCGGCCGGACAGACCTTGATGCACTTGCCGCACCTCTTGCAGACATCAGAGAGAATTCGGTAGTGGAGCAGCGCCCGACAGACCTTCGCAGGGCATCGCTTGTTGAGGATATGCTCTTCGTATTCCTTTTGGAAGTACCGGAGCGTAGAGAGAACAGGATTGGGAGCCGTTGCTCCCAGCTGGCAGAGAGAGGCTTCTGCTGTGACCCATCCCAATTCCTTCAAAAGGTCGATGTGATCCGTGGTCCCCCGTCCTTCGGCAATCTCCGTCAGGATCTCATGCATCCGCTTCGTCCCTTCCCGGCAGGAAGTACACTTCCCGCAGGATTCGCTCTTGAGAAAGTTCATGAAATATTTTGCGATGTCTACCATGCAGGTGGACTCATCCATGACAATCATTCCGCCGGAGCCCATCATCGAGCCCACCTCGGTCAACTGATCATAATCAACGGGCATATCAATCAGCGATTCAGGAATACATCCACCCGAAGGACCTCCGGTCTGAACCGCTTTGAACTTCTTCCCATCTGGAATTCCACCTCCAATATCGTAAACGATCTCTCGCAGGGTGGCTCCCATGGGAACTTCGATCAGACCGGTATTGTTCACCTTTCCCACAATGGAGAAGACCTTTGTCCCTTTGCTCCTCTCGGTTCCGATCTTCGAATACCAGTCTGCCCCTCTCGAAATGATCATCGGGACATTATTCCAGGTCTCCACGTTGTTAAGGTTACTGGGTTTGTCCCAGAGACCGCTTTCCGTAGTGTGAATATGTTTGGCCCTCGGCTCTCCGACCTTCCCCTCGATGGACGCCATCAAGGCTGTAGATTCTCCACAGACAAACGCCCCGCCGCCACGGAAAAGGTTGATTTTGAGCGAAAAACCCGATCCCATAATACGATCACCCAACAACCCCGTCTCTTCGGCCTGGCGGATGGCGATCTTGAGCTTTTGGATAGCCAGTGGATATTCATCCCTGACATAGATAAATCCTTCATGGGCCCCGATCGCATAGGCCCCGATGATCATCCCCTCGATCACGCTGTGAGGGTCGCCTTCCAGGATACTCCGGTCCATATAGGCCCCCGGATCCCCTTCGTCAGCGTTGCAGAGGATGAATTTCCGATCCCCTTTTGCCTTCCGGCATGAATCCCATTTATTGCCCGTCGGGAACCCGGCCCCTCCCCTCCCGCGGAGACCTGACCGCTTCACCTCTTCGATAATCTGTTCCGGCTTCATTTCGAAAAGAGCTCTATAGAGAGAGAAGTATCCTCCCCTGGCAACGTACTCCTCGACCTGATCGGGATTGATGAAACCGCAGTTCCTCAGCGCAATCTTTAACTGCTTGCTGTAAAAGGGGACCTGATGATAATTGGGAGTTCCGTTTATTCCTGTCGGGACGCTCCGGATGGGGTAATCTTTAACCGAGCCCTCAAGGATTCGGTCTTCTTTTTCCATCTTGCAGAGCAACAGATCCTCCACCACTTTGTTTTCCAACCATTTCTGAACCAGCTCGCCGCAGCGCTCAGGGGTCACCCCCTGATAGAAGACCCTGGGTTTTCCCGGCTCCAAAATGTCCACGACAGGCTCTCTCTGACAAAAACCGATGCAGCCTGTCCGTCCCAAGAGTATCGGAACCTTCGCTGTCTCGATCTCTTTTTGAATGGCCTCGTAAACTTTACCGGCGCCTGTGGAGAGACCGCAGGTCGCCATTCCCACAGAGATCTTCATCTCACCGGGATAAAGAGACTTCAAACCTTCCTCTCTTATCTTCTCCAAATCGCTCTTCGTCCGAATATTCATCTTTCCCTCAACCTTAACTAAAATAACGTGACCATGTCCGTTACTCGTGTCCGTCAAACATCGATATTCCGCCTGCCAAAGTTACAATTGGCTCACAGCCAATTATTTGAAATCTTTTAGCAAGGCAGGCACCTTATCCTGTGAAAGACGGCCGTGGACGTCCCCGTCAATCACAGCCACGGGTCCCAGGCTGCAGCAACCAACGCAGTGAACCGATTCCAGCGTGAACCGTTTATCCTTGGTGGTCTCTCCCACGGAGATGCCCAGATCCCTCTCCAATTTATCTAATATCTTACCGCCCCCTCGAACATGACAGGCCGTCCCGAGACACACGTCAATCTTGTGCCGACCTCGGGGTTTCAGGCTTAGAGCGTTGTAGAAGGTGGCGATGCGAAAGACGTGTCCCAGGGGGATCTGCATCTTTTGAGAAACATACTCCAACGCTTCCTTGGGAAGGTATTTCTCTACAGCCTGTACGTCTTGCAGGATGGCTAAGATCGCTGATTCCCTTGCTCCGTACTGTTGAATGATGCTGTCAATCTTTGAAACTTCCATCTCATGATCCCTTTCCTGCCTTGGCTTTTAACTGCTCATATTCCTTGTGAACTCGTTTTTCAATCTCATCGATCATTTCATCCGTGAGGTGGCGGAATCTCCCTTGAAGCTTGATGTATTCCTTAATGGGCTTCAATTTCGGAAAATCGATACTCAAACGGTATTGCCCCCTCTCCACTTCATAAAGAGGAAAAATCCCTGACTCCACGGCCAGCCGGCCCAGCTTGATCGAGAGTTCCGGGGCAGATCTCCATCCGGTGGGACAAACTGAGAGAATATGGACATAGGCGGGACCCTCTATATCGGCCGCCTTTTTCACTTTCTGCACTAAGTCAATCGGGTAACTGGGGCAGGCCGTAGCCACATAAGGAATATTGTGAGCCGCCGCAATGGCGGGCATATTTTTCTTCCACGTCATCTGCCCCATTTGAACCCTTCCAACCGGAGAGGTTGTCGTGGAGGCACCAAAAGGCGTTGAGGAAGACCGCTGGATACCGGTGTTCATATAGGCCTCATTGTCCGTGCAAACGTAGAGAAAGTTGTGACCTCTCTCCAGAGCACCCGAGAGGGCCTGGAGGCCGATGTCCGCCGTTCCTCCATCCCCACCCATGGCAAGGGTGACTATTTTTTTACGAGGGATTCTCCCCTTTCTCATCAAGACCTTTAATGCCGATTCAATGCCAGAGGCAACCGCGGCCGTATTCTCAAAAGCCACATGGAACCAAGGGACCCTCCATGCGGTGTAAGGCAGAGGCGAAGAGACAATCTCCATGCATCCTGTTGCATTGGCAATGATCACGTTCCTTCCCAATGCCTTGGCAACCAATCTCACTGCCAATGCCTCGGCGCATCCCTGGCAGGACCGATGGCCAGGAGTAAAATATTCTTTTTGAGTCAACGTCCGGACCGCAAAAACATTTAAGTTTTGAGTCATTCTCTCACCCCATAAATTTCGTATCCTTCTTTATTTCCTTCTTCAATTTGGATTTCCGCCTTATCCACCATCTTGATGAAGTCTGAAGGAGTCACATCCCTTCCCGAAATCCCTGCAACGAAATTATAGACCGATGGTCTCCGGTCGTTCCCATAGAGGGCTGCTTTCAGCTCCGAGGCAACAGGCCCGCACGCCCCGACGGACATGGCACGGTCAATCACCACGAGCCGTTTGGCTTGGAGGGTCGCCCTTTTCAAATCATCAAAAGGAAAAGGTCGCCAGAGCCGAATTTTTACAAGCCCGACAGATCTTCCCGCCTCCCGCATCTTATCCACAGCCACTGAAGCTGTTTCACTGCAACTTCCCATGGTAACAAGTAACGTGTCGGCATCCTCGGTCTTATACGTTTCGACAGGATGATAATACCTGCCCGTCATGTCTCCGAAGGCCTTCCAGGTTTCTGTGATTTTAGACATTGAGGAGAGGAGAGCCTCCTCTTGAGCTTTCTTGGCTTCTGCAAAAATACTGGGGAGCGCAAAAGCACCCATGGTCACCGGATGATCGGGGTCCAATCGGTGAAGCGGCTGATAAGGGGGAAGGAACTGATCGATCTTCTCCTGCTCAATCAGCTCAATCGGTTCGATCACATGACTTAGAATAAACCCATCCATATTGATGATGACAGGAAAGAGGACTTTCTTGTCCTCTGCCAACCGATAGGACACAAATACATGGTCATAGACCTCCTGGCCATTCTCCACAAAGAACTGAATCCACCCACAATCCCGGATGGACATCGTATCGCTATGATCATTCCAAATACTCAAGGGAGCGGAGAGCGTCCGGTTCGAGATGATCATCAGCATCGGTAACCTCAAGCCCGATGCGATGTAGGTGATCTCACTCATCAGGGCTAACCCCTGAGAGCTCGTACAGGTGAAAGTCCTCGCCCCGGTCGCCGCCGCCCCCACGCAGACGCTCAATGCAGAGTGCTCAGACTCCACACAAAAGAATTCTGCATCCATCTCTCCATTTGCCACCAGTTCTGAGAGATGCTCCACAATATGCGTTTGGGGGGTAATGGGATAGGCTGAGATCACATCGACATTGGCCTGCTTGACCGCCTCGGCGGCAGCAATGGAAACCTCCATTCCAATCCTTTTCCCCATCTATTTCTCCTCCTCTTCCAGCACCATGGTGATGGCTCCGGTGGGACATTCTTTTGCACAGATGCCGCAACCCTTACAATAGAAAAGGTCTGCAATGAAATAACTCTCTTCATCCACGTTATAGGCCATGTCCGGACAGAAGATATAGCACAATCCACAATGGATGCAGAGCTCTTTTTTCAAAACAGGTTTGAGAGTCTTCCAATCCCCTGTCCGATATTGGCTTGCATTTCCAGGCTCTAAGATAACATTACCAACTGGCAGTTCCTTCCATGTCCACTCTGATTCAGGTTTTGTCATACCCTTCTACCTCTCCTCATTGACTGAAATAATTAATCCTCATAACCCCTTTATTAAAGAGGGGAGAGGGTTATCAAAAATTTTATTGAATAAGGATGGTTTCCTGATAGGCCCTTTCGAAAGCAGAAATATTCCTTTCGGCAATTCTACCAAACCGCTCCTTCAAAGGAGGGAGAAAAGATTCCTTCTTGACCAATCCCGAAGCCCTGACCAAAGAACCAAGCATTGTCGTATTCGTAATGGGGAGGCCAAGAACTTCCCTGGCAATCTTGACCGCGTCCACTACTCCAATTCGATTTCTTATCTTCATTTCCTCCTTCACCTTATCAGGAGAATCATTGCTTGTCGTAACCAAAATACCATCCGTCTTTAACCCGGCGGCGACGTTGACGATCTTTAACAGGGAGGCGTCAAGGACAACCACAAGATCCGGTTCGTAGATATTGGCCCTGATCTTAATGGGTTGATCACTGATTCGACAGAAAGCTAAGACCGGCGCTCCCCTTCGCTCCGGGCCAAAGCTTGGAAAGGCTTGTGCATATTTGCCTTCTTCAATAGCTGCAAGGGCTAATAGTTCCGCTGAAGTGACAGCTCCCTGACCACCTCTTCCATGGAATCGAATTTCGATCATGTGCTTCTCCTAATTTTACTCAAACACCAAAAATATAAAATGTTTCGGATAGTTTTTCAAGGGCATAAAATCTAAAAAATCAAATAGTTAATACGAATAAATTGGCCTAAAGGTTATATATTATACTAAGCCAAAAGATTGCGTTAACGTTAATGCATACCCATTCAATAACGGGAAAAATCCTTATATCTCTCTCCGACCTTCAAGCGCTTTCGATAGAGTCATTCCATCTGAATATTCAATCTCACTCCCCATGGGAATTCCATA
>JBAVGF010000173.1:0-2341 GCA_049684675.1 Thermodesulfobacteriota bacterium | reverse complement strand
CGCCACGACAGCAGTGAGCACATCGATGATCGAACTTGTAACCCCGTTTCTTCTAAGTTGAAAAATTAATTCAGCTGATTTGTACCAGTGCTCGTCCGTCGTCTGAAGCCAGTAAAAACCCTTTGCGTAATCCTCGATAATCTGTTTTTTTTCAATATCTCTCGCTCCCTGGACGAGCTCAACCAGGATCGGACCCGCTATGGCCACTCTGTCTTCATCAAGTAGGATCGAAATCGCTTTTTTCATATTTTCATATCCACGGCGGGCAAAAAAGCAGATCCACCCACTGGTATCGATCAGAACGCGATTTTTCATCGTTTGACCATCCGAAGATTTCGATGCACTTTTTCTCGACGATGTCGGATTCTTTTTAGATCAGACAGTCTTGTTTGGACCATCCCGCTGCCGGCGGATTGCCTAAGTTTCTCTCGAAGTTTTGACCGGATCAGTTCTTCTAACGCCAGCAGGATGACCTCCTTTTTCGTCTCTGCCTCTGATAACTCCATCGCTTTTCTTAAAACGTCTTCATTAATATCTACCAGCGTCTTCATCGTGCCTCCCGATATATATAAACTTAGACGATTTATATATATATATGTCAAGGCCTATTCAAACCAGAGGGTACGGCCGCGCGGAACGTACCCGTTTCACTCAAGAACGATAAACGAGGAACAGTGTATTATCTTTTTTGTCCATTGTTCTTTGTACCAAACGGCCTTTGTAACCGTAACCCTGTATCACCGGGATTCCTTATCTTTACTTGTCTGGCGTGCTTTTCCCATCAGCCATTGGACGAGCGGTTTTAACTTCGCCGGCATGACTTCTTCGCTCACTGTCACCGCGTGCTGCCGGCCTTTCTCTTCCAACCTCAATTCGTATTGAAAGCGATCAGGCTGGGGCGACCGGGATGTGATCTTTCCGGGCGAATTAAAGAAGTCAGCCTCCTCGACCAATTGGCGAAGCTTCTGAGCTTCGCCCGGCGCAAGGTCTTTTTCATCAACGGCCGTCTTCATTATTATGCCGGCAAAACCACCGCTTCGTTCAAATGAAATTCGCAAAGTTTTATCCTCCTTCGATCCTCATCTAGTGTAGTGCGTCCAACGCTTCTTTATATTAGTTCCGAAGCCGTCATTCCCGCGAAAGCGGGAATCCAGCTCAGAAATACTGGATTCCGGGTCAAGCCCGGAATGACAATCAAAGTAAAAGGACCTTTGACGCACTACACTAGCGCTAACCCTAATGTTTCAACCCGTCATTCTAAGTCCCGCCAAAGGCGGGATTTACCCGGGTTCATTTCTGCAGCTGCTGCCTTAAGTCACCCCAACGGCTTTCCAGGCTTTCTGCACCGCTTTCATCTCTTTGCTTCCATTACCGTAGAGATCCTTCGCAACACTGAGGGTGGCAGAAGCAGCCCCTGCAAAATTCGACTTGCTCCGCAGCCGGTCCCGCAGGGCAATGTACCAGATCTTTCCTGCCTTTTTCCACGCATTACCGCCGATCTCCACGGCCGCGAGATAGAACGCATGGTTAGGAATGCCCGAGTTGATATGGACGCCGCCGTTATCCGAAGTGGTTTTCACGTAATCCTTCATCGTAGCCGGCTGGGGGTCCTTCCCAAGGACGGGATCATCGTAAGCTGTCCCGGGCGCCTTCATGGAGCGGAGGGCCTTTCCGTGAATCTTGGGCATCAAAAGGCCCGCACCGATCAGCCAGTCGGCTTTGGCCGCTGTCTGTTTTAACTTCCGTTGTTTTACCAGGGAGCCGAAAACGTCCGACATGGATTCGTTCAATGCCCCCGGCTGATTCGAATAAGCAAGATTGGCTTCGTATTGGGTCACACCATGAGTCAGCTCATGGCCGATGACATCGATGCACTTGGTGAAGCGAGCAAAGATCTCACCATCTCCATCACCATAAACCATCTCGCTGCCATCCCAGAAGGCGTTGTCATAGTTGACATCGTAATGGATATAGGAGACGATAGACATCCCTCTGTTGTCAATGGAATTGCGTTGATAGATATCATAGTAGAGATCATAGGTGGCGCCTGCTCCGTCATAGGCTTCGTTGACCGCAACATCCTTGCTGCGGGGATCACCCTCTTTGCGGACCAGAGTGCCCTCAGGAGGCTGCCCGTCATTGTGCTTGCAGTCATAGACAGCACGGGATTTTTGGCCGACAGTCGCCGCTGACGGAAGGACTCCCATTGCATAGCGCTGCCCTCTGATAAAGCCGCCCGAAGTTAGGCTTCGGAGAGCCCAATCCATCTGATGAGGCTTGCCGCGCTTGGCAATCTCTTCCAGCATGTACGGTGGGATGATAGAACGGATTCCTATATATC
>JBAVGF010000172.1:0-20628 GCA_049684675.1 Thermodesulfobacteriota bacterium | reverse complement strand
ACAAAGACGATTTCGTTGATCGATTGTTTCAATGACTATATCAATTTCAGTACCCCCATGGTGAAAAAGGATACGGTGAATAGCCTTGTCGAGGAAGTGATCAAAAAGCATGAAAGACAATTTGAGGAGAAGAGGATCAAAATCATCAAAAAACAGTTTGAGAAGGACCTCCCCGAAACGATACTTCCCGATGAACAGTTGAGATATATTTTAAACTCCGTCATTCAGTACGCCCTCCTTTCTACTCCTCCGGATGGCAGTATCGGATTTTTGACAAGATTCTTGGACTTGGAAGCATTGAAGGGAAAAGAATGGGGCCAGTTACAAAAGGATGGAAGATACCTGGAAATCCTGGTTGTTTCTGCGGGGTATGAGAAGACGGATGAGGGGGCCGGGGTGATACCTGGAATGGCAAGCCCTCATCAAGAAGAGGCAGTTGAATTAATTTTAAGGCTGGCCAGAGAAATAATCGAAAAGAACAAGGGCATGATGAGATACAAAGTCTATGAGGATAAACCGATGACCTTCATTTCTCTGGTACTGCCCGTTGAAAGACGAAGCGTCGTCCACTATCTTTCCCCGGAAGAGCGTCTTAAAAAAACGATGGTGGGTGAGAAATGAGCCGCGGTTCATTCCTGCCCTTAAATAAACGGTGATGTGAGGGATTCGATGGAAAGCTCTAATGACTTTAAAGAAAGAAGGAAGCATCCCCGGTCACTCCTGAACCTGCCCTTCGAGTACCGGGTGAGGGATCTCCCCCATGCCCATGGAGGGTTGGTGGTCGATGCGAGTGAGGGGGGCCTTTTGATTCATTCGGTCGAGGATATGCCCGTGGGCCTGAAATTGAATATCGTCCTCATGTTTACCAAGGGATTCGAGTTAACGAACCTCGAGGTATCCGCCGAGATCATCCGGAAAGATCTTCGCCCGAATAACGGTTCCAAAGGATATCAATACGGGCTAAAAATTATCCAGATCGTGGAAGAAGATCACTGGAAGCTGAAGCAGCTTATCAGCGGCTACTAATTGAATCTAAGTGAGATCCCCAATCACCCTTGGGATACCCTCCGCGACCGCCCCCATCCGAGCGACGCTGCTTTTCGTAATGCCTCACTGAAGCATGGGTGAAATCCGACAATCCGGCAAGAATGCCCCCTAAAATCTTATAAGGAGGACGTTTAATGGGGTAACATTCAGGAGCATCATCGGGTCTCGTTACCGCTCTGGAATTCTTTTAGCTAGCCTACGAGCTGAGGTTGCCGCGGTAATATTTTCTCCGGCATCCTCGACCGGATGTCGTGAATTTAGCACAGGAGAGTGAGGCATGACCATTTTTCTGTTCTACAGGTGAATGGTTTTGGGTTTTTGGAATAGGGCGTAAGCTATAAAGAGAAGTGAAAGGGCAGAACACATCCAGGCGAAAATATCTCCGTAGAAGGTATAGAAAGTTTTCTGACTCGATAGTCGGATCGTTCCACTGATCGCCTCTTCTGTGAAGATCCTCCCCTCCTTTAAAATCTTTCCTCTTGGATCGATGAGCCCGGTGATTCCGGTGTTGGCCGCCCTGGCGACAAAGACACGATTTTCGACAGCCCTGAACACAGCCATGGAGAAGTGCTGGTAAGGGGCAGAGGTTCTTCCAAACCAGGCATCGTTGGTGATCGTTACCAGAAAGTTTGCGCCTCCCTTGACGAACCTGCGGCAGAGATCCGGAAAGATGATTTCAAAGCAGACGAGAACGCCAAATTTGCCTTGCCGGAGGGAAAAATTGAAGATCTCTTTGCCAGGTTTAAAATCCCCAATACCCTCCCCCAGGGATCCGATGAAAAAAAGGAGATGTTGCATGGGGACATACTCACCAAAAGGGACAAGGTGAATCTTATCATACTTTCCCACCAGTTCCTCCGAAGGAGAGACCAGGTAAGCACTGTTATAATGGTCCACTTTCCCGTTTTCGATTTTAAAAGAAGGGGCTCCGAAGAGGAGAAAGGCACCTGTCCTCTTGGGGATATCCAGGATAAAGGGTTGGTATTCCTCGGCCTCCTGAAAAAAGAAGGGAGTGGCTGTCTCAGGCCAGATAATCAGATCCGGTTTTTCCTCTGCCACCCTATAAGAGAGCTTCTCGTAGGTCCTTAAGGTCTCTGTCTGAAATGATTTATCCCATTTTATGGACTGATCGATATTCCCTTGAATCAATCCAATCTTCAAAGAAGGATTTTGGATCATGTCCCGGTCTACACCTTCCATTCTTAAGTATCCGTAGATCAAGAGGCCAAGAAGGACGAGGGCTGTGAAGATCACCTCTTTGACGGGAAACGTCCTTTTGGACCATTGGCGAAATACCCAAAAAAGCGTGGTATTGACCAGAAGGATAACAAAGGAGGGACCATAGACCCCCGTCACATCCGCCATCTGGATAAAAGGAAGGTTGAGATATTGAGAATAACCCAGGTCCGCCCAGGGGAATCCCGTTAGAAGAAACGAGCGGAGGTATTCTAAGGCCACCCAGAGGAGAGGGGTGAAAAGAATGGTTTGGAGCCCTGAGCGTATCTGGATGAGGCGAGTGAGAAGTGTAAAGGCGCCTATGAAGAGGCTCAGGTAGCCCACCAATAGCAAAAGAATCAAGCCACTCGGGATCAGAGGAACGTTACCGTACGTGTGGACCGCCACAATAATCCAGTAGAGAATTCCGAGAAAAGCGATGATGCCTGTCAAAAGCCCGAGCTCAAAACTGCGGCGTAGTCCCTTTCCCTCCACAGAAAAGAAAAGAGGGACCAGAGCAAACCAGGCCAAAAATTCAAGATCAAAACAAGGGAAAGAGAGGATGAGAAGAATTCCTGAGAGGAGACTCAAAAGGATATCCCTTTTTTTCATGGCTTTCATCATAAGCAATAGGGTGGCACTTTTCAAGAAGGATTTGAAATTCCAAAGGGATTTGTTAGAATAAAATCCGATGAGGATTTTATTGGTTGAAGATGACAAAGGCATCGTTCGATTCGTCAGGAAAGGACTGTTAGAGAATTCATTTTCTGTGGATGTGGCCGCGAATGGAGAAGAAGGGTTAAACGCCGTCCTCCGCATGAAGTACGACCTGGTCGTCCTCGATATCCTGCTGCCGAAAATGGACGGGAGGGAGGTTCTGAAGAGGATCCGGTCCACGGATGTTCAAACCCCTGTGATCTTTTTGACCGCTAAGGATTCGGAGGGCGACATTGTTCACGGTTTAAATTTAGGGGCGGACGACTACCTCACCAAACCTTTCTCTTTTAATGAATTGCTGGCCAGGATTCAGGCTATTCTCAGAAGAGAGAGGGTGGTAAATCTCTCCTCAAGATTTCAGGTCTCTAACCTCATTTTGGAGCCCGATGGCCATCGGGTTTTTCGGGAGAAGACAAAGATCGAACTCACGCCGAAAGAATATGCCCTGCTTGAATTCTTCATGAGGCACCCGGGAGAGATCATCACCAGGACCATGATCTCTGAGAAGGTCTGGGATGTCCACTTCGATACCTCTACGAATATCATTGATGTCCATGTCTCTCACCTCCGGAATAAGATCGACAAGGAATTTGAACCGAAGCTTCTCCACACCGTGAAGGGGGTTGGATATGTCCTGGAAGATCGGGGGTAAGTTTTACCGAAGGACCGACACCAAGATGACCCTTTGGTACATGGTCACCTTCTTGATCTCTTCCCTGATCATCTGTACCTTTCTTTACTTGGGTCTGAGGTATCGACTCCTCAAAGAGATCGACCAATTTCTTCTTGACGAAACAAAGGAAATGGAGAAGGTTTTGTCTCAGGAACCCCAGGAGACAAATTTTTTGATGAGATTCGAGGACGAAGTGATGGCCAGGAAATATTATCCCTTCTTTTTTCAAATCTTGGACCCGAAGGGGGAGCCCCTCTATATCTCAGGAGGCTTTCGGGAAATCGGATATGAACTCCAGGATAGGGTGTTGATCAACGCTCGGAATAGGAAAGAAACCCTGGAGGAAATCAATTCTGACGGCGGGAGAATAGCCTTTCGTATCATTAGCACCCCTGTTTATCGGGATGGAAGGCTCATTGAAATCATTCAACTGGGGACCCAGCTTCATTATGTGAAAAGGAATCTGTCTCATTTTAGAGATAATATTTTGATAGCCCTTCCTATCATATTGGTATTCGGGACACTGGGAGGGTGGGTATTGGCCAGAAGGTCCCTTTCTCCGATCGGTTATATTGCGGTAAAGGCTCAGAGCATTACCTCTCAAAACCTGAGCGAGAGGCTTACCGTGAGAGGGACGGGTGACGAGATGGACAACCTCATCCGGACGATCAATGCAATGATTGCCAGGTTGGAGAGCTCCTTTAAACGAATGGCTGAATTTACGGCCGATGCCTCTCATGAATTGAAGACTCCTCTCTGTGCCATGAGAGGAGAAGCAGAGGTTTTACTTTTGAAAGAGAGAAAGGCCGAAGAGTATCAGGAAGGGTTGGCCCATTTCATAGAACAGTTTGACCATCTGAATCAGATGATCAATGACCTGATCCTGCTTTCTAAGCTTGACACCACGGAGGTGGCGTTGAAAATGGCTCCCCTTCGTCTCGACCTTCTGATTAAGGACCTGTGCAATTTCTTCCAAGTCCTTGCAGAGCAGAAAAATATTGCTTTGGAAATAGGCACCCTTGAAGAGGTCACGGTGATAGGGGATAAAATCCGACTTCAGCAACTCTTTACCAACCTGATTGACAATGCGATCAAATATACGACGCAGGGAGCAATTCGTGTCACAGCTAAAAAGAATGAAGACGCTGTTGCGGTCAAGATCGTAGATACCGGAATGGGAATTCCCGAAGAGGAGCGAGAAAAGATCTTCAAACGTTTCTACCGGATGGATAAGTCCCGATCGAGGGAGACCGGCGGGGTAGGGTTAGGGCTAAGTATCGCTGAATGGGTTGTGCACGCCCACCACGGAAGAATCGAAGTCGATAGTGAAATAAATCGGGGCTCTACCTTTACCGTCTATTTACCCCTCCAAAGAATCGCAAACCCTCCTCACTAAGATTAAGAAATCTTTCTTTTAAACCCCTTTATCCTCATTTCATCCTCCCGCTTTTTTATAACCTTAAGAAATCTTAATATAAATTTGATTCACGCAGGGGCCACTTTTATGATATATATGTTACAATTTTCACCTTGAAAATTTATTCTATTTTGAATTGTTGATTTTGGTAAATCGATAAGATCCTATTTGAACTGTTGTATGAATATAAAACTGGAAGGGACTTTCAGTTTATGGATATGAGAAGAAAATACGTCTTTGCCCTTCTGGCAATAGGGACGGTTCTATTCCTCTTCAATCTGGGAGGAAGGGATCTATGGGAACCGGATGAAACCCGTTATGCAGTGATTGCCCGGGAAATGAAGGAAACAGGGAACTGGATTCTGCCCCATCTCAACGGGGAGGTCTATGCAGAAAAACCTCCCCTCTCCTTTTGGCTGGTCAATCTCTCCACTTTCTTTTTAGGGAGGAATAACGAGTTGGCCAATCGTCTTCCCTCCGCCCTGGCAGGGTTGATTATCCTGCTCGTCACTTTTCTTCTTGGAGAGAAACTATTCAGTCTCAGAGTCGGATTCCTTTCCGCGATGGTTCTGGGGACGTGTATCCTGTTTCCTCAATTGTCGCGGTGGATGATGCTGGATTCTCTTTTCACGCTCTTCTTTCTTCTGGCCCTCTTCTGCTTCTACCTGGGTTATGAGAAGGAGCAGCGGCGCCGGAGGTATTACCTTCTGGCCGGCCTCTTTACCGGGCTTGCCATCTTGACGAAAGGGCCGGTCGCTTATCTTACGCTTCCTATCTTCTTGATCTTTGCGGGCTTCCAAAAGAGGATGAAGGGGTTTTGGTGCCGCGACCTCCTCCTGGGATTTCTTCTTTCCGTGATGGTTGTGTTGATATGGTGGATACCTGCCTGCTGGGTTGGAGGAAAAGATTATATCCATTGGATTCTTTTTAAACAGGCTGTTGGAACTTATGTAGAGGGAGGAAGACATTTTCATGCTGAACCGTTCTATTTCTATTTTATCCGTTTTCCCGTAGAATTCTTTCCGTGGATCGTTTTTTTGCCCACAGCACTCATTCTTGGGTTGCGGAAAGAGTTTGGTAATAGGAGAGAATTCCTATTTCTCTCTATCTGGTTCTTTTTTATCTTCCTTTTTTTCACCCTCTCCAAAGGAAAGAAGGATAACTACCTTTTACCCCTTTACCCGGCAGCCGCCCTGATGGTTGGCGCTCTGTGGGATCATGGGCTTCAATCAGAGGAGGGGAGAAAGGGGTTCCTGTCCGGACTTCTCCTTTTGACTCTTCTTTTCTTCGGTGCCTCTGTTCTATTCCTGTCAAAAATTCCGCAAAGATCCTATCCGGCCCTGATGGACTATCATTCCCTGGGGCTCTCGGTCCTCTGTTATTTGTCGGCTGGGTCCTTCTTCTCTCTGGTGTTTTTTATCAAGAAGAGGAAATGGGCCTCGTTCTTCAGTCTCATGACGGCTCTCGCTCTTTTCCATCTCCATCTCTGTTTTCTTCTGCCTCAATTCGATCCGCAGAGATCAGCGAAGGCATTCTCAGAGAAAATCCTAAAAAGAATGGAGGCGGGGGATGAACTCAAGACTTATTCCCTCAAGTCTAACGGGCTGCTTTATTATACTAAGAAGCCTTCTATCGAGAGCATTCAAAGCCGGGGACGGTTTTTGGAAATTTTCAACTCCTCCCAAAGGGTCTTTGTTGTGGTTTATCCGGAAGCCCTTACTAACCTTAGGAAGGAAACGGGAATCGACCTTTGTCCTCTTGAGGAGATGAAAGTAGCCAATTGGAAATATGTCCTTATTTCAAATCATTAGAATTCAGGCGAGTTTTCGCAAGGATTGACATCCTAAGAGAGTGGGGTTAAATAAAACCGATGAGGATCAAGGTGACGCTACGAGTGACAGGATTTGCTCGCTGGATAGATTGAAATGAAAAGGTGTGGGTCATGTATCATGTAAGGCAACTGTATCAAAACAAGATCTATGCGGCAGGCTATGAGAAGACAAGATTTGAGGGGATCTATGGAAGATTTAGGAATTGGAATACCAAAAAGGTGATCTCAAAGCTGCTTCGGTTGACAGGGGGAAAGGGGATGGCCCTGGACATCCCCTGCGGGACAGGAAGATTAAGTCATCTGATCTTAAAGAGCGGGTATAAATGGATCGGCGGGGATATCTCGATAGAGATGATGATGGAGTCAAGAAAGAGGATGGACGGCTTTGAAGACTCATTCTGGAATATCCGTCTGGATGCCGAAGCCATGGCATTTAAGGACAACAGTATTGACTGCATCTTTTCCATCAGGTTTATCTACCATATCCCTGTTGAGATAAGATATCGAATGCTTCAAGAGATGAGAAGGGTGACCAAGAAATGGCTTATCATCGACTACAATTATCCGAACAGGTTTAAAAAGATGGCCCGCAGGATAGGGTCCCTGTTCAGCCAAAGGCCGATCAAGAAAAGGATCTCGCTCCAAGAGATATCGAGGGAGCTCAGGGAGAATGGGTTAAATATTTATAAGGCCATCCCTGCCTCAAGATTATTTTCCGATAACGTAATATTGTTATGCAGCAAATAAGGCACAGCCCTCCTCCCCCTGCCTACTCGCAGGCACAGGAGGCTGTGTGGTAATCGAATGGAGGCAGAAAAAAAACGGAACAAACAGCCGGGTTCCAAAGCTTTGGAATGCGCCCGTTTAAGGTTTGAGGAAATTGTGGTTGCTACGGAAAGTCAATTCTCTCATGACCTTGAATCGTCTGAGTTTCACGGATAAAAGGTTGCGCTCAAAAGCTTTCTCACCCGTCTGTCTGTCCCGTTTTTTAGAATTTCTGGCGCTTATTCCCATTCCGACACAGCCTCCGAAGAAGAGGGCGGTGAGGAGACAATTTCAAACAGGTTTGACTACGGGAGTTAGGGTATGAAGCTTTTATTGATCGGAATAGGAAGATGGGGCAAGAACCATTTGAAGACGCTGACGAAGCTTGTCGACGAACTTTATGTAGTCGATTCGGATTCGAGCCAACTGAAGACCTGCCGGGAATTCTCAATTCCTGAAGATCATCTTTCAACCGATTATCACGATTTCCTTGATCGAATCGACGGGGTCGATGTCGTCACACCCGCCGATAACCATCTGGCCATTTGCAGAGAATGTTTTGATAAGAAGAAAGATGTCTTCGTAGAGAAACCGATCGCCCTCACGTCTCAAGAGGCCAAAGAGATGATCACGCAGGCGAATAAGAAAGGCGTGATCCTTCAGGTGGGCCATGTCTACCGGTACCATCCTGCTTCCTCGAAGATCAAGAGTCTCATCGGAGAGGGTCGGCTGGGGAAAGTCCAGTATGCCTACGGCCATTTCATGGGATTCAAGAGACCTAGGACGGATGTCGGGGTGACGCAAACGGATGCAATCCATTATTTCGATCTTTTTAATTATCTCCTTCGGGAGCCCCCTCACGCTGTCACGGCCGTTGTAAAGAATTACCTCAACTTTCCCCTGGATGACACCTCTGTCTCCATTTTAGACTATCATGGGAAGATTGTTTTTATTGAAGCGGGTTATATGCCGCCTGAAAAAAGAAGGGATATCGCCATTGTCGGGGATCGAGCGAGTCTCTACTGCGACTTCCAAAAAAATTCTCTTCTCTTCTGTGAGAACCGACATGAGAGGCAGGGGGGGAAATGTGTTGCCATAGAGGGGGAGGGCCAGAACATTTCCATCCAGCCGGAAGAGCCCCTGACGATAGAATTGAAAGCCTTTCTTGATTCGATGAGGAATCGGTCCAAGCCCTTGGCGGATGGCCAGGCTGGGTTTGAGGCATTAAAAATCGTCGAGGTCTGCTACGAATCCTCTCGGAGCGGCAAGAGATTGGAGATTGAATGGGAAAAAATCTGACCGGACCGTGCCCCGCAAGCCCCGCCTTGCAGGCGGGGTTAAGGGGCACAATATGAACGATATTACAATGCCGGGAAGCCCCGGCCTGTGGGCGGGGAGCTTCCCATTCGGGGAAAGGAGTTAAGATGAAGGTGCCTCTTTCTAAACCCTACGTGGATAAAGAAATGAAAGATCGCGTCTTAGAAGTGATTGACTCCGGGCAATATATTCTGGGGAACCAATGCAAAGATTTTGAAAAAGAGTTTGCCCAGTTCATCGGGGTGAAACACGCCGTCCTCACCTCCTCGGGGACCTCCGCCATCTTCTTGTGTCTCAAGGCCTTAGGGGTTAAGGAGGGCGATGGTATCCTGGTTCCTTCTCTCACGGCTTTCCCGACCATTGAACCCGTGTTTCACGTTGGAGCCAGACCGATTTTCATCGATATTGATGATACGTTTACGGTAGACCCCAAGCATATCGAATCGGTTTTAAAAAATAAGAGCCGGATACCGGGGGTCAGGGAGATCAAGGGGATGATCCCCGTGCATCTTTACGGTCACCCTGCCCAGATGGATTCCCTTCGTGATTTGGCAAAGCGTTATGGGCTTTTTATTTTAGAGGACTGTTGTCAAGCCCATGGCGCCAGGTTTCAAGGAGCAAGAGTAGGGTCCATGGGAGTGGGAGGTTGTTTCTCCTTCTATCCTTCGAAGAACCTGACGGTTTTTGGGGACGGTGGAATTCTTGTCACCTCAGATGATGGGATGGCCAAGACCTGTCGGATGCTGAGAGATCACGGCCGAAAAGAAAAATATGAGCATGAGCTGGTGGGATATAATTTGAGGTTCAATGAAATCCAGGGAGCAGTGGGTCGCCTCCAACTTCGAAAGCTGGACTGGTTTAATGAATCAAGACGGCGCATCGCGGGATGGTACAACGATGGATTAAAGGGAATTCCTGTGGTGACCCCTCGAGCCAAGGATTGGGCCGAGGCGGTCTATCATCTTTATGTGATCCAGACTCCCCAACGGGAGAAGTTGGCTGATTTCTTAAAGGAGAAAGGGGTTCAATCGGGGATCCATTATCCCATTCCCAACCATCAACAGCCAGCCGTCCGGAATGCCCTCGGCCAGCAGCCCAAACTGGAAATGACAGAAGAGGTGGTGCAAAAGATACTCTCCCTTCCCATCTACCCGGAACTTGAAAAAGAGAAGGTGGATTTTGTCTGCGCCAGCATCAGGGAGTTCTTTCATCAAAAAAAATAAGGGTCGAATATGGATCGTCTCTTGAGAGAGAACCATCCGATCGATATTTCTGTGGTCGTGCCAGTCTATAATGAAGAGGAGAATCTTCCGGTTCTGATTCCTCAAATCGCAGAGGTACTGGGACCCTTGGGGAAAACCTACGAGATGATCTTTGTCGATGACGGCAGCCAGGATCACAGCCGTCGCCTCCTCAAAGAGATGGCCCTGCAATTTCCCCAAATACGCATCCTCGGATTTAAGAAGAACTGCGGCGAGACGGCGGCAGGCGCAGCGGGAATCAAGGAGGCGCGGGGAGGAATTGTCATCACTATCGATGCTGATCTTCAGAATGACCCCAAGGATATCCCAAGGATGTTGGACTATCTGAAAGAGTATGACATGGTCACGGGATGGCGTCAAAAGAGAGAAGATTCTTGGGTCAAACGGATCACTTCAAGGATTGCGAATCGAATCAGGAACAGCTTGAGCGGAGAGGAGATCCAGGACAGCGGCTGTACCTTCCGAGCTTATAAGAGGGAATGTCTTCGGGATATCAAACTTTATAAGGGGATGCACCGCTTCATCCCCACCCTGGTGAAGATGGAGGGTTACCGGGTGATTGAGATCCCCATTGCCCACCACCCCAGAAAATTTGGCGTTTCGAAATATACCACTTGGAACCGGATGTGGCGTGCCTTCGTCGATCTTCTGGCGGTGAAATGGATGAAGAGCCGCCATATCCATTATGAAATCGAGGAAAGAATCTGATCAGCCCCATTAGACGTGACGACATCAGCCTGTTTGGTTTGTCATTCCGGGCTTGGCCCGGAATCCAGCGTTTTTCTGGATTCCTGCTTTCGCAGGAATGACTTCCTTTGCTGCGATTAATATCGCCGTGCATAAAATAAAGAAAGGACTTTCTTCCCACGAGACGGCCTTTTTTCATCAACGCTCCTCCCAAATGGGTTCGAATACTTCTTCTTATCGGGATCTGTTTCATCCTTTACTTTGTTAATCTGGGCCGATGGGACCTCTGGAACCCGGATGAGCCCCGTTATGCGCAAATTGCCAGGGAGATGGTGGACCGGGACGATTGGATTCTCATGCATCTTAACGGGGGCGTCTATGGGGACAAGCCTCCCCTCTTTTTCTGGCTGATTGCTCTTTCCTCCTACTTGTGGCAAGGCTTCACCTCTTTTTCCGCGAGATTTCCCTCCGCCGTCTTCGGGACGCTTACCGTTCTCCTCACTTTCCTCCTGGGTGAAAGACTTTATTCATCCCGGACGGGATTCTTCTCCGGCCTCATCCTGGCGACAAGCCTTCATTTCGCCTACCTCTCCAATCGGGCCAATATTGATGTCACCCTGACCTTTTTTACCACCGCTTCCTTTCTTTGCTTCTTTCTCTGGTACAAAGAGGGCAGGGAGGAAGGGATCCGTCAGAACCGGACGATCCGGAACTTTTTCATTTTTGGATTTTATATCAGCATGGCCTTGGCCACCCTAGCCAAAGGGCCGATTGGATTGGTCCTTCCCCTTTTGGCGAGCCTGATCTATCTCTTCACTCGAAAAGATTATGGAGAGATGAAAAGGATGAAGCTGCTTCCGGGGATTCCTTTATTTCTGGCCATTGTCCTGGCGTGGTATCTCCCCGCCGTCTCTCTGGGAGGGAGGGCTTATGTCGAGGAAAATCTTTTCAGGCATACTGCCGAGGCGTATTCGACGGGATGGACCCATCCTCACCCGATCTATTACTATTTTTATAATTTCCCGATGAGCTTTATGCCCTGGACTCTCTGTTTGCCCGCGGCCATTGTTTACGGCTGTTCCAAAACGACGATCGGAAAGCGAAAAGAATTCCTTTTTCTTTCGGTGTGGTGTCTCGTCATCTTCGCATTTTTTTCCCTATCCAGATCAAAAAGGGCCCTTTACCTTTTGCCTCTTTATCCGGCTGCATCTCTTATGGTCGGGAAGTTCTGGAATGATTTCGTCTCGGGCCCGCTGGGTCCGTTCAAGCGGGGATGGATTTTTTTTCCTCTCTATGGGTTGATCGGGTTCGGTTTGATAGCGGGGGTTGCAGCTCCATGGGTGGTCTCCATAAAGTTGTCCCCTTACCTGCCTTATAGTTTTCCTATTGCTCTCCTCTTGGTCGGGTGCAGCCTGGCCATGTGGGTCTTCCTTCGCTTAAAAAATTACAGGGCCATCCTGTTCCTCCTCATCGGGATGATGGTGGCCGGATATTTTTATACATTTGGCGTTATCTTCCCCCTTGCCAATCCGCAGATGTCGGCCCGGTTCATTTCGAAAGAAATCACATCGCGGATTCAGCCGGGTGACAAATTAGCGATTTATGGCGGGCTTGGAAACGATCCTTATAATTATTATACGGGGGTGGTGCCCATAATCAAATTTCACAATAGAGAAGCGTTTCTTGATTTGGTGCGATCTTCAGACAGAGTATTCTGTATTCTCGAATTTAGTGATTATTCTCAATTATTCGGCGGAGGAGGGGAACCGAAGGTCCAATTGATCGCACGGCGCCGGGTAAGAAAAGATGATGTGGTTTTGATTGCTAATAACCCCCCTTCATCCCCCCTTAACTCAAGGGGGGAATAGAGGGGGGTTAAGGGGAGGTACCCCACAAAAAACATGGTTGTTACGGAAAGGAGATGCTTAGGTCCGGGCCATTGATATTTTACCCACAGCATTAACTGTGTTAGAATACGAATAATTCTTAGCTAAGCAGAGGAAATGTGAGGGCTTTTGGCCGGAACGTGCCCCGCAAGCCCCGCCTGGCAAGCGGGGTTAAGGGGCACAACACGAATGATACTACAATACCGGGAAGCCCCGCTCTGCGGGCGAGGAGCTTCATTCCACTGAACGTATCCATTATAGGGGCGGGGAGAACAAGAAATGGTATCGGCGAGTATATAGGAAAGTATTTCCATAAGCATGGGGCAAGAGTAACCTCTGTGCTGGGGACGACGGAAAAAACAGGCCTCCGGGCCTCTTCCGCTCTTCGGAAATATGGAATAGAGGCCCATCCCTATACCACCTTCGATGAAATGATGAGAGGCGAAAAGCCCGATGTGGTGGCGATTGCTTCCCCTTCTTCAACCCATTATGAATATCTTTTAAAATCTCTGGACTCCGGACTCCATATTTTCTGCGAAAAACCCTTCCTCTGGGGCGATCACACGGATATTCAAGAAAGGGCTGAAGATATTTGCGAGAAGGCCCGGGGAAAAAAATTAATCATTGCTATGAATTCTCAATGGCCTTTTTCTATAGACTATTATGAAGAAATCTGCGGAGAGATCAAGGTTAAGGAAACCACGAATTTTTTTATGCGGCTGTCGCCTTTCTCTCCGGGAAGAGTGATGATCCCGGAATCCGTTCCTCATCCCCTAAGTGTTCTTTACTGCCGATTAGGATCCGGAAGGATACAAGATTTGAATTTTAAATCGAGTGGGGAAGAGGAAATGAGCATCCGATTTACCTATCTGTTTGGAACCCGTGCCTGTGATGTGTTAATAAGGTTAGTACACCAAAAGACTCAACCCCGTGAGTTTTCTTACGGATTCAATGACAGAATTGTGTTTCGAAGTTTGGATTTAAAAAATTATGAGATGTATTTTAATTACGGAAATAAGAAATTGAGGATTGCGGACCCCCTTGAGCTCTCGGTGAAAAATTTTATGGAGGCCCTTGAAAAGGGAGCCGAGCCCTTCGTCGGGGCCCCGCATATTCTCCATAATATGTTACTGCTGAAGGCGGTTTATGACGGCTTTGTTGAATTTGAAAAGGGAGCACCATGGAAAAGTTGAAAGAAAGAGAGCATGACTTCGGCTCCAAATTGAGACAGGATGCCACCCTTCAAAGGCTGAAAGACTATATTCAATGGCAAAGAGATTGCGAGATCGATGCTTCCGATAGAGGACTGCCGATTTTCAGCCCGATCTCCATCAATTTAGACCTGACCTCTGCCTGCAATTTCTCATGCCCTTTTTGTGTCGATTCGAAGCTGATCAATGCCGGAAAGGCCCTGACCCGGGAGGAAGTTGAAAAGACGATCCACACACTCCATTCCCACGGCCTTCTCTCCGTCATCTTGATCGGAGGGGGGGAGCCCACGCTTCACAGAGATTTTGGAGAGATCGTCCGTTATATCAAAAGCGAACGATTACAGGTTGGGATCGTGACCAATGGGTCACAACTCGAAAGAGTTGAGGCGGTTGTCGAAGAGCTCGAGGAGAAAGATTGGATCAGGATTTCCGTGGACGCGGCAGGGGAAGAGGTTTTTAAGGCGCTGCACGTGCCCAAGACGCAGGTGACGCTGGGGGGGATATTGGAGAAAGCAAAAAAGATGAAAAAGAGGAATCCCCTGGTTTCGCTCGGATATTCGTTTGTGGTCGTCTGGGAGGGTGTGGAGATCAACGGAAAGAAACTCCGTGCCAATCTGGACGAGATGACAAGATCGGTAGAACTGGCCAGGGAATTCTCATTTGATTATGTTTCGTTTAAACCCTGTCTGGTCCGATGGAATGAGTCTCAGAGGGAGACATTGCTGAAAAACGTCGTGAAAACGAAAGAAGAAGAGATTATCGATCAGATCAAGATCCATCTTCAAGAAGCAAGGCATGTGGCAGGGGATCAAATCAAGATTCTTGAAAGCTCGAACTTGAAGGCCATGTTGAATCGGGAGACCGACCAGATCAAGAGACAGCCTGGGAGATGCCACATGCAATTTTTCAGAACCGTGGTCACGCCCTTCGGAATTTTTCACTGTCCTGCATTTCGAGGCGTGGAAGCGGCCAGGGTTGGAAAGCCGGATGGATACCTGTCGGAGACAAAATTCAGGGAAAGTGTCAGGTGGGCGGCCAAATCGATCCTGACCTTTGATGCCAGAAAGGAATGTAAAGATATCGGATGCTTTTACAATCGGACCAACTGGTGGTTAGATGAGTTCATCCATTCCAAAAAAGACGTCCATGACCTTGAAAAAGTTGAGAATGACAACTTCTTCCTTTAGTCCCGGGCCTTCGGCAACTTGAATACTTGGGTGGGCTGTAATTCGAATGAAGATCCTCCATCTTTTCAGCAACTGGAAGTGGACAGGCCCTGCTGATCCAACCGTGAACCTCTGCAAGGGATTGGAGAAGCGGGGGCATGATGTCACCTTTGCCTATCGAAAACCTCCTCTTCCGGTTGAGGATAGTATTGAAAAAAGGGTCCTCCAGGCAGGAGTGAAAGCCACGGATCGATTTCAACTGGACCATTCGGTGAAGGTTTATCATCCCTCTTTTCTGCCGACCCATCTGCGTGACATTTCAGCCCTCACCCGCTATCTTCGTCAGGAAAAATTCGATATTCTCAATGTCCATCACTCCCACGGCCATCTCTTAGGCGGAATCGCTGCGAGGAGGTCAGGTCATCCTGTCATCGTCATTCGCACGGACCATAAGCGAGACCCTTTGAAGCCCAGTTTGGGGAATCGCTTTCTCATCTCTCACTTCACGGACGGCATGATCACCTTTTCTGAAAAAGCGCGAAGAGAGGACGCAGAACATTTCGAGCTCCCTCTTAACAGAATCCAGAAGATCTTGCCGGCCCTGGATCTCAATCGGTATGACCCAAAGAGGAAATTTAAGGAGATGAGGACCCTTTTTGGAATCGGATCGGAGGATGTCATCATCGGTATGATCGCCCGATTCCAAAAATACAGAAGGACGGCCGTCTTTTTGGAGGCGGTGAAAAAGATTGTCGGAGAATTCCCAAACGCGAAGGTTCTCTTAGTTGGCCGGTCGAGTCAGATGGAGCAAAGCGTCATCCAACCCATGAAACAGCTCGGCGTTGAAAAGTGGGTGGTCCTCGCGGGGTACCGGACAAATGACTACCTCGACACCTTGGCCTCCATGGATATCTTCGTCTTCTTAATGGCGGGGTCCGACGGAACAGCCAGAGCCTTGAGAGAGGCCATGGCCATGGGCAAACCGGTCATCGTGGCCAACCGCGGGATGCTCCCAGAGTTGGTGGAAGACGGCATTTCAGGTCTGGTAGTGAACGATACCCCGGAAGACTTAGCCCATGCGGCCCTTCGACTGCTTCATAATCCAGAGATGAGAGAGGCCTTGGGAAAGGCGGCTTATCGGAAGGCCCATCAGGATTTCCGGTTGGATCGGCAAGTGGAGGCCGTTGAGGGATTTTATCAGGAGATGATCAAGCTGGGAAAGCGAAAGTGAACCCCGTTAGAAATGACGGGAGCTTTGATTTGTGCTTTATCTGAGAGGTGTCTAAACGTGAATGAATTCGGGAGAGTTTGTCATTCCCGTGAAAACGGGAATCCAGGGAAATTTTAAGTACCTAAGAAGACTGGATTCCTCCTTAGGCAGGAATGACAGAACGGGCCTTTTTCCAGACTTTTTTTCCGAGAGCATCAATACTGAATAAAGCTCCTTCCTGCTCTTGAAAGCAGGGTTTTCTAACAGGACAGATGGCGACGCCGATTCTTAAAAGAATATCTAAGGGTGAGATGAAGGGTTGGGTGAGAGGAGAAGTGTTGGATCACGTTCCCGTCGGCTTTTTCGACGATCCTATCTCTTCCGTTCGTGAGATGGGAGGGGAGGTGATCAAGGAGTCGACCTGGAGGTGGGCGGCTATTTTCACCCTTCCGAATGGGATGAGGATTTTTTTAAAGAGGGATAAGGCAAAGGGCTGGCCGGAGTACTTGAAATATCTTGCCCTTCCTTCCAAAGGGCAGAGGGAATTTCTCATCGCTTCCCGACTGGAAAGGAGGAACCTCAACATCCCTAAACCCTTGGGCTGGATGGAGAGAATCCGGAGCGGTTTGGTCAGGGAGAGCTATTACCTCTCGGAGGCCACTGGAACGGGGATTTCTTTCATCGAGGAGGTCCCGAAAGCAAAAGAACCTCGTTCGATTATGGAATTGGCGACGACCGTGAGGACGTTTCAAGATGCGGGATTATTTCATCAAGATCTTCATGGGGGAAACTTTTTGTGGGATGGGGACTCCTTGTTCCTCACGGACTTACATCGTACGAAAATCGTGGAATCCCTCTCCTTGAATCAGAGGTTATGGAATCTTGCGCACCTCTTCCATTCTTTAAGGACGATATGGGGAGAAAGAGAGCAACTCCGATTCCTGGATCAGTATTTCGATGGGATCTCCGACGGGCCTAAGAAAAGAGAGATCTTATTCGAGAGGATTTATCCCTCTATGGATCGCCTCCAGAAGAGGCAGTGGCGGAGCAGAACGAAGCGGTGTCTGAAGGAAAGCACCGAGTTTACGGTTCAAAAGGAGAGGGAAATCTGTTATTTTCATCGAAAGGATTTTCCCCTGAATCGTTTGAAGAGGGTGATGGAAGAACACCGGACACTGGTGAGGGAAAGGTCGTCTGCACTGGTAAAATATTCTCCAGAAGTGCTCGTTTCTATCATGAGTGACGAAGGGGAACGGTTAGGTTTGAAACAATTCTGCTACCCTCATTTCTGGGGGCGGGTGAAAGAATATTTTCGTCGTTCAAAAGGGGTCAAGGCCTGGACGGCGGCCAATGGCCTGCGAGCGAGAGGCATTCCGACCCTTAAACCTCTGGCCCTGGTGGAGAGAAAAGACTGGATGGGATTGAGGGAGAGTTTTCTATTTATGGAGGCACTGGCCAACGATTTGGAGATGGATCGATATGTTTTAAAGGGGTTTGAAGGTTTAAAGAGAAAGAGGCTCTTTATTAAGACCTTTGCCCGCTGGCTTGATGGTCTTCATAGAATGGGTGTATACCATCAAGATATGAAAACGTGTAATATTCTTGTGTCCGAGAAAGGAGAAGCATGGGATTTTCATCTCCTCGATTTCGAGGATGTCAGGATGGACGAGAAGGTGAACCGGAAAAAATTGTTCAGAAATTTTCTCCAGCTCAACACGTCCACCCCTCGAGTCATGACAAGGGTTGATCGCTTCAGATTTTTTAGAGAATATCTCAGTCTCAATCCCATCGTAAAAGACGAGAAGGCCTTTCTTCATGGATTGGTGAATGAAAGTCGTCGGCGAGGGTTGGTCTACGTCTCCCCTCAGGGGGTGGTTACAGAAAGGTCGGGATGAAGAGAATGGATCAACGACTTTCGGAAATTGGAGCTCGGCCATGGGGCCAGATCGCCCTTCTCCTGGGGCTCTGCCTTGTCATTTATTTTGTCAACCTCGGTCAATGGGATCTGTGGAGCCCTGATGAGCCCCGTTACGCTGAGGTTTCAAGAGAGATGGTGAATCGGGGGGATTGGGTTCTCATGCATCGAAACGGGCATCTCTACACCGATAAGCCCCCTCTCTTTTTCTGGGCCATTGCCATTTCATCCTTCCTCTGGCAAGGGTTCTCCCCATTTTCAGCGAGGTTCCCTTCTGCCCTCTTCGGGACCTTGACCGTGCTGCTCACTTTTTTCATCGGGAAGAAGCTCTATTCCTCACGCACGGGATTTCTCTCCGGACTCATCCTGGCGACGGTTTTTGAATTTGCCTATCTTTCCACGCGGGGAAATATTGATGTGACGCTCACTTTCTTTACCACGGCATCGTTATTCTGTTTTCTCGAATGGTATTGGTATGGTCGGGAGGAAGGAGTTCGTCCGAGAAGCCTGAAAGGTCTGTCTATTTATGGCTTTTACGTCAGTATGGGATTAGCGACATTAGCCAAGGGACCGGTTGGTTTCATCCTCCCTCTTTTGGTCAGTTTAATCTATCTGATTATTCAAAAGGACTGGAGAGGAATCAGGCGGATGAAGCTCCTCCCGGGAATGCTTCTCTTTATGATCGTTGTTCTCGCCTGGTATTTTCCTGCCGTAACCAGAGGGGGGAATGTCTATCTTCGAGAAACTCTCTTCAGGCACACCGTGGATGCCTATGCGAAAGGGTGGACCCATGTCCGCCCGTTTTATTACTATCTCTACCACTTTCCCCTTGAATTTCTACCCTGGTTCATCTTTCTGCCTGGAGCGATTGTCTATGGCTTTTCGAGGGAAGTTATTGGGAAGAGAAGGGAGTTTCTTTTTCTCTTTGCATGGTTTGCTATCATCTTTCTGTTCTTTTCAATTTCCAAGGGGAAGAGGGGCCTCTACCTTTTGCCTCTCTACCCGGCTGCTGCCCTGATGGTGGGGAAGTTTTGGGAGGATATGGTTTTTGCGTCGATGGAGCGTTTCAGGCGTGAGTGGATTTCTATTCCGCTCTATGGGTTGATAGCATTGACCCTCGTCGGGGGTGTTGCCGCCCCGTGGGTGATTTCGGCAAGGTTTCCCGCGTACTTTCCTTATAGCCTTCCCGCAGCTTTTCTTTTGGTTGGAGCAAGTCTTGCCCTATTTGTTTCGTATCGCTTCAAACGGCATGGGATCGTTTTTTTCGTCATCGTCACGATGATGGCCGGAGGGTTCTTCTATACGTTGAGGGTGGCGTTTCCCCTTGTGAACCCTTACAAGTCAGCCCGCTTCATTTGTCAGGAGATTACATCACGAATTCAACCCGGGGAGAAATTAGCCATCTATGGGGATTTTGAACCGGGTCCTTTTAATTTTTATACAGGAATTGTTCCCATCCCGGTGTTAAGCGAGCAAGAGGACCTTTTCAATTTTTTAAGCTCTTCGGAAAGAGTTTTCTGTCTGCTTAGATCGAGGGATTTTTTAAGATTTCAGCTCAGGGGAGGCAGGCCGGAGGTCCAATTGATCGCTCGACGCGGAGTGGGGGGAGATGATTTTGTCGTAATTTCTAACCGATGAGGTTTCTCCTCATGGGGCTTAGTGAAGAAGAGAGGATGTTATGGACAACAAAAAGACGTCTCGGTTAAGGAAGATCCGAAGGATTCCTCTTTTTATCGGAGCCTTTTTATTGGTGATCTTTGCAAAACCCCAGTTACCAGGGATCGTCATTGGGATGACCCTGATCTTCTTGGGAGAGGGGATTCGGCTCTGGGCCGCCGGCCATCTTCAGAAGAACGAGGTCTTAACCGTTACCGGCCCCTATGCTTATGTGAAAAATCCGCTTTACATCGGCTCGATTTTCATTACGTCAGGATTTTGTCTCATGGCGGATAATATTTATTTTATGGCGTTAGCTTTATATATGTTCTGTTTCCATTATATCCCTTATAAGAAGAGGATGGAGGGAGATCGGTTAAAAAAGCGTTTTGGAAGCCAATATGAGGATTACGACGAGAAGGTGCCGGAATATATTCCCCGAACGACACGCTATTCAGATCAAAAAGGCTCCTGGCAGGTGAAGCACCTTATTGAAAACAGCGAGGAGGGAATTCTCCTCATCGTCCCTGCTGGAATTTTGCTGGTCCTCAGCCGTCCCTATTGGAACCTTTTCTTTTGAGGCGGAGCGCCTGCCCGCAGCAGGCAGGCATAGAGCGTGGCGCAAGGCGAAATACTAATGGCAAGTGAAGAGA
>JBAVGF010000171.1:0-37268 GCA_049684675.1 Thermodesulfobacteriota bacterium | reverse complement strand
TCGGGTCAAGGAATCCCAGGAAAAGACCGGACATAAGGATGCCATCATCTGTGGGGAGGCGCGGATTGAAGGCCAGCCGGCGATGATCGGCATTTTCGAATTTAATTTTATGGGCGGAAGTTTGGGGGCAGTGGTAGGGGAGAAGATCACTCGCCTGATTGAGCGGGCCATCGAAAAGAAGTCCAGTGTGATCATCTTCTGTGCCTCGGGTGGAGCAAGAATGCAGGAGGGGATCCTCTCTTTAATGCAGATGGCCAAAACCAGTGGGGCCTTGGCTAAACTTCATGAGGCGAGAATTCCCTATATCTCCGTGCTGACTGATCCCACGACAGGCGGGGTTTCCGCCAGCATCGCTATGTTGGGCGATATCATCATTGCAGAGCCAAAGGCGATGATCGGATTTGCAGGACCCATAGTAATTAAGGCGACGATCCGGGCAGAGCTCCCAGAAGGATTCCAGCGAGCGGAATATCTTCTCGAACACGGGATGGTTGACCTGATTGTAGAACGGAAGGATCTCCGACACATGCTCGCTTCCTTATTAGGGATGCTAAACCCGGAGAGCTAACAGAGGACCCGATCCGTGGGCCAAGATGCCTATCAAAAGTCGCTGGACTACCTTTACGGTCTCGAAAAGTTCGGGATGATCTTTGGACTGACTCAGGTAGAGAGAATCCTCAACGCTATTGGAAATCCGCATAAAGAGATTCAGGCCATCCACGTCGGAGGGACAAACGGGAAGGGGTCCACCGCGGCGATGATGGGTTCGATCCTGCAGAAGGAGGGCTACCGGGTGGGGCTGTACACTTCTCCTCATCTGGTTCGATTTACCGAGCGGATCAAGGTGAACGGGAAGGAGATCGAGGAAGAAGAGGTGGCCGCCCTGACCCAATGGATGAGAAAGGAAATAGAATCGGCGGGCGTCGCCCCTCCCTTCACCTTTTTCGATTTTACCACGGCGATGGCGCTTCATTATTTTAATCAGAAATTGGTGGATCTGGCTATTTTAGAGGTTGGATTGGGGGGGAGGCTCGATTCCACCAACGTGGTCGACCCCCTGATCTCCATCATCACCAATATCGCCAAGGAACATGAGGAATATTTGGGCAAGACGATCTTGAAGATTGCCAAAGAGAAGGCGGGCATTATTAAGAAGGGAAAACCCTTGATCACCGCCGCCACGCAGCCTCCGGTGCTTCGCCTTTTTTCAAAGATCTGTCAGGAAAAAAGATCTCCTTATTTTCGCGTTGGGAAAGAGTTTCGATCCGTCCGGACAGGAGATGAAGATTTTGATTATGAAGGTTTCGATCGAAAGTTGTGGGGTATCCATCTCAATCTCAAGGGATTTCATCAGGTGATCAATGCGACGACGGCACTCGGTGCGATGGAGGTTTTGGATGATCTGGGGTATCGGGTCTCCACGGAGGCGATGGTCGATGGGTTGAGGGAGGTGGATTGGCCGGGAAGATTGGAAATGGTCTCTGCTTCTCCCAGGGTCATCCTTGACGGCGCCCACAATCCGGCCGGAGCCCTTGCCCTGAAGGAATCATTGAGGAAGGAATTTCAATACGGGCACCTCATCCTTCTCGTAGGAATCATGAAGGACAAGGATAGCCGATCCATGCTTCGTCTGCTGGCTCCCCTGGCTGATACCATCATCCTCACCAAACCCCACACGGACCGCGCCGCTCCTCCCTCTTTGCTCAAAAAGGCGTTGGGGTGGAGCGGGAAAACAGCAGAGATTGAGGAAGATATGAAAGAGGCGATCGAGAGAGGTCTCTCCCTGACCCGCGAAGGGGACCTCCTCTGTATTACTGGATCGCTCTATACCGTTGGAGAGGCCAGAGCCTATTTCCATCCCAAGATGGGATCATGAGATACCGCTGGTTCATTCTGAGCTCCTTCTTTGTCCTCTTCGTCTTCACTTATCCCCCTCCTATTTATGGAATAGTGGGGGAGGTGAGTGTGACAAAGGCGGAAGGGCCCGTGGACATCGAGGCCGATGAGCTCACCTACGACAGGGAGACGCAGACCTACGAGGGCCACGGGCAGGTGGAGCTGAACCGAGGTGATCTTTCTCTCAAGGCAGATCATGCCCGATTGAATATGGCGACCAAAGATCTGGCGGCGTGGGGAAATGTATTATTAAGAGAGGGAGAAGATGTGATTGAATGTCAACGCCTGGAGGTCAATCTGGAGACCCGATTGGGGAGAATTCATCAGGCCAGGCTTTATTTAAAGGATCAGAATTTTCATATCACCGGCGGAGAGGTGGACAAATTAGGAGAAAATCACTATCGGATACGAGATGGTTCGTTCACGACCTGCGACGCGAAACGCCCCCCCTGGAAATTTACCGTGAAGGAGATAGAAGTGAGAGAAATGGCTTTGGGAGGGTGGGGGATTGCCAAAGGGCCCCTGTTCTACTTTGAGGATATTCCGGCCCTCTATCTCCCCTGGGGGATTTTTCCTGTGAGACGGGAAAGGCAATCCGGTTTTCTCATACCTTCAGCAGGATATTCGAGCACGTATGGCCTTAAATTTAATAACGCTTTTTACTGGGCCTTTGCAAAGAATATGGATGCCACTTTCTACGTAGATTACTTGGGGGATAGGGGATTCAAAGAAGGCCTGGAGTATCGTTATGCCTTCGCTAAAGAGACAAAGGGACAAGCGAATGCTTACTTCATCCATGATCAGAATCTTGATAAAGATCGGTATGGCTTCTTCATTCAACACGAGCAGAAGCTTCCCTATGATTTTTATCTCAAAGGGAATGTCAATCGTGTGAGCGATCATCAGTATCTTCGGGATTATAAAAATGAAGGCCTTCCCGACACAGCCCAGAGGGCGGAGACTGATGCAACGAGCTTAAATGTATTGAGATCGGTTATTTTCGGAGGAAAGAACTGGGACCAGTTTAGCCTCTTGGTCAACAATGAGGTTTTTGATAATTTTACCCAGCGGAACAATGAGAACACGGTTCAGAAACTTCCACAGATCAGTTTTTATGCCCATCCCCAATCCCTTTTCAACACTCCTTTCTTCTACAATATGACTTCGTCCTATACCGATTTCTGGCGGGAGAGGGGTGTCCAGTCAAACCGGGGAGATTTCTTTCCCGCAATCTCTTATCCCGTTCGGCTCCTTAATGTGCTGAAGTTCGAGTCGGATGTCGGACTCAGAGAGACCTTTTACCGGAATTACAATGATCGAACCGGCCTATACGAGGGATGGAAATCGAGGGAAACCCTCGAGGCGAATGCCCAGATGTCTGCTGAGTTTTACCGGGTCTATGAGGCCGAAGCCCTTTCGAAGATTTCAGACCTCTTTAAGGTGTCAAAATGGATGCATACCATCGAGCCGGCCATCAGCTATCAGTATAGTCCCCCGGTGAATCAGAGCCACATCCCCGTCTACGATGAGGTAGACCGAATTCCCTATACCAATCAGATCACCTATGGGTTCACCCAGCGCCTGGTGGGGAAACCCGAGACAATAGGAGTCAGTACGGGAGCGGTCGAGTATGCGAAGTTAAAAATTTTTCAAAGTTATAGCCTTGGGAATCCTTCTTGGTTTAACCCTCAGTTTATAGATACGGAAGGAAAGAAGCGCTCCTTTTCAAATATCGAAGGACAACTGTGGTGGAATTTTAGTCCCTATTCTTGGGCTTATTCGGATACCGAGTTCAACCCCTATCGAGGAAGTTTCGATCTAATCAATCTGTCGATGGGTGCCAAAGATCGAAGAAGCGATGTGGTGACCGTGGGCTATTCGATCGCCCGAGGTACGATTAAGGCGATCAATCTCGATGCCAGGGTGAAGACGATCCCCCCTCTCTACCTTTTCGGTTCATATTACTATAACCTCTTGGAGGGATTATGGGTTTACTGGAGGTTCGGTGCAGAATATCAAACCCAGTGCTGGTCAGCGGGCTTTGTCTTGGAGGAAACCAACCGGTCTCCTGATGGAAGTCTAAAACGGGAGCTGAAGTACAATTTCTATTTTAATCTTCTGAATATTGGTTCGGCGGGGAAAAGGCCTTATTATATGAATTATTGATCAACGGTTCAGGAGGAGTGAAATGAAAGGCGTTATTTTGGCGGGAGGTTTAGGAACTCGACTTTATCCATTGACCAAGGTGACTAACAAACACCTCCTTCCCGTCTACGACAAACCGATGATTTATTACCCGATTCAGTCGCTGATCAACGCGGGGATCGATGACATCTTGATCGTGACGGGCGGAAACAATGCCGGAGATTTTTTAAAGCTGTTAGGAAATGGAAAGGAATTCGGGCTCAGGCATATAAACTACACTTATCAAGAAGGAGAAGGGGGTATAGCGGAAGCCCTCCGGCTGGCAGAGTTCTTTGCTTCAGGAGAAAAGATCTGCGTGGTACTGGGGGATAACATCATTGAGAAGAACATTCGAAGGGCGGTAGAAAATTTTAGAAGACAAAAGGAAGGCGCGAAGATATTGCTAAAGGAGGTTTCTGATCCAGAGCGGTTTGGAGTGGCCGAACTGAAGGGAGACCGGATTGTCCGAATTGAAGAAAAACCGAAGAAACCCAGATCTCGATATGCTGTGATTGGAATCTATCTCTTTGATCAAGAGGTTTTTAACCTCATCCGGACCCTTAAGCCGTCTGACCGGGGGGAATTGGAGATTACCGATGTCAACAATCGGTATATTGAAAAAGGGTTCATGACATGGGATATTTTAGAGGGGTGGTGGACCGATGCAGGTACTTTTGAATCTTTGCTTCGAGCCAACCAACTGGTTGCCGAAACGGGAGCCAACAACCTGTAATGACGCTATGCGCATACCGCCTGCCTGCACGAAGCGTTTCGGCGAAGGCAGGCTGAGCGCTTAGCGTTTTCCGACGGGAGGGAACGATGATACGCGGGGTGAGGACGAAATCTTTGCGGATGATTCCAGATGACCGTGGAAGGGTGATGGAGGTTCTCAGGGCGGATGATGACCTATTCCTGAAGTTTGGTCAAGTCTACATCACCACCACCTATCCCCACGTGGTAAAGGCTTGGCATTATCATAAGGTGCAAACCGATAACATCTGCGCCATCCAAGGGATGATCAAGCTGGTGCTGTATGATCCTCGAGAAGGTTCTCCGACCAAAGGGGAGATCGATGAATTCTTCATCGGCGTCCACAACCCTCTGCTGGTTCAAGTTCCCAACGGGATCTATCACGGATGGAAGTGCATCAGTGAGGAAGAAGCCATCATACTCAACGTTCCGACGGAGGTCTACATTCACGACGCGCCGGATGAGTACCGTCTTCCACCTCATGGGAAGGATATCCCTTATGACTGGGCGAGAAAAGATGGTTAACAACTGCCGGCATAGAGCAGAGGCATAGCATTTATAATTCGAGATTCCCATAGTCTACTCGTCTCTTAGTCTTGTTGTCGGATAGCTTTTTATTTTTTGACTACACAACGATGAGACCACCCGACGATGAGACTATTTCAGGTTGGAGTGAATGATGAAGATCTTGGTGACAGGGGGTTGTGGTTTCATCGGCAGTAACTTCATTCGTTATATTCTGAAATCCTACCCGGATTATTCTCTGATCAATGTCGACAAATTGACCTACGCCGGAAATATAGAAAACCTCTCCGATCTCTCTCGTTCTCCCCATTACCATTTCATCAGAGGGGACATTACGGACGCTTCCCGTATCGAAGAATTGATCAGCAAAGGGGTAGAGACCATCGTTAACTTCGCCGCTGAATCCCATGTAGACCGGTCGATTGAAGACCCCGGTGCCTTTATGAAGACGAACGTCTTCGGGACCTTCGTTCTTCTCGAAGCGATGCGGAAAGTTTTCCATAAACAGCGGATCCGGTTCCTGCATATCTCCACCGACGAGGTCTACGGTTCCCTCGGCGAAACCGGGGCTTTCACTGAGGAAACTCCTCTGGCGCCCAATAGCCCTTATTCAGCGAGTAAAACGGCGGCGGATATGTTGGTCAGGGCTTATCATCATACGTATGGGCTTCCTGTCACCATCACCCGCTGTTCAAATAATTATGGACCTTACCAATTCCCCGAAAAACTGATTCCCTTGATGATCTCGAATGCCCTCGAAGATAAGGAGCTACCCATTTATGGGGATGGGATGAATGTGCGGGATTGGATCTACGTCGAAGATCACTGTCGGGCATTGGATGTGGTGTTGCACCGGGGGAAAGAAGGAGAAGTCTATAACGTAGGGGGACGAAGCGAAAAGCCAAATGTGACTGTGGCCAAGACCATTTTGGATCGGCTGGGAAAACCTCATTCCCTGATTCGATTTGTCACCGATCGGCCAGGCCACGATCGTCGCTATGCGATTGACTTCTCCAAGATCGAGCGAGAGCTGGGCTGGAAGCCTTCTGTCTCCTTCGAAGAGGGGATCCGCCATACCGTGGAATGGTACCGGACCCATCGGGAGTGGTGGAAAAAGATCAAGACCGGTGAGTATCTGGACTATTACAATAGGATGTATAAAGACCGTTAAAAAGAATTGTGAATTTAGGAATTGAGGAATTTAGGAATTATGAACTTAGGGTTTTGGGTTACTTGGGTTTCTTGAGTTCTTTGGGTTACTTGAGTTGAGAAAAATAGATAAGCTCGATGACCCCGATAAACCCAATGAACACAATAAACCCATTAAGCTCGATAAACCCAATAAACCCAACGAACTAAATAAACTCAAATTTTAGACAGAGAGATGAAACGAATATTGTTGGTGGTCGGTGCCAAAGGAATGTTGGGAAGAGATCTGCTGGGGGTTCTCCAATCCTCTTTTTCCGATGGTGAGGTCATCGGATGGGACGTCGAAGAAATCGATATCCAAAGGGGAGAGGAGGCGGCTACTAAAATTGAAAAACTCAGACCAGGTATCGTGGTCCATATCGCCGCCTACACCGATGTGGATGGGTGTGAATTGGATGAAAAGAAGGCTTTTGCTGTGAACGCGGAGGGAACGAGGGTTGTGGCCCTTGCGGCCTCGAGGAGCCAGGCGAAAATGGTCTACCTGAGCACCGATTATGTCTTTAATGGAAATAAAGGGGAACCCTATTTGGAGAATGATTCCCCCGATCCTCTGAATGTTTACGGTCGCTCGAAATGGCGTGGAGAACGTTACGTTCAGGAATTGGCAAAAGGGGCCCTGATCGTTCGAACCCAATGGCTCTACGGAAGTTATGGAAAAAATTTTGTGACCTCCGTTCTTCAGCAGGGAAGAGAGAAGAAGGTGCTTTCCATCGTCAATGACCAGACGGGCTCGCCTACCTACACGGTCGATGTGGCAAAAGCCATGTCCACTCTGATTCAGTCTGGCGCCCAAGGGATTTTTCACGTTGCAAATAGTGACTCCTGTACGTGGTTTACCTTCGGGCAGACGATCTTGAAACTCTCGGGGATGGATAAGGTAAGCGTGATTCCCATTTCTTCGGAGAAGCTCGGTCGTCCGGCGGTTCGACCTTCTTATTCAGTTCTCAACTGTGAGAAGTTGAAAAAGGAGACCGGATTGACTTTACGACCATGGTCTGAAGCTCTGAAGGATTACCTCACTACCTGTCATCCGACGATAGACCCACCAGACGACCGTCAACGGAGATAAAAAGAAGGGAAGGAATTGGCAATGAATATCTGCATTATCGGCACAGGTTATGTGGGATTAGTCACAGGAGCCTGTTTGGCGGAATTCGGGATGAATCTGATTTGCGTGGACAACGATCGCTCGAAGATCGAGCTTCTTCGGCAAGGGAAAGTGACCATCCATGAACCAGGGCTTGAAGACCTCGTGGTGAAGAATATGAGGGAGGGAAGACTTTCATTTTCGACGAGCGTGGAGGAGGGTGTGAAATCGAGCCTGGTGATCTTCATTGCCGTGGGAACCCCTTCTGATTCGGATGGTTCTGCCGACCTTAAATTTGTGGAAGAAGTCGCCCGAGAAATCGCCCGGCACATGGATGGCTTCAAGGTGGTCGTGGTGAAATCCACGGTTCCGGTGGGGACCTGCCGCCGGCTAAAACAACTGATCAAAGACCATCAAGTGCGTCCCACTCCTTTCGATATCGTCTCCAACCCTGAATTTCAAAGGGAGGGATCGGCGATTGAAGATTTCATGCGGCCGGATCGGGTCACCATCGGTGCTGAAAGCGAACAAGCCGTTGCCATCATGAAGGATATTTACAGCGCGCTTTACATCATTGAAACTCCTTTTGTCATCACCTCCTTAGAAACAGCCGAGATGATCAAATACGCAGCCAACGCGTTTTTAGCGACGAAGGTGAGCTTTATCAATGAGATTGCCAACCTCTGTGAAGTCATGGGTGCCGATGTCCATCATGTGGCAAGGGCCATGGGGCTGGATGGAAGGATCGGGAAAAAATTTCTTCACCCCGGTCCTGGCTATGGGGGTTCCTGCTTCCCGAAAGACACCCGAGCCCTTTGGAGAATGGCTCAGGAGAGAGGGTATTCGTTCAGAATTCTCGACGCGGTCATCAAGGCGAATGAGGAACAAAAAAAGAGGATGATCGGCAAGATCATGGAGAAGGTGGGCGATCTTAAAGGGAAGACCATCGGGATCCTGGGCCTTTCCTTCAAGCCCAACACAGATGACATCCGAGAATCCTCTTCGGTGGTGATCATTCAGGGGCTTTTGGACATGGGGGCCAAAGTAAAGGCCTTTGATCCGGCAGCCATGGAGGAGGCCAAAGCGATTTTTCCGGACATCCAATACGGAAAGGATGCTTATGATGTGGCCGGTGGAGCCGATGCCCTGGTTCTGGCAACAGAGTGGAATCAATTTCGGCGTCTGGATCTTCAGCGTATCAAAGAACTGCTGAAAGCCCCGGTCTTCATCGATCTGAGAAATGTCTACGATCCGGATCAGATGAAGCGATCAGGGTTTAATTACTGCGGCGTTGGAAGGTGAGGGTTGATATTGGCTCATTCTGAGAAGGATTGGATCTTCGTTTCCGATGCCCATTTTACCGGACGAGACCCTGAATCCATGGAGGCATTTCTGGAATTCTTAGATTCAGAGAAAAACCAGATCGGTCATCTGGTGATCCTCGGCGACTTTTTCGAATTCCTCTTCGGTTTCAAAAATTTTTTTTCAACCGAAAAGTCTTCTGCGTTTGCGGACTACCTCCCCGTGTTCGATAGGCTCCAAAGCCTGTACCGCGAAGGAGTCCGAATTAAGTATTTTGAGGGGAATCACGAGTTTTTCCTCAGCTCTTTTTTTTTAGAACAATTAGGAATGGAGGTCGAGGTCTATTCCGATGGATGTGATGAGAGGTTGGGAGGGAAGAGAGTTTTCATCGCCCATGGCGATTTATCGAACCCAAGACAGTGGGCTTATCGGACCTTCCGGAGAATCCTTAAAAACCGGGTGACGTATCGTCTTATCCAGGTTGCAGGGCCTTCGATCTCTCGACGGGTTGCCCAAGAGTTAAGCTTCATGAGTAATCAAAAATACCACGGCGATGTCCAAGCCGCTTCCCCTCCCGCTTTCAGGGCCTTTGCCCATCAGAAGTTCTTAGAAGGGTTTGAGATCGTCATCCTCGGCCACTCTCATTTTCCGGAGGAGGGCGAAGAGTGGATCGATAGAAGGAGATGTCTTTATTACAATGCAGGCGACTGGGCGGTTCACCGCTCCTTCTTGCGTTTCACCCCACCCGAGCGTTTTCGATTGGAACGGTTTACTGAACCCCCAGTACGGAGATAGGGAGATGGGGTGATCGGGAGGCAAACGGCGGACAGGTGACACGCCTGCGTGCCGGTAGGCAGGGACACGGTCACGGTATTCTGGGGTATTTTGATCATGGCACACAGGGCAGTATTTCTTGATCGGGACGGGACCATCAATGAAGAGGTGGGATATGTGAACCACATCGAGCGGTTTCATCTTCTTCCCCGTGTGAGTCGGGCGATTCGATTGTTGAACGAACATGAATGGAAGACGGTGGTGATCACCAATCAGTCCGGCGTGGCGAGAGGTTATTTCCCCGAATCCCTGATTTATGAAATTCACCAAAAGATGGAGGATCTCCTAAAGAAAGAGGGAGCTCATCTCGACGGAGTCTATTACTGTCCGCATCATCCTGATATCGGGATTCCTCCTTATCGACAGAAATGCCGATGTCGGAAGCCGGCAACAGGATTGATCGAAGAGGCGGTGAAGGAACTGGATCTTGACACTTCGGCGAGTTACATGGTCGGGGATCGGGGGGTGGATATCGAATTTGCCCATCAAGTTGGGGCCAGGGCGATCCTGGTCCTCACCGGATATGGGAAGGGGGAATGGGAATATTTCAGGGACCAGTGGAAGGTAAAGCCTGATCATGTGGCCGAAGATCTCTTCGGAGCAGCTCAGTGGATCCTTCGTCAGGAATCGCCTAAACCGAACTCAGGAAAAGGAGGATGAAGATGCCTATCAGTAAAGAACTCTTGGAAATTCTGGCTTGTCCGAAATGCAAGGGAGATATTTTCTTGAATCGCAAAGGAGATGGCTTAATCTGCAAAGCCTGCCACCTGCTGTATCCTATCAAAGATGATATCCCCGTGATGTTGATCGACGAAGCCCTTCCCTATCAAGGAGAAGAGGGGTAGACCAATTCGAATTTCGGAATGCGGCCCCTCACCTTTCCCCTCTACCCGCCGGGGAGAGGGAGGGGGTGAGGGGAAGATTTTGAATATGGTTGCCTGAGATTTAGATATGACCTCTTTTCTCATCTACTTGGTCCTAA
Organism: Thermodesulfobacteriota bacterium; assembly: GCA_049684675.1. Classification (GTDB taxonomy): domain Bacteria; phylum Desulfobacterota; class BSN033; order BSN033; family UBA1163; genus UBA1163. Next base: position 26,499 of record JBAVGF010000171.1, on the reverse strand, counting down.
AAGCGTTCAGCTTCGTTGATAATCTCTTTCCAGAAGATTTCGCGCTCTGGCTGGGGAGGCAGCTGGGGAAGGGGATCTACTACCTGGATGTAGAACATCGAAAGGTAGCCATTCAAAATCTTCATACGGCCTTTGGTCAGGAAAAATCAGCGAGTGAGATCCAGGGAATTGCCAAGAGGACCTTCCAAAACCTTGGGATGATGACCGTTGAGTTCTTTCGAATTCCCAGGATGGATATGAAAGCATTTAAAAGAAAGGTTAAAATAGAAGGACTGGCGGAGGCACTGCCGCTTCTCGAGAAGAAGAAAGGGGCACTTCTTCTCATCAGTCACTTCGGGAATTGGGAATTAATGGGTTTGATGTCGAAGGTGATCGGAAGTCCGATCATGGTGATTGCGAAACCCATGAAAAGGAATGAATGGGTGGATCAGTTCATTACAAAAATTAGAAACGCGTCAGGCCTCGAAGTCATTTCCACCATAAACGCGAGCAGAAAAGTGATGAAGGCACTTTCTCAAAACCGAGTGGTCGGGACTTTGATTGATCAGAGAGCGAAGCGAAGCGAGGGCATATGGGTTGACTTCTTTGGAAAAAAGGCACCGACGACCCCTGGTTTAGCAGTCCTGGCGATGAAGACCCGTGCTCCTGTTCTGCCGGTTTTTATGGTTCGAGATGGGTTCCATAAACACCGTCTCATTATTAAGGAGCCGCTTGCATTGATCCATACCGGTGATATCAAGAAAGATGTGGAAGCCAATACGCAACTCTTCAACCACACTCTTGAATCAATGATCCGTCAATACCCCGACCAATGGTTCTGGGTGCATCGGAGATGGGAGAGAAAAGCGAGGGCTTATCACCGATGAAAAACCTTCCTCAAAAAAGAAGTGAGGCCTTTTCGACAAGAAAGCCGAAGAGCGACAAACGCACTTACCTTCGCGTTGGGGATAAGGTGTTTCACAAGAAATTTAAATCTTGGGGAGGTGGGATCGTGCTCGAAACATGGTCCTCTGATTTACCCGGCGGGATGTGTTTTGCTCGGATCCTCTTTCAGGATGGGAAACAGAGGGTCTTCGATAATAATTTTGATAGCGTCTGCTGCTGTTGTCATACTGGAATCACTCTCATTAACCGCGTCGAAATATAGATCGATTTCTTTCTCGTAAAACTCCCCATGAATACTGTTCAATATCAAAACAGAAACACCTCACCGCTCATTCATTCCCTTCACGTAGATACTTTCCAAGCAGTTCACGGGTGTGTTCGTCATCGTGGCAGTAAACGCATAGGTTTTCCCAATTCGATCCGTCGGGAGGGTTGTTCAGGTGATTTCCGTCTTTGTGGTGGACCGTCAGGAGATGCCTTGTCTTTTCGTCGAACTCCCTCCCGCATTTGGCGCAGATGAAGCCATGGATCTTGAGGGAGCGGTCTCGATATTCACTTTGTGGAGGCGCGGTTTTCTTCAATTTCTGAAGTGTCTCATCAATGGACTGATAGTCGCCTGTCTTTTGAGGCGGTCGCTTATGATGAATTCGGTAAGGTCTGTTCTTCATGTAGAAGACCTCCTCTTGAAATCCATGATATCATTGTTTCGTCTTAAGAGAGGGGTAGAAATATTATGGAGAAAGCAGGACCTGGTCTCCGAAACGTTCTGATAAGGCAGTTGAAAGTGCCTCAACATCCTTTTGGTCGGTAAACTCCACCATAAGTTCTCCTCCCTCGCCTACGACCAACCGACCATGTTTGTTGACCGCCTCCGCCACATCTCTTGGCTCCACTGTCCACCAACCACGGGTGCGAAGGAGCAGTTCCTCACCCTTCAGCTTTTGAGGAGTGACCAAATCTATCGTGCGAAACCATGCTTCCCATCCGATTTGTGCCGGGACACGAAGCACAGGACTTACAGGATCGTGATAGATACGGCAGCGACCAAATAAACGAAGGCGGATCATGATCATTCCTTTTGTAGAAAGTGGATGATCTTCTCATCCCCTGGCAGTAACCCGTTGGGAACCTCAACGCCAAGCGAACCGAGCGCCCTCGCCAGACAGTGAATATAGAGTGGTGCGGTATCCTTCTCGTTCAGAATAATTCCCTGCTTGATGGCCAAAGGCCAGGCCTGCTCGAAAAGTTCCAGAGCTTGTTCACGGCTAAGCCGGAGCCTCGGGTCGAAAAGGGAGATATTCAAGCGGCTCAATAGTTCTTGCTGGGCTTCTTCCATCAACGAAAAGACCCGCCGCATACTTTGAACGGAGGGATCATGACCCCATTCATCCTGAGGAAACATCATTTTCTCTTTTTCATCGCATTTATTCGGTGACGATATCGACCGTCATTTCGATTCTATCCTTTGGATTATCGTTGCCATCTCTGGGTTGGGATACAATTTTATCCACTACCTCGATCCCCTTCACCACCTCACCAAACACCGTATATTGCCCGTCGAGAGAAGGAATATCCGCCACGCAGATGAAAAACTGCGAACCGGCGCTGTCCGGATGGGCAGACCTGGCCATGGAAAGCGTTCCCCGGCGATGGGGTTTTTTGTTAAACTCGGCCTTGACTTGATAGCCCGGGCCTCCCATACCATGTTTTGAACGGTCCGGGTTTTTTGAGTTGGGATCCCCTCCTTGAATGACGAACTTAGGCACCACCCTGTGGAAAGTCGTCCCGTTGTAAAAACCTTTTTTGGCAAGCTCGATGAAGTTGTTGACGTGATTGGGTGCGACTTCGGGAAAAAACTTTAAAGTAATATCTCCCAAATTTGTGCGGATGATCGCTTGCTGTTCGGACATCTTCTTGACCTCCTCGGACGAGAATTTTCTGTATCGCACTTCTTGCGAAAAAGATTCAGACGTAAACAAGCTTAGGAAAAACACGAAAAATATCAAGACCAAAAAGATCCTTTTCATTTGATCTCCTCTCCGTTCTCTTCCTGATTCAAATTCCAGCCGCAGGGATAGTGCCTGATCTTAAAGTTCTCTCTGTTCTATTTTGAAAAAGTTTCCTTCTTCCCTTCGGCGAGGAATAAATACTCACTTCTTCTCTGTCGGGTAACCGGCCTTTTGCCACTCCTTCCAGCCGCCTTTGAGAGCATAGACCTTCGTATACCCCATGTCCATCAGCTTTTGTGCCACACGGGCACTGGTGCCTTCACTGGCTCAGGCGCAGTAGAAGACAAGGGTCTTATCCTTCGGATACTTAGTCGCCCAGGATTCAATCGCTTCGGGATCTTCCCGAACAGCCCCTTTAATTTTCAAGTCACTACCTGTCCAGTCCGCGCCGAGGCGGACGTCGACAACGATGAAATTAGGGTCGCCGAGCTTCGCCTTGAGTTCTTCCTTCGTCATTCTGGGGGTATCCGTAGACTTTGCCAATGTCGTGCATCCCCCAACCATGAATAGAATCATCAACGTGGCGAGAAGTAATCTCTTTTTCATACTATCCTCCCTTGGGTGAATTATCCGATCGCTTCGAACGGAAGAGCAGATATAAGTTAAACTTAGCAAACGGAGACCCCAAAATCAACCAAAATAAATAGGAAGGTGGATAAAAATCGCTTGTTTAGGCATGAAAAGTTTGATATCTATAAGACATTGGAAGGCAGAAGGTGGAAAGGAGAGGGTGGTTTTTTTTCTTCTAAATCCACTACCCACATTCAGCTTTCCACTCTCAAAATTGGAGGAGGTGGTTGGTCATGATTACTGTCCCAGCCCATAAGGTGAGACAATTTGGAGTGGACTTCTATCAAACTTCTTTTACATCCGGGGACGTCCAAAAGTTGGTTAAATTTGAGGTGTTAAATTATCCAGCCGTTGGGGAAGAGGAAAAGCGAAAGAAAGCCGGTAAAACTTCAGCCATCAACTGGGAGTTGCTGGAAAAACGGATCGGGAGGAGTGAAGCTGCCTTTCAAAGGCCGATGATTCGGAAGAAAATTCGTGAACTGGTTCAGTATTATTCGGAGTGCCAGGAGGCCCGAAACCTTCCTGCCATCCCGGGAGCCGTCATCATGATTACCGAAAGACGGCTCAAATTTTCACCCATCGGGAAGAATTCCAACCTGGGAATGCTCGAGATTCCGGAAGAAACCGGAATCCTGAGGTGTCTGGACGGTCAGCATCGATTGTTAGCCCTCAGCGCTCAAACGGATAAAGATCTGGAGATAGATGTCCCCGCCGTTCTCTTCGACAGCCTGGACCCTCGCCAGACGGTCGAGCTTTTTGTCACGATTAATGCCAAGCATACACGACTCAATCCCTCCCATCTGATTTCATTGGCGGGCCGAAGGCTTTATGCTGACCGGTATCAGGCATTGGCCCACGATATTATTCGTCAACTCAATGAGGAGGAGAGTTCTCCCCTGAAGGGAGAAATCAAAATATTGGGCGTCGGGAAAGGCCGGGTCTCTCAGGCTTCGCTGGCTGATGAAATGGTGGACCTCTTCAGCAACGTTGAGAAGCTTGGAGGAAAGGAGCGATTTAAGGATTTCGAACAAAATGGGAGACGATTTTTTCTGAATTACTTTAAGGCAATTCTCTCAGTCTTCCCAAAGGCCTGGGGAGGGCGAAAATATAGCATCAAAACCGGATCCGCTCTTCGAGCCTTCCTTCGTGTGTGCCCGGACGTCATGGCGCGGTCGAAGGAGCTAAAAAACGATTCCTTCGACTATTTCGGCATACGGGAGGCGATCAGACCCTGGGGCGACAGGATTGGAGAAGGCCGGTTCGAGACAGAAGGAGAGTGGCGAAAGAAACTGGCAGGGGGGACAAGGGGGACGGTAGAGCTTCTCACCAGGGAACTTCGGGATGCCTTGAAGGCCTAATAAAAAATCCACCGAGCTCATTGAGCTCGATGGATTCTTTTGGGAAAAGGGTTAATGAGGAGGAAAGAGTTTTTTTCTGTTCTTGATTACTACTATACACAACCAACATTAGGAGAGGATTAAAATACGGTTAAAACTTTCTAATCCTTCGCACCTGCCTGCTAGCCAGGCAGGTCCACTTTTTACCCCTTGGGAAGGGATCGTCGGGAATGGAGGTGGCCCATGGAAGAGGAAAAGAAGCTGACAGAAGAAGAATTTGTTCTCCAGGCAATCAAAAAATTGAGGAAAGAACCGTTCCGGGGTATTCACAGCGTTTACAGTGGTTTTAATGAGGCCTTCAGAAAATATTTCGGCACAAACCCGGTTGAGGTCACTTCCAGATTGGCGGGTGAAGGGAAGGTAGAGACAAGGCCTTTTAAAGGAGGGGCCATGCTTTTTCTTCCCGGAGAGGCTCCGAAGAGACCTTCAACGGATGAGATCATCCAATTGATATTGGGGTCCGGAAGCCGATCCCTTTCTGAAGAAGAATTTGCCGTCGAGGGGATAAAACAATTAAGAAAGGAGCCTTATAAGGGGATCCACAGCGTGTTCAGTGGGTTCAATGATGCCTTCCGAAAGCATTTCAACAAGGATCCAATCGAATTTACCGGCAAGATGGTCTCGGCGGGGAAGATCGAAATCATCCCAATAAGGAGTGGTAAAGGGGTGATGCTCTACCTTCCAGGGGAGGGTCCAAGAGGTCGGAAAACCGATGAAACCCTGAAGAAAATCCTGGGATGAAAGATCCGTTTTGGAAAAGGCGGAAGTTGATCTCTTGAGGAATCTAAAGGCATTCTTTGAGCTCCCCAAACTGTATAAAGGGAAAGGAGAAGTGGAGTGAGAAAGCATGCCGGCATAGGTCTGCTCGCAATAGGCTGTGGAATGATCCTCTTGATCACCTCATGTGTCGCCGAATTCCTGAACCCCATTCCCCCGCCTAAGGATTTGAAGCCGGATTCAGCCTTATTGGGGGAATGGGAGATGACTGAGGGGAAATCTACCATGAGGGTATATATTTACCCGCGGCGGTCAGGATGGATCGATATCATTTGTATAGAGATGGATGGCACCGATAAGATCAAACTTGATGTTTACGAAGGTTACAGCGCTGCCGTTAAGGAAGACAGGTTTCTTTGCCTGAGGGAAAGAGAACCTCGGGCTTATAAGAAAGAGGATAAGGAGGACCGATCGGGCTATTTCATAGGCCGTTACGAAATTTCAGAAAAGGGTATGCTCTCGTTTAACCTGTTTGATGCTGAGAAGATTAAGGCAATGGTCCATAAAGGGGAGCTAAAGGGTACAATCACCTCTGGTGAAAAAGTCATCGTGACATCCAAAGCGAATGAGTTAATCTCGCTCATTTCAACAAAGGGAATCGATCGTTTTATCAACTCCTCCGATAAAGGTAAGACCTTCACTTTTTCAAGACCGAAAAAGTAAATGTTTGTGATCAAATAGTGAATTTTGATGAATCGAAGTTAATTCACTTGACGTTGGCTAATTTCTTTAGAGCCTCTTCATAAACATCATAAGTTTTTGAATCGAAGAGAACGAATCGAACGAGTTTAATTTCGGGATGGTCTTTCAGATAGTCCATCACCGTCTTTAAAGCAATCCTTGACGCCTCCTCCACGGGGTACCCATAAATTCCTGTACTGATAGAGGGGAAAGCAACCGAGGATATTTTGTTCTGCGTGCATAGCTCCAGACTCCTTCGATAAGCGCCCGACAAAAGGTCAGGATCCTTGGGTGATCCTGAATATCTCGGCCCCACCGCATGGATCACATATTTGGCCTTGAGATTCCCTCCGCTCGTAATCACAGCCGATCCTGTGGGACACCCCTTATACTTTGCTCTCAGCTCGGACATCATAGAAGGCCCGCCTGCCCCGTGGATGGCACCATCCACCCCACCCCCTCCCGCCAATGCAGAATTGGCAGCGTTACCAATGGCCTCGGTGTCCTGTTGGGTGATATCGCCCTGCACGATTTCTAAAATGGATTTCTGGACGTTGACTTTCATCCCGTTCACCTCTCATCTGGAATCCTTTCTATCCATACCAAAAAGAGTTGACATCGTCAATAGGATGGGGGTAAGGTTTCAGGCGATGAGAAAAATTCACTATAGCTGGGTGATTGTTGGGGTGGGAGTCCTCGTAAAGATGACGGGCTTGGGGTTTGGCCGGTTTGCCTATCCCATGCTTCTGCCGAATATGAGACGGTCGCTTGGATTTAACTATAGCGAGATGGGACTTTTGAGCGGAGCCATGATGCTGGGATACCTTCTCTTCTCTCTTATCGGGGGAATGTTGGCAACACGATTTGGTCCAAAAAGGATTGTAGTCACCTCCCTCCTGTGTGGATGCCTCTCCATGTTCTTCATCGGTAACTTATCAGGTTTCTCCTCTCTTCTTTTCTTCAGCTTTGCCATGGGAGCAGGCGGCGCAGGGTCTCACATTTCCATAACCACTCTACCTATGGCATGGTTTGAAGAACGGAGATTGGGCAGGGCCCTTGGCGTTGTGACAGGCGGGACTGGCCTTGGTATTGTTGTCACGGGTCTCTTGCTTCCCTATCTTCTGTTCAACTTGGGGAAAGAGGCGTGGAGACAGTGCTGGTTCATTCTGGCCTTGATCACTTTTTCGGTTGCAGTGATCGGAGCGATATTATTAAGAGAAAAACCGAGTCAGGCAACGTTTCCTCCTTCCGGTCCCGCTGGATACAAAGAATCCATTCCCTCTGCTGGAAAAGGACTCAACCTCAAGGCAATCTTTATCGTCTATTTCATCTTCGGATTTGCCTATAACATCTATGCGACTTACTTCGTCGCTTATATGGTAGAGGAGATTCGACTTACAGAGAAAACGGCAGGGGATATTTGGGCCATTTTTGGCTGGATGTGTGCGGGGAGTGGATTGATCTGGGGATTCCTTTCGGACCGCTTGGGCAGACGAAAGGCGTTGCTCTGGAACAACGCGATCATCTCTCTTTCGGTTCTCCTTCCCCTTCTTTTTTTTCAGCCTTTCGTCATGGGTTTTTCTGCCCTTCTTTTTGGAGGGACTTTCTTAGGAACGGTCACCATCATTGCTGCGGCGATTGGAGATCAGGTGAGTGAAAAAAGGAGTTTCGTTTATGGTTTGGTCACTCTGATCCACGGCACCGGGCAGTTTTTAGGAACGACCTCCGGTGGGTACTTAAAAGATTTGACGGGCACCTTTCAGCTAACCCTTATCGCTTCCCTGACCGGCTTTCTCCTCTGCATACTCCTGACCGCTATCACCCCCCACCTATCCCTCCCCCTGAAGGGGGAGGGTGGGGGAGGGGGTTACAGGGTTTCGTAAAACGATTTTTTCAAAAATTTAAAGGAAGACACAAATTTGTCAAAGATCTCAAAAGCGGATGGATCGTAAGACCCATCCATGGGTCTCCATTGGGTAATATAGAAGCCTACGATCCGGCCGCCTCTTTTACCGAAGACCACTTTGGCTCTGACCTTCTCCTTTTTCACCGGGTCCTTCCCCTCTACCAAAACTGCCAGCGCTTCTCCACCAACGACCTGGACTTGTTTTCTCTCCAAGATTTGGAACTGGAGGATGGCGTTAAAAAGGAATCTCTTGAAAAACTCCCTTTCCCTCCCCTCGAAGGATGCGGCTGTACAGCCGAAAGGCTCCTCATCATAAGCAAACGTCGTTAAAGACGGGAATGGTCCGGGGTCTGTTCTCGTAAACCCAAAATTGATATCATTCTCTCCTGTTTCCACCCGCAGTAATTTCCAATCCGGGGGAGGGGGCCTAAACTCAAACTCATCTTCCCAGATGACCATTCCCTGAGGAGTCAATCTGTAAGGGACCTTCTTGGAGGTTTCCATTGTGGCGCATCCGGAAAGCCAGACCACCGCCAACACAAAACATATAAACGTCAAGCTTTTTCTTTTCATTGTTTTCCTCCTTCCTGGTTCAATTTCTTGAGAAAGAGGAGAATGTCTTTGAAGTCAGGCGAACCATCCCTGACGTAACGGATGATTCCAGTTTTGTCGATAATCACCGTTCGCCTTGCAAAGATCGGCATTCCCTGAGGCGAAACATAGAAATAGGCACCTAAAAAAGAAGTGATGTTCGAAAGGAGAGGGAAGGTTATACCCAAACTATTCCCCCAATATTTCAACGTTAGGACATCGTCCCGGCTGACGCCCACGACCCGGGCGTTGAAGCGGTCATAGAGGTAAAGGTTCCTCTGATGACCCTCCATTTCGCCCGTTCAGACAGGGGTAAAAGCAGCCGGAAAGAACGTGACGATCAGATGATACTTTCCATAATACTCATCGGCATAATTAATCAACCGGTCCTGCGTGGATGGCAGGGTAAAATTGAGTGTCTCCCGACCGATTAACTCTACTTTTTTCGCAGCTTCCACGTTAGAAAGAAGTAGAAAAAAAAGTAGGAGCAAGGGCAAGAATACACATCCGTAAAATACTTTTGTTCTCATGCTGACCTCCTTTCTGTTATTTTTTAAAGACATTATAGCATATGCCACTATTGGAAGAGAAGGGAAGTTGTTTTTTGCCTCTTTCAGGCTGAAATGTTGCATAGATCCCTCGGCGGACTCGCGAACACGCTCTACCCACCTTCTACCGGAGAGTTTGCACGGCGGTCCGAGCCAACTCGAAGAGGTAGCTCGGCCAAATGCCCCCTACAATGATAGCGACAACCATCACCACAGTGAGGAGGGTTGCAGGGATAGAGAGGTGGATGGAGGGCAGCTCCTCGTCCGGCTCGAGGAGGAAAGCCGCCTTCACCACCTGGATGTAATAGTAAAGAGAGACAACCACGTTGATCATGGCGATGAGGACCAATAGAAAGTATCCTCTCTCCATCGCCGCGTTGAAGACCAAGAACTTCCCGGTGAATCCAATCGTCGGTGGAATCCCCCCTAAACTGAACACGCCCACCATGAGCGCCATGGCCAAGAGCGGCGAGCGGCGGTGAAGCCCCGCGAACTGGACGATCGCAACGTCGCGGCCGTCCGCTGCTACCTTCACGATAACTAGAAAACAAGTGAAAGTCATGGTGAGGTAAGCCAGGGCGTAAAAGAGCGCTGCGGCGTAGCCGGTTGGGTTCATGCTGAGGATGCCGATGAGGGAGTAGCCTGCATGGGCGATGGCCGAATAAGCCAGCAGGCGTTTGAAATCCTTCTGAACCATGGCGACCAGGTTCCCATAGGTCATAGAGACGATGGCAAGCGCGATGAGCACATGAGTTAAGGATGTGTTGCCGTCGCTCATGGACACCAAGCGGACGAGCATGGCCATGGCCGTTGCCTTTGTGGCGGTGGCCACAAAGGCCGTCACCTGGTTCGCTGCCCCCTGGTAAACGCTGGGTGCCCAGACGTGGAATGGAAAGAGGGCCAGCTTAAAGAAGAAGCCGCACAGGGTGAGCAGGAGCCCGATGAAGGCCATGGGGGTGTTGAGCAATGCGGGCAGCTTCAAAATCAGTTCGCTGATCAAGGTCGTCTGCGTCGCCGCGAAGAGGGAGGCTAAGCCGAAAAGCATCAGGGCCGAGGTAGCGATCCCACTAAGAAAATACTTGATCCCCGCCTCCATCTGCTGGCCGCCGCCTCTTCTCAATGGGACCAAGGCATAGAGCGAGTAACTGGCCAGCTCGAGTGCGACATAAAGGGTCAGTAGTTCGAGACTACTGACTAACAGCATCATGCCCAGGGTACAGGTTGCCAAGAAAAGATAGAACTCCGCATGTCTCGCTTCGTGAATCCCGTTCAGGCTTGAGCAGAGGCAGACCACGAGGAAGAATCCTACGGACAACAGGCTCTTCAAAAGCTGGGAGAAGAGATCGACCCGATAAGCTCCGTGGAAAAGGGAGCCTTCCAGGCGGACGCTTGCCAGCGTAACCGCCACCCCAAGGCCGGCGAGGAACAAGGCCGCCGAGAAATCACGCTTCTTGTTGGGGCACATCATGGAGAGGATGAGAAATACAGCGCCCACCGCGAGGAAGTAAATCTCCGGCCCGAGGGTCAGCCACTTCATCTGGATAGCCCTCCCCCTGCCATGAATGGAATCACAGCCGTTTGAATCAGATCCAGCATCAGTCTGGGGAACAGTCCGAAAAGGACCATCACCGCGACCAGAATCATCCTGGGCAGGCCGAGACCAAAGGAGACGTCTGGTAGTTGAGCGTAGCGTTCGTTCCGTTGACCGTAGAAGGTCTTCTGCACCACTCGCAGCATGTAGAGGGCGCTCAGGACCAGGGCGCAGATGGCCAACACGCCCAGTGCGGGGTAGACCTTAAGGGCAGAGATGAAGACCGTTACCTCCGCCCAGAAACTGGCGAATCCGGGCACCCCCATCCCGGCCAGTGCCGCGACGATGAAGTAACCCGAGGCCACGGGCATAACCCCGCTCATCCCGCCCAGATCCGGGATCAACTTGGTGTGCGTCTTGTCGTAGATGTAGCCCAGGGATGAGAAGAGAAGGGCGGTCATGATGCCGTGAGCAAACATCTGGAAGACGGCCCCGTTGAGCCCCTCCGCCGTAACCGTAGAAAGCCCCAGCCCCACAATCCCCATGTGTGAGACGCTGGAGTAGGCAACCACATACTTGAGGTCGGTCTGTCTTAGTCCCACAAAGATTCCATACACGATGCCGATGGTCGCCAAAACGGCCATCACGGGTGCCCAGTACTCCCAACCGATCGGACAGAGAAAGATCGCCACCCGCAAAATTCCAAATGCGCCGACCTTCATCAGGACACCGGCGTGAATCATGCTCACAGAAGTGGGAGCGGCGGCATGGCCTACGGGCGACCACGTATGAAATGGCCAGACGCCCGCGAGGATCCCGAAACCGAGATAAAAAAGGATGAATGCGAACCTCTGCTGCCCTTGCGACAGGGCCCCTGGCTGCATGAGGGCCATGATGTCGAAGCTATGCAACCCCGAGGCCACCGCGACATACACGATTCCAGGGAGGATTAGGGCGCTCCCTGCCAGAAGGTAAAGAAAGAGCTTGAGTGCCCCGTACTCCTTTCGCGTCGTCCCCCAAATAGCGATGAGCGGATACATGGGGAAGAGAGAGACGTCGAACCAGACAAAGAGAAAGAAGAGATCCATGCTCATGAAGAAGCCGAAGACACCAAGCACGAGCACGAAGGCAAAGGCGAAGAATTCCTTCACCCGTCCCCGGAGCTCCCACATGGTCAAAACGCCGGTGAAATGCACAATCCCGGTGAGCAGGATCAGGGGAAGGTTGAAGCCGTCCGCCCCGTTGAAGTATTGAATTCCCAGCGGTTCCACCCAAAGCAGTTTCTCTACGAACTGCAGGCCCCCAAGCGTCCTGTCATACGCGCAAAAGACATAGATGGAAAGCGCCAGGGCGATCCCGGAAAAGACCAGGCTCACCCCCTTGACCAAGGCCTCTCGCTCGCGGGGGATGAACAGGATGACCAGGAGGCCCAACACACAACTGAGAAGAATAGCGGAAAGATATGGGAAACTAGCGAGTCGCATACTCATTCGTTAATCCTACGTGTCACGGGGGCAGTCCCCCGGCTACGCCAACAAAAAGTATAGTGCCACCAAGGCCAGGGCACCGAACATGACGATAAGATTGTACCTTAGTTTCCCGGACTGCAGGAAAGAGAACAAGTGACCGGTGTCCAATGTGAAGTCGCAGAACCCATCGATGCTGTCGTTGATGACCCTGTCCTCGTTCTTGGCGCATGCCCTGGAGAGGACCCGGTCGATGACCACTTCCACAAAGGCCCGGTATACGTAGTCCAGATACCAGCGTTGGGAAAAGAGTTCCCTGAGCGGCGGGATCCGGTCGACGAAACCGACTTGAAGAGCAGCGCGCCGGCCGAACTCAAACCAGGTCATGCCAACGCCCAAAGCTGCCAGCCCTGCGCTAATGTAGGGAAGCCATGCATAGGCTCCATCCTGATGGGCAACCGTGCCCCCTGAGAGGAACTCGCGGAGCGGCGTTTCCAGGAATCCCAGCATCAGGGTCACGCCGGCCAGTACGACGAGGGGACAACCCATGGCCCAGTAAAGAGCGCCCGTTTCTCCCCTTCCCTCCATACTATGATTTGCAGGCTCTTGACGGACCTCTCCCCGCGGGAAGAGGATGATGAAAACCAGCCGAAAGGTGTAGTAGGCGGTGAGAAAGACACCAAGCAGTCCGGCTGCCAGCCAGAGGGGGTTCCTTAGGCCGGCCAACGCAGCAAGGATGACCTCTTTGCTGAAGAAGCCCGACAGGGGCGGCAGCCCGGAGAGGGCCGCCGCGGCGATGACCAGGCACACCATAGGGGTCTTCAACCGTCGGCCGCCGCGCCGGGAGATCTCGTACACGTCGTTCGTCTCGTACAGGTGGACCCAGACCCCGGAGCAGAGGAAGAGCAACGCTTTGAAGCCCGCATGGGTGGTCAGATGGAAGCTTCCCGCGAAGAGACTCCCCGCGGCGAGCCCCATGATCATGAAGCCCAGCTGGCTGATGGTGGAGTACGCCCAGACTTGTTTGATGTCCCGGCTGACCATGGCCATGGTGGAGGCCAGGAGCATGGAGACGGTGCCAATGGCCAGAAACACAGTCATGGCATCGGCCGAATGGCTCAAGAAGGGAAAGAGGCGAGCGAACAGGTAGACCCCTGCGGCTACCATGGTGGCCGAGTGGAGCAGGGCGCTGACCGGCGTGGGGCCCTCCATGGCGTCCGGCAGCCACGTCATGAGCGGAAACTGGGCGCTTTTGCCGACGATTCCGCCGAAGATCAGCAGTGCCGCCAGGGTCAGAAAGCCGGAGTCCATTCTGGCCGCTGCCTCGACACTGTTCATTTCTGAAATCTCCACGTTCCCCAGGTGAAGTAATACCAGGAGGAGGCCGATGAAAAACGCAACGTCACCCAGACGGGTCATGACAAAGGCCTTTTTTCCCGCTTGGGTGGCGCTGAATCTCTCGTACCAGAAACCGATGAGCAGATATGACGAAAGCCCGACCAACTCCCAGAAGACGTAAAGCTGGAGCAGGGTCGAGGAGACGGTTAAGGTCATCATGGCCCATGCGAACAAGGACTGAAAGGCGTAGTAGCGGGAGAACCCCGGGTCGCCGGCCATGTAGCCGAGGGAATATACCTGAACGAGAAAACTGATGACCGCTACCAGGAGAAGCATGAGCAGGCTCACCGGGTCGAGTAGAAACCCGAAGGGGATCGAGATATCGCCTGCAATGAGCCATCTGGCGGAGTAATGGATGGGAAAGCCGTGACCCCCGTGCCGCGTCAGCAGGAAGATAGCCCCAGCGACCGAGCCCGCTACCGCTGCCACGGCGATCCCGCCCGAGAGACGGCGATGATTCCTGGTGAATACCATGATGAGTAGGAAAGAGATAAAGGGCAGCCACGTGGCCAGTATCGCTGCCATCAAACTCGGATCATTTAGCCAAGAAGTCATCGTTGGTCCACCTCGGCCTACCATTTCAAGATGTCGTAACGGTCCGGATCGATAGAGCCGGTTCGTCGATAGACGCTGACGATCAGCGCTAAGCCCAAGGAGATCTCGGCCGCTGACACCGCGAGGATGAAGAGGACAAAGGCTTGCCCTTCCATCAACTTCCAGCGCAAGGCTGCCGCGATGAAGGCAATAGCCGCCGCATTCATCATCACCTCCACACCGATGAGGGTCATAATCAAATTTCGGCGGGCCACGAGACAGACGAGGCCCATGGAGAAAACGATACCCGCGAGAAGGAAGATATGGCCCAGAGGAACGATCATTAATGCCCCTCCTTGTGATAACTTACCTCCTCACCCTTCCCCTCCCCGCCCGGGGGAGAGAGATGGGGTGAGGGCCCTTTTTCAGTTTCTTCTGTATCTCTTCTCTTACCTAAGTGAAGGATAGCCACCAGGGCAACGAGGAGCAGTACGGAGACGATCTCAACAGCCAGCCAGTATCTGTCAAAGAGGAAACGACCGAAGTCGCGGGGCTGGGCGACGGCGCCTTGGAGAACGATCCTGCTGCCAGGATCCTTGAAGATCGTTGCAACGGCGACGGCAAGAAAGACGACTCCCAAAAGCAAGCCGGGTCCCCACTCAGACCACATTCCGATTTCCCGGGGAGATTCCTGAAACAGCATGATGATAAAGAGGACGACGATCATGATGGCCCCTGCATAGATGATAACCATGAAAGCGGCTAAGAGCGGTGCCCCGAGCAGGAAGAAGAGGGCGGCTGTGCCCAAGAAGGCAACGATCAGATAGAGCACGGCATGAATCGGCTGGCGCCGGGTTACGGCGAGACCCGTTGCCGTAAGGATGACGATTCCGAGCAAATAAAAGGTGGCAGCATATAAAGTCATTACGAAACTTCTTCAAAAGGTCCCCTCCCTTGGCGGGAGGGGATTGAGGGGAGGGGGGTAAATAGTCCTGAATCACCCCCACCCCAACCCTCCCCCGTCAAAGGGGGAGGGAGGCTATGGGTCAAGGTAGATTGCTCTTCAAATCAACCGGTTTTTCTTCGTTAATATGGGTTCCTTTCTCTCCGACCATGGTGACACCAGCATATTTATAAAAGTTGTATTCGTTGTTCTTGCCGCCGTGATTGACGAGCAGATCCTCTTTCTCATAAACGAGTTTTAAGATGTCTCGCCGGCTTGTTTCAAAATGAGGGGTTAATTGGATGGCCAGAGTAGGACACGCCTCCTCGCAGAGTCCTCAGTAGATGCAGCGGGCGAAATTGATGCGAAACCATCGAGGGTAGCGGCGTCCGTCCGCTCGCTCCGCCGACTGCATCGAGATACAACTGACAGGGCAGACGGCCGAGCAGAGATAGCAGGCCACACAACGCTCCTCACCATCCGGATCCCGGGTGAGAATGATCACCGCTCGTGATCTTGCGGGCAAGGGCCGTTTATATTCCGGATACTGTTCGGTGATAGGCTTCCGAAAAAGGATCTTGAGCGTGGTTGCAAGCCCTACCGCCAGTCCTGTGATGCCTTCTGCCAAATTTTTAACTACCCTCATAGCGCCTCCGATTTTTAAGATGTTAAGACGTTCCTAAGACCAGCGCACCCGTGATCATAATGTTTAACAGTGCAACCGGGATGAGCACCTTCCAGCCGATACTCATGAGTTGATCGTATCTGATTCGCGGAAAGGTTGCGCGAAACCAGATCAGCGCAAGAACGATTATTCCAACCTTTAGAAAAAACCAGATGATAGGCGGCAGGAGCGGGCCATGCCATCCCCCCAAAAAAAAGACAGCGACCAATGAGCCCAGGATGATCATCGTGATGTATTCACCCAGGAAGAAGAGACCGAAGCGCATTCCGCTGTATTCGGTGTGGTAGCCTGCTCCCAGTTCATTTTCAGCCTCCGGCAGATCGAAGGGAATCCGTTTGATCTCAGCGAGGGCAGCGATGAAGAAGAGGATGAAAGAGACCGGCTGGACGAGGATGAAAGGGCGTGCACTTTGTGCGTTCGTGATCTCGACCAGGCTGAAGGAGCGAGCCAGCATGACCACCGGGACAAGAGAGAGTCCCAGAGGGATTTCGTAGCTGATCATCTGAGCCGCACCGCGAATTCCTCCAAGAAGGCTATATTTTGAGTTGGAGGCCCATCCGCCCACTGCGATCCCATAAACACTGATGGAAGAAAGAGCCAGGATGGAGAGTAACCCGATATTAAGGTCTGTAATGACCAGAGGGATCGGTCTGCCCCAGAGTACTATATTCCTTCCAAAGGGGACGACGGCAAAAATGAGCAAGGCCATTAAGCTGACCACACCCGGGGCAAGGAGAAAGATTCCCTTATTCGCCTCTTCCGGCACGGTGTCTTCCTTCGTTACCAATTTAACGAGATCAGCAAGAGGCTGAAGGAGCCCGAACTTCCCAGCTCTGTTCGGACCGTACCGGGCCTGCATTCGGCCGAGCAGTTTCCGTTCGACCCAGACCAGGTAGGCAGCGACCGTCAGCAGGATGATCAGCACGACGCTCAGCTTGACGATCAGAAAAAGGAATCCCAGAACCCATTCAAGAAGCATAACCGTCCTTAACTCGATTACTCCCTCTCCCCTGGTGGGAGAGGGTAGGGATGAGGGGGTAATACATGGCCACCCCCACCTCGATCCTCCCCCATCAAGGGGGAGGATAATCCTGTGTAATTCTCAGGATTCAAGGGCCACGTAGCCGTCATGAAACATTTCTTATCTGGTCCATAGCGACTTTCACCGGCCACTTCTCAATTTTTTGCCATGCGAGTTGTCGGTGTTGTGGCATGACGATGACGCCGGGAGCCATGTTGTCAACGATACGCAATTCCACCTCTAATCGCCCCCTATCCAGGGGAAGCGTGATTCTTTCTTTGTCTTTAAGGCCTATTCGCGAGGCGTCTTTCGGGTTCATAAAGAGGCATGGCTCCTTTTCAACCTGCTGGATAAATTTGGAATGGACAGAAAGCCCTTCTGTTCCAAAAGTCCAGTCCACCATCAGAAGTTCTAATCTGCCATCCCCTTGGCTATCTTTTCCAGATCGGATTCTCCCACCGGACGAAAAAGGCTTTTCTCTCCCCTGCCCCAGATTGACTCGAATGTCATCAGGCAGTTCATCGGCAATTTGGACGTTAGCAAAGACGGGATACTCTTTTGTGATCCACTTCCAGAGTTCACTTCTGGAGAGGGGGAACATCTGCCGACCCGGAAAGGACATGGCATTGGCGAGTTTGGCCAGAATCTTCCAGGCTGGCTCTGGTTCTCCTCCCGGGATATCACGCCTGAACACACGGGGCGGATGTTCTCCGGCGCTGATCTGGGAAATCGGGATCCCACCGCGATAGGCAGACCTTCCAAACTGAACCCGACCTTCCTGATTCACAAAGGATGTCTCCATTTCGAATAGCGTTCGTGTTGGGAAAAAGATATGGGCGAGCTGCACGGCGGGAGAAGGGAGGTAGTCCATCACTAGAAACAGGTCGAGCTTGTCAACCGCCCGCTTCAGCCTTTCACGATCCGGGAAAGACCAGAAAGGATCCGTCTCGACCAGTAGCAAAGCCTTTACGGTTCCCTTCTCAATGGACTCGATCACATCCATCAAGGAGCTTTGTTCAGAGGAGAGGAGTGCAGCACCAAAGGCGTTGGCTTCAGGCATCAGATAGAAGAGTCCAGCTCGATCCTTTGCGGCACTGAGGAGCAATGAACTTTCGGCAGCCACGTCAGGAGTTGTCTCCCGGACAATGGCTGTACCACACACGACGACGGGATAAGAGCTTAGTTTTAACTTTGGCGTTATTTTGGCCAAGCGGTTTTTGATGGCTGCGTCGGGGTACTCATCCGGGACTGCGTCATAAAATCGAAGGGCCTCTTCTCCCATCTTTTCAGCGGCAAAACGGTCCACGGTTCCTTTGATAAGAGCGGCCAGGCAGGGTTCTAAATCGTCGGGTGGCACCGGCAGATGTTCGAACTCAAAGGGAAGAAAAACAGGTCGAGGGTCGATCACGACGATGGTTGCCCCCTTTCGAGAGGCCTGCCTCATTGCGAGGGCCAGCATCGGCGCCTCATTAATCGGGTCTGCGCCAACAGCCAGGATAAAATCGGCCTTCTCCAGCTCTCGCATTGAGACAGCCAGCTGTTCGTCAAGTCTCGACACTGCTCTCTTGACCTTGTTGGCCATGGCAGGGGTTTCAAAATAAGTCGGGTGATCCAATCCCTGGATCTGGCAGAGTCTCATCAGCATGGCCTGGTTCTCAAGGCTGCTCCGTGTCGATCCGAGACAGGCGGTCGCTTTCGGCCCGTTTTTCTGATTTATATGAAAAATCTTTTCCGCCGCCGTTTGAATGGCTTTGTCGAGTGAAGCCTCGTCCGTTCCGATTCTGGCGCGCCGTGGCCTTTCGGGGTGGCTCGTGTAGTAAAAGCCGTACCGGCCCCGGTCACAGATAAAATAACCATTCACCGATTCACTGAAGCGAGCTTCAAGCCGCACCATTTCGCGATAACGGGCACTGGTAATGATGTGACACCCGAGAGAGCAGTGGATACAGAGAGAAGGGGCGCGCTCAAAATCCCATCGCCGCCCGGTAAAGCGGGAGGGCTTATCCGTATAGACGCCTGTCGGACAGACATCGATGAGGTTTCCCGAAAAGGGGCTTTCCAGAGGGCCGTCTTGGAAACGACCGAAATAGGTGTGGTAAGCAATCTGCATGGCTCCCAGATCCCGATAGCCGGCAAACTCCTGATAGAACCGGCGACATCGCCAGCAGTGGATACAACGATTCATTTCGTGCTGGACAAAGACGCCCAGGTATTGATCATGATAAGTCCGCTTTTTTCCGAGGTAGCGCCTGATCCTATGGCCTCCTGCTACAGTCATGTCCTGAAGCAAGCAATGCCCGCCTTCATCGCAGACAGGGCAATCGTGGGGATGGTTCATCATGAGCCATTCAACGACGTGTTTACGGAAATCGACTGCCTCTTCGTCGGTGGTTGATACCGCCATGCCATCGCAAGCATCCACCATGCAACTCATCTGGATTCCTTTGACAGGGCCTTCCACAAACTTTACGGCACACATTCGACAAGCCCCGACCGATCCCAGGCCGGCATGGTAGCAGAAGCGGGGGATGATGATGCCTAGCCGCGCTGCTGCCTCAATGACTTTCGTCCCCTGATCAACTTCTATCTCTATACCGTCAATCCTTAACTTGGGCATAGTTTTTTCTTGAAAAAAATGTCAAATGTCAAAGTTCAAAGGTCAAATGAATTTCAAATGACAAAGTTCAAAATCTCGGTATTTCCCCATTCCATTTTGCCAGCTACTGCGTTTCCACATCCGGGTTCTATTTGACGTTTGGATTTCCTTTGGCATTTGGTTTTTGACATTTGTCATTTATGACTTAAAAGGACACCTCTTCTGGCTGATGTGTTCGTGAACCTCGTGAGGGAAATGGTCGAGGAGGCTCGTCACAGGCATCGTTGCCCCGGGCGCGAAAGCACAATAGGATTTCCACGTGTGTTGGCTCATGCGCCGGAGTATCGGAATAAACTCTTCCTTTCCCTCTCCAGCCTCGATACGCCAGAGCAGGTCCCGAATAAATGGCAGCGCTTCTCTACAGGGAGTGCACCAGCCACATGATTCCCGAACGAAAAAATCCATTAAGTTAAGAGTGGCAGCGACCAGGCAGGTCTTCTGATCGAAGACAATGACCGCTCCGGTGCCCAGCCGATTGCCGACCTTTTTCATAGAGTCGAAATCCATCTCCGCATCGAGGAATTTCATGGGTAGGTAGTAGGTGGATGCTCCGCCTGGCAAGCAGGTTTTGAATTCGCATCCTGGCAACATGCCCCCCCCATGCACCTCCAGGATTTCGCTTAAACGCGTTCCCATGGGTAGTTCATAACAGCCTGGGTTTTTGACCTTTCCACTCACACAGTAAAGCTTTGTTCCCGCGGCCGTCTTTGTCTTGGCGAGCCCCTTGAACCATTCGGGTCCATTTCTGATGATATGGGGCACGTTGACAAGGGTTTCTATGTTATTTAAGAGAGTGGGTTGCTCCCAGAGCCCCTTCTCTGTCGAGCGGGGAGGGGGCTGCTTAGGATGGGCTCTCGTCCCCATAATGGCATTGATTTGGGCAGTTCCTTCACCACAAATATATCGCCCCCCACTTCGATGGACAACAATATCGAAAGAGAAGCTACTTCCCAGGATGTTCTGGCCAAGGTAGCCAGCCTGTTTGGCAATTCCTATTTCTCTTTCCAGGATCAGAGCACTGCTCTCATAGGAAGGTCGAACGAAGATGATCCCTTTTTGTGCGGAGACGGCATACCCTGCAATGATGGTGCCTTCAATGATCATGTGAGGATCCACATGGGCCATGAAGCGATCTTTGAAGGTGCCAGGCTCCATTTCATCAATATTGGTGATGATATATCTCGGGAAAGGAGCGTTGTCTGCCACTCCCTGCCATTTGCTTCCGGCGGGAAAGCCGGCCCCCCCACGTCCCTGAAGCCCTGAATCCAGGACCAGCTGCTGGACTTCTTTGGCGGAATATTTCTGCAGGACGGTGGTGATGGCCTGATAGCCACCACTTTGACGATATTCATCCATCGTGGCAATTCGGTTGAGTTTACGATTCTGAAAGATTACTTGTGGATACATTCGGCTTACCTTGCCATCCTCGGTGGCGGCGCTTCAGATCTCAACCGATCGAGAATGTCATCGATTTTTTTAGGAGTTAAAGGACCGTAAGCCCTTCCATTGATCAACATGGCAGGCGACAGATCACAGTAACCAATGCAGGCAGTGGGCAGTATGGTAAAGAATCCATCCTCTGTTGTTTCTCCGGGTTTAATGCCGAGTTTTTTAGAGAGATGGTTCAACACCGAATCATACCCATTCATCCAGCAGACGACCCCATCACAGGCGTGGATGACGAATCTCCCAACCGGTTCGCGATAAATAAAATCATAGAAGGTAGCGAGTTCCTCGATCTCAAGGGGGGTCATATCGAGGAGCCGAGCAGCTTCTTCGACGGCTTGATCGCTCAGGTAACCGTAGTGATTTTGCAAAGCCAGCATGATATCCACGGCCAGTTCCCTGGGATGGTCCGTCTCTGCTATTCTTTCCTGCAAGGGTTCAAGTAACTCTTTGGGCAACATATCCACTTAGAATTCAGAATTCAGAAGCCAGAATCCAGGATGCGGAATCCAGATTAGAGGAGAGGTATCTTTTTATTCTGAATTCTGACTTCTGCATTCCTAAATTCTCCAATTCGCAATCTCCAACTGGTTTACCGGTCAATATCCGGCAGGATGTAGTCAATTGAACCGATTATAGCTAACAGGTCTGAAATGAGTCTTCCCCTTACCATGAGGGGCATAACTTGAACATTCGCAAACCCAGGGGCCCTTATCCGCATACGATAGGCCATGTTGAGGCCGTCACTAACTACATAGTAGCCTTGCTCACCACGGGAGATTTCTGTTGTTGTGTAGGCCTCCCCCTTGGGGATCTTCGGCCCCCGGGTCACATTGATGAAATGATGGATGAGGCTCTCGATATCTTTTAAAGTATCTTTCTTTTCGGGGACCACATAACGATAGTCATCAGTGACATACCTTCCGCCCGGCATCTGGTTGGCAGCTTGTTCAATAATCCTCAAGCTCTGGCGTATTTCCTCAACCCGGACAAGATAACGAGCGTAACAATCACAGCCCGTGGCAATCGGGATATCAAATTTAAAATTTTCATAGCCTGAGTAGGGGAATTTTTTCCTCACGTCCCACTCCAAGCCACAGGCCCTAAGATTGGGACCTGTCACTCCCCATTCCATGGCATCTTTTAGAGAAAGGATGCCAACCCCTTGGGTTCGACCTTTGAAGATTGGATTCTTGGTGATCAAAGCCTCATAGTCTCGGATGCGTTCTCGAAGGGTTTTGACAAAGCGGTCAACCGCTTCTTTCCATCCTTCGGGCAGGTCCATCGCCAATCCCCCGATGCGAAACCAGGATGGGTGAAGTCTGCCGCCAGTGATCAGTTCGACAATATCCATGAGCTGCTCACGCTCGCGGAAGGTATAAAAGGTCGGCGTCATCGCACCGACGTCATGGGCGTACGTACCGAACCAGACGAGGTGATTATTGATACGGAAAATTTCGCTAAGCATTACCCGGACAAACTGGGCACGTTCGGGAACCTTGATCCCTGCCAAGGTTTCCACAGATTGTAGATATGAAAGGTTGTTGGCCACGCCCCCCATGTAATCCACACGGTCTGTGTAAGGAATAAACTGATGCCACGATTGATGCTCACCAATCTTTTCAACGCCTCTGTGATGGTACCCAATGTCCAGATTGATGTCGGAGATCTTCTCCCCGTCAAGGGAGAGGATGAAACGCATCAGACCGTGGGTGCCGATGTGCTGGGGACCCACGTTTAGTACCAGAAGTTCTTGATTCCCCTCCCTTCGCTTCACAAAAGCGCCCGCGTCCAGAGGTTGATGCTTCACAGCGGAGGCGTGAGTGTAGGGAGCCATCTCGGTAGCCCGGCCGGGATGGCTTTTGCGTAGCGGGTATCCTTCCCAGTCGTGGGGCATGATGAGACGGCGCAAATCGGGATGACCTTCAAAACGGATTCCAAACATCTCATATGCTTCACGCTCGTACCAGTTCGCAGACGGCCAAATATCAGTGACGGTTTGGGCCGTCGGATCCTTGCCCGTTAATCCGATTTTTAATCGTAAACGACCCGGAGGATCAAAAGAGAGCAGATGATAAACCAGGGTATAATTCGGATAGATTCCTTTGTCAGGGCAAACGGATTTTCCGTTTTGGCCGACCTCGTTGGCTACAGTGCCATCGTAGTAGGGCAGCGGCTTTTGATCACGCCTTGCCGACTCATCGATGGCAGTTAAATCATCCAGCCGTAGGTATTTGGGTGAGGCCTCCGTCTTGAGAAACTTCAGGACTTCCTTGGTGCGATTTTCCGACACATGCAAGGTTAGCATATCCGACGTCCCAGGTGTCTGCCGGACTGAATCACCGAATTTTTCCATCAGTATTTGAGCAAGAGATTTGTCCCGCTCATGCAATTCGATCCGGCGGGGAAGCGGAGTCCACATCAGATCAGAGCGACTATCCCAGAATCGAGGTGATGTGACCGACGTCCCTCTGATAGGAATCCCTTCCATCCCAGGACCTCGCGTATCTCTTGATTTGGTTTCTCCGTCAACTAGGATGGGACGGGTTGTTCCCTGGGTGCCGCCTCCTAGATGTAAAACAGACCGAGCCGGTCTTTCTTCCGAAACGATTTTCTGCTGCAAGATGGTCAGGGCGTGCTCAAGGGCTTCGGGTCTCGGAGGACAGCCCGTGACATAGACATCCACGGGAATGAGTTGGTTCAGACCCTGCACCACACTGTAAACGTCGTACATCCCACCACAGTTGCAGCAGGAACCCATGGATATAACCCATTTCGGCTCCGCCATCTGTTCATAAAGCCTCACAACAATCGGGGCGATTTTTTTAAAGACTGTTCCTGCAACGATGATGACATCGGCCTGACGGGGAGAACCACGCAGAACCTCAGCTCCGAACCGCGCAAGATCGAAGCGCGATGTAAAAACCGCTGCCATTTCAATGAAGCAGCACGATGTCCCGAAAAAGAGGGGCCAGAGGCTGTACTGGCGGCTCCAGTTGATCAGGGTGTCGAGCTTCGTAAGGATGATGTTTCCGAGGGTGCCGGGCTTTTCCGGACTGTCGATCCCCACTCGAGGCCTCCCTTTTTCCAGATATAGAAGAGACTGATTAGTAGTATGATGATGAAAAACGAAATCTGGAACCAGCCAGACCATCCAAGACGATCGAACGCGATGGCCCATGAAAAAATATAGGCACCTTCCACATCAAAGATGAGAAAAAAAGCCGCGATAAGATAAAAGGCGATTGGATATCGAAATCGAGCGGTGCCGGTAGGGATGATGCCACACTCATAAGGCCTCAGCTTTTCAAGATTCGGTTTCTTTTCACCAAGCCAGCTGGAGGTCAAAAGGAGAGCGATCACTAAGACTA
Organism: Thermodesulfobacteriota bacterium; assembly: GCA_049684675.1. Classification (GTDB taxonomy): domain Bacteria; phylum Desulfobacterota; class BSN033; order BSN033; family UBA1163; genus UBA1163. The sequence goes on along the minus strand of JBAVGF010000171.1, from coordinate 2,084 downwards.
GGGCCATCAGAGTAAAAACTCCCAAGGCCAGAATCCCTGGCTCCCACGGGGAAAAGACATTAACGCTTGGAATCGGTTCCATCCATCCTCTTGATCGGAATGCCCAGCCGGATAAGGTTATAGCGGCACCATACAGCGATGCCCTAAAGGGGGTTCTCTTTGTTCGCAACGGCGGCGGCCCGTTACTAAGCAAAAGCTTATAGCCAGCGAGCGTACAAGATAATGGGGTAAACCCTGTATTTTGAAAGGACAAATCATGTATTTTAAGAATTTTTGTTGCCGTCCTTGATAAGCGAAAACGGAAAAATGGAAAAATTGGAGGCCTTGCTTGAAACCAATCTCAAAATACAGGATTTAAAGTGAGAAAATACGAGGTTCTTCTTATTTACATCTCCCTCATTCCAATGGAAAATTGAGTAGGATCGGAGTGCGGCATCATCCAGGGAGGCGAACCATGTTTGGCAGGCGGATCAAATTATTTAAGCTATTTGGCTTCGAAGTCCGGATCGATTTAAGTTGGGTCATTATCGCGGTTCTTATTGTCTGGTCCCTCGCAATAGGTTTTTTTCCATTCCGCTACAAAAACCTTTCAGTCCAGACCTATTGGTTGATGGGAGTGGCCGGAGCCGTGGGGCTCTTTCTTTCGATCATCTTCCACGAGATTTTCCATTCTCTTGTTGCCAGAAGGTTTGGCATTCCGATGAAAGGGATTACCCTGTTCATTTTTGGCGGCGTTTCTGAGATGGGTGAAGAACCCACAAGCGCTAAGGCCGAATTCTTGATGGCCATCGTGGGGCCTCTTTCCAGTATCGCCATTGCACTCGCCTGTTACGGCATCCACATCCTGGGGTTGCGCAGCGGATGGCCTGAATCGGTCGACGGGGTTGTGCAATATCTCGCTTACATTAACGGCCTGTTGGCCGTCTTCAATCTCTTACCTGCCTTTCCGTTAGACGGAGGAAGAGCGCTACGGGCCATCTTGTGGGGGTTGTGGAAAAACCTTCGCTGGGCAACCCGAGTTTCGTCCGCCGTAGGGTTTGGATTTGGCGTCCTGTTTATCCTTTTGGGTGTTTTCCAATTCCTCACAGGAAACGTTATTGGAGGAATCTGGTTGTTTTTGATCGGGATGTTTCTCCAGAATGCCGCCAGGGCCTCGTATCAGCAAATCCTTATACGGAAGGCGTTGGAGGGAGAACCGGTTCGCCGCTTTATGAAGACCGACCCGGTGACAGTCTCTCCTTCGATTTCGATACGGCAGCTTGTTGAAGATTATGTTTACAAATACCACTTCCAGATGTTTCCAATTGTAAAAGACTCTGACAAACTTGTCGGTTGCATCACCACGAGAGAGCTGAAAGAAATTCCCCGAGAGGAGTGGGGCCAAAAAACGGTGGGGGAGCTTGCTACGAAATGTTCACCGGGAAACACCATCGAGCCGCAAGCGGACGCGATGCAAGCACTTTCTCTTATGGCTCGGACGGGGTCAGGTCGTCTGATCGTGGTTGAGGGAAATCGCTTGGTAGGGGTCATCACATTGAAAGACATGTTGAAATTTCTTTCTCTAAAGTTGGAGCTTGAGAAATAGGCCGGAGCTATTTTGAATAGGTCCTTCAAGGGCAAGAAACGCCAGGTGCTGGAGGCCTGCGATACCGTTGTTATTGGACGAGGGCAGGTTGGCGAGGGAGCAACAGCCCATGTCGTCAAAGGTATCCTTCCTCACTCAATCCGTCGAGCAATAGATGAAGATAGACAAATCCTCCGTAGGGCTTCCATCTGCGGAGAAGGCGAGTCACGCCTTCATAATCGAGGGGTTTCCTGAGATTGAGCAAGCGTCTCAATTTGTTACGAGCACCGATGTCATCGCCGGGAAAAACATTGAGCCGCCTCATGCCTCTCAGGAGAACATATTCAGCCGTCCACCGTCCCACCCCTCGCAGTTGATAGAGTTCTTCGAGAGCTCCTTCATCGTCCAAATGTTCTATCCGTTCCAGATCCAGGGTTTTCTCAGTTACCTTCTGGGCTAACTCAATCAAGAATCGTCCCTTCTGTCGGCTGAAGCCCAATTGACGCAAGACCTGGGGGTC
>JBAVGF010000170.1:0-4024 GCA_049684675.1 Thermodesulfobacteriota bacterium | reverse complement strand
GGGGAGGATCTTCGACCGTGACTGGTCCCATTATGACATGAGTCACGTGGTCTTCAAGCCAAGAAAAATGACTGTCCGGGAACTCCAAGAGGGATACCTCTGGGCACAGAAATATACCTGCGCCCCTCGGTCGATATTAAAACGCCTGTTCCGGGGCCCCAAGCATCACTTTTTTTACTTTTTGATGTCAAACTTCGTCCTACGGGGTGCTCAGATGGAGGTGATTCGAAGGATCAAAGATAAAGAACTTCCTTATGAAAATTCTCCTCATTTCCGTCAACCGTGAGAGGATGCCTTTTCCTGTCTTTCCTCTGGGGTTGGCTTACATCGCCAAGGTATTAAGAGAGGATGGTCATCCGATTGAAATCGTCGACCTCTGCTTTTCTAAAGAGGTATCGGATGATCTCAAGAGCACCCTTCATCGCTTTCAACCCAACCTGATCGGAATCTCCCTGAGAAATCTCGATAATCTCACCTATCCAACCTCTCTCTCTTATCTCAAAGGAGTGGAGGAGGTTATCGGGATTTGTCGTCAATTCACTTCATCGCGATTAGTCATCGGAGGGTCGGGATATTCTTTGGCTCCCAAAGAGCTTCTCCAGCATTTAGATGTCGATTTTGGGATCGTGGGAGAGGGGGAGGAAATCTTCCTGCAATTAGTCAGAAGTCTCGAAAAAGGTGACCCTGTCTCTCCATCCCCCTGCCTCCTGATTAAAGAGAAGCCTTTTCCCCCTTGGGTAGAAGGAGCCAGGATCTTTCCCATCCGGACTCCTGATCGGAGTTTTTTCGAAACACGCCGTTATTTAGAAGAAGGAGGGATGGGAAATATTCAGACGAAGCGAGGCTGCCCTTTCTCCTGTATCTACTGCACTTACCCTTTGTTAGAAGGGAAAAAGGTCAGGTTGAGAAAGACGGACGAGGTGGTAGAGGAAATTCAACGCCTCGTGGAGGAGGGAGTGGATTATATCTACTTCGTTGACGACATTTTCAATTACCCGCCTTCTTATGCAGAAGCTTTATGCCGTGAGATGGTTCGAAGAAAGGTCAATGTCAAATGGAGTACTTTTGTCAATCCGGGTTTTCTCAACGAAACGCTATTACAATGGATGAGAGAGGCCGGGTGTGATGGGATCGAATTCGGGACGGATTCAGGATCTCCGCGGATGCTTGAGAATTATAGGAAGTCTTTCACCCAGGGGGATATTGTCCAAGCGTCAAGAATCTGTTCAAAGCTGATGGTGAATCACTGCCACTATCTCCTGTTCGGGGGGCCGGGCGAAGATGAAGAGACGATTGAGGAGTCTTTCCATTTGATGGATCAACTCGATCCCACGGCGGTCATTGCCATGTTGGGAATCCGAATCTATCCGGGAACGGCATTGGAGGAGATCTCCATTTCCCAGGGAGTTATTCATCCGGGGTCAAATCTCATCTTTCCTCATTTTTATATCTCTCCAGCGTTGGGAGGAAGGCTGAGCAAGATCATTCAGGAGAAAGCCCTTGCGAGGAAACGGTGGATCGTCCCGGGATTGGAGATCAACATCACGCAAAATCTGATAGAACAAATACGAAGATTTCGAATTCGAGGACCCCTGTGGGAACTGGTTGGAAGAATGAAAAGACCGAGAGTAAAGCCATTGGCATAGCGCATAGCGCGGAGGGAAGCACCAAATCCCAAGCCCTGTACCTAATATGGTGCAGGGCCAAGCACCAGATTCCAAATAAATCTCAATGAACAAATTTCAAATTCCAAACCCCCTCACCCTCCCCTCTCCCCGGCGGGGAGAGGGGAGGGTGAGGGGGTTTGGAATTCAGGACCTGTAGCGCCCCCATTTACTGGGGGCGGTTACTATGGTGGGTTTAGAAGATTTTCGGCGGCAATAAATGCCGACGCTACATTTTCCCTTCTCCCCAAGCGGGGAGAGGGATGGAGTGAGTTGGAGGATGAAGATGCTATTGGAAAATCAGGTAGCCATTGTCACAGGGGGGACGAAGGGAATCGGAAAGGCGATCTGCCTCCTCTTTGCCGAGCAGGGGGCAAAGGTCGTCGCCAATTTCTCAAAGGATGTGGATGCCGCAGAAGATCTGAAGAAAGAAGCCAAATCCAGAGGACTAAGCCTCGGTCTGTTTAAAGCGGATGTCACACAGTTCGATCAGGTAAAAGAGATGGTGGAAGAGACTTTTGCCCAATACGGGAAGATTGATATTTTAGTTAATAATGTGGGCCTCGTCCGGGATAACTTCCTCATGCTGATGAGCGATGAGGACTGGGAATCTCTCCTCAGGACAAATCTGACCAGTCTTTTCCATTGTTGCAGAGTCGTGATTCGAAAGATGATCCCTCAGAGAAAAGGGAAGATCATCAATATGTCGTCCATCAGCGGGATGATGGGCACCCCAGGCCAGGCCAATTATGCGGCAACCAAAGGAGGGGTGATCAGCTTCACGAAATCCATTGCTCGAGAATTGGGCTCTTTCAACATCCATGTGAATGCAGTGGCTCCGGGCTTGATCGAATCGGAAGTGGTGTCCAAGATGCCTAAGGAGAAAGTTGCAGGAATCATCAAATCCTCCAGCCTCGGAAGAATGGGAAAACCGGAGGAAGTCGCACAGGCTGTTCTCTTTCTTGCCTCAGAGCAATCAGACTACATCACCGGCCAAACCATTGTGGTCGATGGGGGGATTGTTTAAACACCCACTCTTCTCCCTCCCCCTCGATGGGGGAGGGTGCGGGTGGGGGTGAAGAGAGTAAACAAAACGGAGTAGCGTCGGCATTCATTGCCGACGAGCAACTATCTTCTACGGCCCCGGCGCGCTATCCTACCCCACTGCTCACAACGCATCTGCTCCAAATGGATATTCGGTGTTACGAAGCAACGCCCGGTCGCTCCCTCAGGCGAGCGAAGCACCACGCTCAGCGAGGAGTTGACGAAGCACTGAGCGATGGCAGTGCTGCTCGTCATTGCAATAGCATCCGACCGAGAAATTCGCTTGGTGCGATAACGCAGCGAGCAGATCAAGAACCCGGCTGTTCTCCGCTCGGCTCATTTCCGAGCGGTAGCGCTTGATGAAAGAGCGCCAATCGGTCTCATCTTTAGCTGATCGTCCGGCCTTGAGAAGCTGGTCGCTGGGTGCGAGGTTAGGCAGCCACACATCATAGTAATTGCGCGAGGCAAACTCGCTTTTAGGCACGCCTCTGGGAGGGCGTCGAACCGTGCCGATGCGCAGCCCTTCGTTGCTTGCACGGGGGCTTCCAAGCTGCACGATACGAACTGCCATGGATTCACCTCCATTTGAACTATGATGGCCTCTCTACTCGACCCCTAACGAGTCTGTAGAATAAGCCCGATCTGGCCGATTTTTCGATTCTTAATGAATTGATTTTATACCAGCAGATTTGCAAAAGATGACTTTTCCTACAGCCTCAACAATTAATATACGGAATACCTGTTTATTCCCATTTTTTGGTTTTAACATAGCATAATGTGAACAGGCATTCAATCGTAAATATTTGTAAATAAAGGAAAGATATTGTCTTGCGAGTATCCGTTTGAAAGTGATATATATAAACATTCTTAGAAAAGAGGAGGGGGCTCAATTCTTTTTTGTCCACCCCCACCCTGACCCTCCCCCATCGAAGGGGGAGGGGAAAATTTTTGAAATTGCAAATATCTTTGGTTAATTAATCAAAATGAAATCCAAACGAGTAGTAATAACAGGATTGGGGATCTTCTGCTCGACCGGAAAGAATGTAGAGGAGTTTTGTCGCTCTTTAAAAGAGGGAAAAACGGGCATCGGACCGATCACTCTTTTCGATACCTCGAAATACCCGTGCAAAATCGGAGCGGAGATCAGAGATTATCGGTCAGAGGAATTTTTTAACAAGAAAGAGCTGAAGAAGCTTTCTCGCACAGACCAATTTGGTCTCATCGCTTCCGAGGAGGCAGTGAAGACCTCCGGGATTCGTTCTTATCCTTCTGAAGAAGTTGGGGTTTGTCTCGGAGCAGGTGCAGGAGGAATGTTT
>JBAVGF010000169.1:0-10444 GCA_049684675.1 Thermodesulfobacteriota bacterium | reverse complement strand
GAAGGCATACTTATTGTTGAGGGAGAAACACTATCAACGAGTAGGCGAACGGCTGTCTTTTTGTTTAAAGTCTATACGGAAAAAGGCGGGACGCGTACGTTAGTTGCCACGATGAAAAGCGTGTCATACCGAACCGGGAAGCCGATCGATCCCAGTATCGAACAATAATAAAAGGCTAATAAGAAATCGTAAAACTAGTAGACTCCGGTGTCATCCACAAAAAAGTTGGCACAGCTTCAATTTCAGATTGCAAATTGAAAACATCGGAAGAAAAGGATAGTTTCTGTGCAGAATAAGGATGTCGGATTGCGGAATTTGAACTGAAACATCAGGCATTAAAAAATCGATCCTCCTCGCAATAAATCAAGCCTTATGTTGCCGGCTAAAACGGCAAAAAACGGATAAGAATGGAGAGGCGACGTGAAATTGTTCGAACCCCTGATAATTAATGGCATGACGCTCAAAAATCGGATCGTTATGGCGCCCATGCAATTACAGCTCGGACTGACCAACCGGCGGGCTCGGGCTTTTTACCTGGCCAGGGCCAAGGGGGGAGTAGGCGCCATCATCATGTGCGGAACTTCGGTGGATTTTTTCATAGAGGATTCGGTCTGGGGCCGACCCAATGGGGTGGCTCTGTTTGTGGAAAGGATGCGATCCTTTACGGACGAGATCCGACAAACCGGCGCCAAGATCGGGATCCAGCTCTGGCACGGCAACCAGTGGCCGGCCGGCACCGGGGAAACGATTCCCGGAGCGGAACAGGTCGCTCCCTCGGCCAAAGACGACAGACGGGCACTGACCATTGCTGAAATCGAACGGATCATCGGGAAATTTGCCCAGGCCGCCGGGACCGCCCAATCGGCCGGATTTGATTTTGTAGAAATCCACGGCGCCCACGGATATCTGGTCTGCCAGTTCTTTTCAGGGGCGGACAACCAACGCACGGACCGCTATGGCGGCGATCTGGAAGGCCGGATGCGCTTCGGCCTGGCCACCGTGGAAGCCATGCGTCAAACGGTCGGTGAAAAATTTCCTATCATTTATCGGTTGGGGGCCCAGGAAAAACGGCCGGGAGGCATTACCCTGCGCCAAAGCCGGGCCTTTGCCAAACAACTGCAAAAAGCCGGGGTCGATGCCTTCGATATCTCGATCGGCTCGCCGGAAGGAAGTAAAGCCATGAATGCTTCACCCGGCCCCAAGGCCAAAATGGGCACCTATGTGCCTTTGGCCGAAGCGATCAAAAAAGAGGTAACCGTCCCGGTCATGGCCGTGGGGCGCATCAATCGACCCGAAGTGGCCGAGGCTATTTTGACCGAAGGCCGGGCCGATTGGATCGGCATCGGCCGGCAGTTGATCGCTGACCCGCAGTGGACCATTAAGGTGTCCGAGGGACGCAGCCAGGAGATTGTGGCCTGTAAGTCTTGCAATACCTGCTTTCAACCCATGTTGGGCACCCGTTGGAAATTTGGCGACCCTATTTGCAAGGTGAATCCGGAGGCCGGAAGGGAAGTGGACCTGGCGTAGTTGAAGGGTTAAAAGAATTTGGCAAGATGGAGAAGAGCCAACAAGAGAGGGTTTGATCCATAAGAAAGTTGGCCATGCCGTGGAGCATAGCGCCAAGGGCATAACTCCATAAGTCATTGGGTAATTGGGTCATTAAGTTATTGGTAGAGCTAAAAGAATGAATGTAACGCTTGACTGAATTTTTCAGTCAAGAGCTCTAAGGCGTCTGACTGGCCTGTGGTGTGCGCTGCCGAGCGCGTAATGGGAAATGACAGCTACCACTCCGGGAAGCATCGTTCGCGGTGCTTCCATTTTTCAGACAAAAACCCATCTCATTTATTGCAGCAAATCAGTTGATAAGAATCCAATCCTTTGGTAAGATGTTGAAAATTCAGTGGTCTGGCGTAATAATGAAAGAATGATGTATGAAAATCCGTGATATAATAAGAATGATAGAAGCAGAGGGTTGGTATTTGGTTGAGACAAAAGGAAGTCATAGGCAATATAAACATCCAAAATTCCGGGCCGAGTCACAATTGCTGGGCATCCCAACGATGATTTGGGTCCAGGTACCCTGAATAGCATTTTAAAGCAGGCAAAACTGAAGGAGGTCAAGTAAATATGCATCGTTTTCTTATTGTGATCGAAAAGGCAGACGGCAACTATTCAGCCTACTCACCTGATCTGCGCGGCTGTATAGCAACAGGGGCTACCCGTGAAGAGGCGGAGCAGAATATGTACCAGGCCATTGAAATGCATATTAATGGATTGCGTGAAGATGGGTTACCCGTCCCCGAATCAACATCCTTCGCTGAGTATATGGCTATCCAGTAAAGAATTTTAAAATCCCATACTCATCCCTATCCATCTCTCCGGGAGGGGCAGTCCTCCCTAAGGAAATTGGCCGTTCCAAATGCGGATTGTAGATTGCGGATTGCGGAATTCGGAATTAAAAACCTTTCTGTTTGGTTCAATGATTTAGCTTAGGGGAAGATTCAGGCGATCGATTCACCCAGGAGCGGAGCAAGCCATGGGAAAAATGATGATGATGATACACCCTCGCTAAAACGAGTTCCGTAGAAACCACAATCGCTAAGAAGATTGCCGAAACCGAAACTGCCCATAGAGGGACATTTTTTTAGGAGGAGACATATGAAACTGAAAGACCAAACGGCACTTGTTACCGGTTCAAGCCGGGGGATTGGTGAAGCCATCGCCCGGGCTTTTGCAGCAGAAGGCGCACAGGTCGCTATCACGGGACGCTCGGCACAAGAACTCGAAGCATTGCAAAAGGAGTTTAGCCGCCTGGGCGTGCGATGCGAGAGCATTGTAGCCGATCTCAGCCAGAAGGGCGCCGTTGAGAGAGTGTGGAGCCAAGCCACCCAAGCGTTCGGGCACATTGACATCCTCATCAACAACGCGGGTATGGGCAGCGGCCCGAACAAACCTAACCCCGTTGTGGATTACAGCGACGACCTCTGGGAGGCGATGCTCTACGTCAACCTCACCGTACCCTATCTGTTCTCGAAGAAAGCGTTGCCTTCCATGATCGAGCGCAAGTATGGGCGCATCATTATGACCGCGTCTGTCAACGGCAAGATAGGCTTGGTGCACGGCGCGGCGTATGCGGCGAGCAAACATGGACTTTTGGGGCTGATGCGCACGTTGGCGATGGAGACGGCGAAGCAGGGTATCACTGTCAACGCCATTTGTCCCGGACCTGTGCGCACACGCATGAACAATTTGCGCGTGGAGTATGACGCGAAGCGTCTCGGACAATCGGTTGCGGAGTTTGAGGCGAGTTTGACGGCGATTGGTCGCCGTCTTGATGCACACGAGATTGCGCCGCTTGTCGTGTATCTTGCCAGCCGCGAAGCTTCCGTCGTTACTGGACAGGCATTCAATATTGACGGCGGGTTATTGATGGTATAACGGCATCATCAGCCGAGGTTTGAGCGAGTGGGGTCCTGTCCCAGTTGATGGCGAAGCCCTCACCAGGCTGCTTATAGAGAAGGTAGAAAGAAGAAAGCAAACTGGATATCCTATGCTCAAATTGCTGGATGAGGAGATAAGAGATGGAAGATTTAATACAAAGGGCAGCCCAAGATTTAATCAAGGCAAGATATGGGATAGCTTTAACCGGTGCCGGGATTTCAACCGAATCGGGAATCCCTGATTTCCGTGGCCCAGACGGAATTTGGACAAAAAATCCTGAAGCGGAGATGAAGGCCTATGAAGTCTATGAGCAATTCAAGACTAATCCAAAAAGATATTGGGAAGAAAGACTGGACCCTCAGAGCTCTCTGTCCAGGCTCTTCTCAATTCTTGGGGAGATTGGGAAGTTTCAGCCTAATCCTGGACATTACGCTTTAGCCGAACTCGAGAAGATGGGAATATTAAAAGGCGTCATCACCCAAAATGTGGATGAGTTACATCAAAAGGCAGGGAGCAAAAGAACGATTGAGTACCATGGAGGCGTTAATAAGTTAAGGTGTATCGTCTGTAACAGAAGGTTCAGCAAAGATGAACTCAATTTGGAGAAAATTAAAATGGAGGGGAAGCTTCCTCCTTATTGCCAATGTGGAGGAGTGATCAAAGGTGATGTCGTTTCCTTTGGGGAACCCATTCCAAGTGACGTTCTTGAAGGAAGTCAAAGAGAGGCTTGGAAATGCGATTTAATGCTCATTTGTGGGACCTCGGCTGTCGTTCATCCTTTTGCCAGTTTACCACAGATGGTGGGTCCGGGCACAATCATCATTGAAGTAAACGGCGAGCCCACTCCTTTGACTGGAGGAATTTCAGATTATCTCATTCAAGGAAAAACCGGAGAAATCCTGCCCAAAATAGTGGAAAGAGTCAAAAAGATCCGATAGGCTAACAAAAAAGGAGTTCGGGGTCAGGCCGCAACACGCAACAAGTTAGTTTTCTTAATACTGACCTTTGGCGTCATCCGTAAAGAAGTGGGCCCATTTCAATTGCGGAATGCGGATTTCGGATTGCGGGATTTAAACTAAAAAGAGCAATGGAGCATTGCGCATAGAGCATCCATCCATCGCCCCGGCTCGCTGGCTGGAGGGTTCTATAAGGATGGGTGAGAGGAGCCCCAGATTAAGATAGAGAGGAGGTAGATCCGAATGAAAAAGCTTGCGACAGGAAGAAGGACGTTTTTGTACCTTCTCATAGCGGCGGTGATTTTCATTCTTATTTTTCTGTCCCTGATTACAGGCAAGGCGGTCGAATGGCTCTGGATGAGGCAATTAGGCTACGAAAACATCTTCTGGCAGTTGCTGTTCATTAAGCTGGGATGGTTCGGTCTGGCTTTTATCTTAGTATTCCTCTATTTCTGGGGCAATCTCCGTCTGCTCGTGAGGGCCGGGCTGAAGAGCGTTGGGAGACAAGATGTGCTGGTAATTGAGAATGCCGGGGAGATCACAGCAAAAACCGGAAAATTCATTACCACCATCATCTCATGTGTTCCAGCACTCATTTTTGGTCTTATCTACCATTCTGAATGGGATACTTATCTGCGCTTCCGCTGGGGGGGGACCTTCGGATTCTCCGATCCCATCTTTGGTGCGGATGTCGGATTCTATATGTTCAGACTTCCTTTTTATGAGATGATCCAGAACGGCTTGACAGGTCTGACCTTCATAACATTTTTGCTCATCTCTGTCGGATACATGTCCTTTGGCATGCTTCGGTTCGGGGTAAATTCTCCTCAAAGGAGAAATTGGGCACCCCTGGGGCATGTAGCTATCCTATTTCTTCTCTTCATTGGAAACTGGGTGTGGGGTTATTACCTGGATCGTTTCGAGCTCCTCTACTCCACCCTTGGCGTAGTCTACGGAGTGGGATATACGGCTTATAACGTCACGAGGATCAGTCTCTGGATCATGCTTTTTGCGTCCATTGCCTTAGGTGTTTGGGTTCTTTTAAACTTCTTGAAACGGCGGTTCCGGTCGATCCTCATTGGCATTGGAAGCTATTTTTTCCTCTATTTTGTGGTTATCATCCTGCTCCCCGGTCTCGTGCAAAAATTCGAGGTGGAGCCCAGCGAGCTGAAGTTGGAGACCCCTTATCTCAAGCATAATATCGATTTTACGCGCAAGGCCTTTCAACTCGACAAAATTGAAGTGAAAACGTACCCCGGGTTATCGGACCTCACCCCCAGGCAGGTCTCCGACCACCAGGAGACCATTCAGAATATCCGCCTCTGGGATTGGCGGCCACTGCTGCAGACCTATCGGCAAACTCAGGAGATGCGTCTCTATTATCGATTCTATGAGGTTGACGTTGACCGTTACCATACGGAGGATGGTTATCATCAGGTGGAGCTCTCAGCTCGGGAGTTGGCGCCCGAGCTTCCCGAACAGGCCAGGACGTGGGTCAATGAGCGTCTTCAATATACCCACGGCTATGGTCTCGTCATGAACTTCGTCTCGAAGATTGCCGAAGGAGGATTCCCGCAGTATATTATCGAAAATATCCCGCCCGTCTCCAAGTACGGCCTGAATGTTGAGCGGCCTGCCATCTACTTCGGCGAAAAGACCCCGGGTTATCGGATCGTCGGGACCAAGATGAAAGAATTTGACTATCCGAAGGGGAGTGAAAATATCTATACCAGCTATCAGGGGAAGGGAGGCATTCCCCTGGACAGCTACTGGAAAAGAGTTCTTTTTGCATGGAATTTCTCAGACGTCAATATACTGCTCACCTCTTATCTCGGCCCTGAGAGCCGTATCCAGATTTGGAGAAGTGTCCAGGACCGGGTCAGGAGAATCGCCCCTTTTTTACTACTGGACAAAGATCCTTACCTCGTCCTGAGCGAAGGGAAGCTTTACTGGATTCAGGATGCCTACACAACCTCCGACCATTTCCCCTACTCAAAACCCCAATCAAGATCCTTGGGGATTGGCTTGAATTATATCCGAAACTCCGTGAAGGTGATTGTGGATATCTATGAAGGCTCTGTTCGATTTTATGTAATGGACCCGAACGACCCGGTCCTCGGCGTTTACCGCAAGGCGTTTCCGGGGGTCTTCAGGGAATTGGGGGAGTTATCGCAGGATTTAAAAAGGCACCTGAGATACCCTGAGGACCTTTTCACGATTCAGGCCGACATGTACAAAACCTATCATATGACGGATCCTCAGGTATTCTACAACCGAGAAGATCTTTGGACCTTTGCACAGGAAAAGTATGCTGGCAACCCCATCCCGATGATCCCCTATTATATCCTGATGCGGCTTCCCGGCCAGAAAGAGCTTATGTATCTTCTGATGACCCCTTTTACGCCTCAGAATAGAGACAACATGATTGCCTGGATGGCTGCCAATTGCGATTTTCCTGAATATGGGAAAATTCTCCTTTATCAACTCCCAAAGGAGCGGCTGATTCTGGGCCCCATGCAGATCGAGGCGATGATCGATCAGAACACGCTGATCTCCGGGCAGTTGTCCCTTTGGGACCAGAAAGGCTCCCGGGTCATCCGTGGCAACTTGATTATTATCCCCATCGATAGCTCCTTCCTTTACGTCGAACCTGTGTACCTGACGGCGGAGAGCACAAACATTCCGCAGCTCAAACGGATTATTATTGTATCCGGGAACAAAGTGGTTATGGAGCCAACCCTTGATCAAGCCCTTCAGGCCGTTTTCGGCACCGCTCAACCTGGGGCCGAGAAAGTCTCTGCGCCCGTTCAGAGCGAACAGCTGAACCGGGCAAGAGAGGATCTCAAAGAAGCTGAGCAGGCGATTCGACAGGGAAGATGGGAAGACTTCGGAAAGGCTATGGAGAAGTTAAAAGCGCTTTTGGGCCAACCCCCCGAAAGAACCAAGTAGCCTGAACACCGTGAGAGCGGACCGGATTTTTCACACGAGGCCGGGGACGTTATGAATTCTATTAAGAACTGGATACAAAGGAACCTTTCTCGAAGAGGTTCTATTTTCCTGGCTGCATTAGGTCTCTATCATATTATTCTCGAGAAATCAGCAGTATGGGCACGTGCGGCTGCGGGGTCAGGCTTGAGAAATTGAGATTTGGTGCCATACCTAAAAAAGTTGGGCCTGCAATGAAACATGGCGCCAACGGCAAGGTTGATACTGAGCACTGAAGGCTGCAGCATTCAATTGCTGCTTGCAGACTAAAAGTAAATTTTGAAACATCAGGTCAATCGCTGATCGTTTCAGGGGGGAAAGGAGAGCTGAGATGAAAGAATTTCATGAGCCCTTTAAAGAATTCAAGAAAGAGTTTGCCGCCGTCTATAAAGGCCATGAAGCACTGGGGAAAACGATTCATGAGCAATCTGGCCCTCTGCCCGAGAAAACCCGCTGGCTGATCAAGATTGCCGTTTCCGGGGCAGGCGGTCATGCTTTATCTCTGGAGACTCATATCCTGAAAGGAAAGGAATCCGGGCTGACCGATGATGAGATTAAGCATGCACTTCTTCTGTTAATACAGACCGCCGGATTTCCGACCTTTATGGAGGCTTACTCCGTTTATAAGAGGATGCGTTAAATCAGAAAAAAAGGTTTGTGGAGGGCCTCGGGTCGGACCAGGTTAACTGCTTTTCCAAAACGCCTGACTGCCCTGTCCCATGTAAGGTTCAGGGCCTGCCGGTGGTGTGCGCTGCCGAGCGCACAAAAGAAATAGTTTTCACCCCGGGAGACACCATTTTAGCGAACCCTTTGACATCGTCGTCCCTTCTTGCTAAAATAGTCTGAATTCTGGTCAACCTAAATGGAGGTCGAATTTATGAAAGCCTTATCTGTGTCCGAAGCAAAGATGAAACTGAGCGGATTGATCGATACGGTCAACACGACCGATGAAGAGATTGTGATCACTAGAAACGGGCGGCCAGCTGCTGTGTTAGTCAGTCCTGAAGGGTTCGAAAGTCTGAAGGAAACGGTCGCTGTTCGATCGGATACGGCCTTAATGAAAGAGATAAAGAAAGGCCTGAGGGCTTTAAAAATGAAAAGAACAAAGCTGTATACCCTTGATGAATTGTTCCGCTAACCGGCTGCTCAAAAACGACCCATCTGCTGCGTTGCCTTCATCCCTCCCCGTGTCAAGCACGGGGCAGGCTCATTGCGGCGTACATCCGGGTACGCCTCATTCTTCGGGATTTCAGGAGCCTTGCATCTGGGCATTTTTGAGCAGCCTGCGAAAGAATCGCTTTTTTAGCAACGCGCTAATGGGAGAACGGCGACCCGTGTACAAATTGGTTGTTCGAAAAGACGTTAAGGAACTGATCAGAACGATGCATCCCACGCTGAAGAAGAAGGTGAAAGCGTCGTTAACGATGATTTTAGCCAACCCTCATTCTGGTAAAGCTCTCTTAGACGAACTTTCAGGGTTGAGGAGTTTTCGAGTCAGTTCTTTTAGGATCATCTATAGAGTTAAAGACCCCGGGCGGATAGAACTTGTTGCCATCGGTCCCCGAGAACGGATCTACGAAGAGACCTTCCGGATCCTTCAGAAGAAGATCGAATGAGGCACCAGGCGTCATCCATAAAAGAACAGAGAGGGGGACGTAAGGGCAGATTGAGAGGGTTGGGGTCAGCCGTTGACGCGGGACAAATGCAGAATGCGGATTGCGGAATTTAAGAAATACAAAAAAGAAGGATCCCCGGCGAAACCTTCCGTGTCCTTAAAGGAGAGGAAGAGGGGAGCGTGATGAAACCATGCCACCAGATAAAAAGATTCGCATTTTTGATAAGGCCACTGCGATTGTGACGGGTGGGGCATCGGGAATTGGCCGAGCCCTCGCAGAGGAATTGGCAAAGCGAGGCTGCGAGGTGATCTTGGCTGATCTTCAGGTCGAACTTGCTGAAGAAGTCGTGTCAGAAATTTGCTCTTCGGGCGGCAAAGCAAAGGCGGTGAAAATAGATGTGACCGATTATCCTGCGATGGAGCAGCTCATC
This sequence comes from Thermodesulfobacteriota bacterium, assembly GCA_049684675.1. Classification (GTDB taxonomy): domain Bacteria; phylum Desulfobacterota; class BSN033; order BSN033; family UBA1163; genus UBA1163. Next base: position 1,016 of record JBAVGF010000169.1, on the reverse strand, counting down.
CAAGAAACCGTTAGGCGTACGGGTCGGTTAGACTATATCTTTAACAATGCGGGTATTGCCATTGGTGGCTATGTCAACCATTACGGTATTGAAGATTGGAATCGAGTGGTAGATGTCAACCTCCGGGGCGTGATCAATGGAATCCAAGCAGCTTACAAAATGATGTTACAGCAGGGATTCGGACACATCGTGAATACTGCATCGATGGCCGGATTGATGCCCGGTCCCGGAAATGTCTCCTATACCACGACCAAGCATGCGGTCGTGGGTCTTTCAAGATCACTACGGGCCGAAGCCGCACAGCTGGGAGTCCGGGTGAGTGTCTTATGCCCTGGCGTTGTTCGTACGCCTATCTTAGAAGGAGGGAAGTATGGCAAGATGCTTATAGACATTCCCCCTGAGCAAGTACGTCAACTGTTCGAAAAACTCAAGCCCATGTCCCCACATCTATTTGCAAAAAAGGTGTTAAGATTGGTTGCAAAAAATAGAGCAATCATTATCGTACCGTCATGGTGGAAGGCCTTCTGGTGGATTAACCGATTATCTCCTTCACTTGGAATGTTCCTTTCTCAAAAAAGGTTTCAAAAAGTACAAAAGAAGCTTGGCATCGAAATAAAAAGGGCATGAGTCGGTCTCACCCAAAAAATGGACACGGGGACGTAACCCCCCTCTTTCCCCCCTTAGCTTAAGGGGGGAGGAAGGGGGGTGGGCATGGAGCGTAACGAGAAGAAAGAGGAATTGGAGAGGAGGGTGTTATGAAAGAGAAAAGCAAAGGGCTCAAGGAAAGCAAGAAGGCGCCGCAGTTGAGCCTCAAAGAGAAAAGAAAGTTGAAGAAGGAGAAGAAGAACAGGTAGGTTGGAAAGTGTCCATTCAGGTTTCAGAAGTTGTTTGAGCGAATGCAGCCAAATCAAGGGCCTGATCTGCAGGCTACCAATTCTTAAATCCACTTACCATAAGGAAAGCTTCTCTACTGCCAAGCGAGCGGCTTTTTCTATATCTGTTGAGAATAAGGAATC
>JBAVGF010000168.1:0-4144 GCA_049684675.1 Thermodesulfobacteriota bacterium | reverse complement strand
GGGGAGGATTGAGGTGGGGGTGAAAACGGCACGGTCCCCCTCATCCCCGCCCTCTCCCACCGGGGGAGAGGGGGAGTTATTTTCCAAGTAAGGAAAGAGAATTCTGAATCACGACACTATTGATTCTTGAAAGAGGGTTTTCTCTTCTCCAAAAAAGCGGTTACCCCTTCCTTAAAATCCTTGGTCTTGTAAACCTCTCCGTAGATTTCCGAATCTTGTTTCAGCGCTTCTTTGAAGGGGTGCTGGGCGGCCTGAAACATCGACTGTTTTGCAAAATGGATGGACGCGGGTCCGGCGGCAATCTGTCTCGCCAGTGCCATGGCCTCATCCATCAATTTCTCATGGGGGACGACTCGATTCACGAGCCCGATCCTCTCCGCCTCCTGCGCATTCACAACCCTCCCCGTATAAATCATCTCCTTCGCCCGTCCTGAGCCGATGAGCCGCATCAGGCGCACATTCCCGCCGTAGCCTGGCATGATCCCCACCCGAACCTCTGTTTGGCCGATCTGGGCCTTCTCGCTGGCGATCCGGATGTCGCACGCCAGGGCGATCTCGCAACCCCCTCCCAATGCCCAGCCGTTGATGGCGGCAATGAACGGTTCCTTCATCGACTCCATAAAAAGGAGGATCTCGTTGGCTTTCTTCGAGGCGTCGATCGCATCCTGAGGAGTCCGATCCTTGAGCATATGGAGGTCCGCTCCGGCGATAAATGCCTCGTCGCCGACGCCGGTGATGACGCCCACCCTGAGATCGGGTTCTTCCTGCAATCGCTTCAGTATGTCCTCCAGCTCCATCCAGGTCTCCCAGTTCAGGGCGTTCCTCACCTCAGGCCGGTTCATCTTGATGATCCCGATTTTGCCATCCCTTTCGAAAATCCAATTTTTATAGGACATGGGGCCCTCCATGTTTTACCCCGTTAGAAACAATGCCCCACTGCTCTGCAGTTCGGCTATAGCGGGATTACATTCAATATAATTCGGGCGGGGTTTAATGCCCAGCTGGAATTTCTAACGGGGTTCACGTTTTCTTTGGGGTGCCGTCCGGGTTGTACTCATACCATCCCCGTCCGGTCTTCCGCCCGAGCTCTCCCGCCTTCACCTTTCGTCTCAAGAGCTGTGGAGGATAGTATCGCAGGTCCTTGCTTTCGTTATAGATGGCTGTCAGTCCTCCAAAGGATACGTCCAATCCCACCAGATCTCCCGTCTCAAGAGGTCCGAGTCTCCTGCCAAATGCCAGGCGCACGCCTTTGTCGATATCCTCCACGGTTCCGATGCCCTGCTCTAACAAGCGAATGGCTTCCACATAGCCGATGAGGTTGATCCGATTGAGCAAAAAACCCGGCACATCGCTTTCCACGCGAATCGGTTCCTTGCCGACCTTCTGAACAAATCGGACGCCTGCCTGCATGGTTTGCTCAGAGGTTCTGATCCCCTTAACGATCTCCACCACTTCCATCATGGGTGCGGGGCTGAAGAAATGTAGCCCGAGGACCCTTTCCGGATGCTTGGTGACGGTGGCAAGTTCGGTGATTGGGATGGCGGACGTATTGCTCGCGAGGAGTGTCCCCGGCCCGCAGACTTCGTCCAGCTTCTTGAAGATCTCCTGCTTCAACTCCAACTTCTCGAAGACGGCTTCGATGGCCAGGTCCGCTTGGCCGGCGGCGGCAAAGTCGGTGCCGGTCCGGATTCGGCCCATGATCGTTTCCAGGCTCTCTTTCAGCTTTCCCTTCTCAACAAATTTGCCCACCGACCAGGAAATATTCTTCAGCGCCTTATTGAGGATCTCCTGGCTGATGTCGGTGATGAAAACCTGGATCCCGACCTGAGCACAAACCTGGGCAATTCCGCCCCCCATCAATCCGGATCCGACCACAAATACTTTTTCGATGGCCATTTCCTCCCCCTCCAGTCTTATCCAGGAGCGATTGCCGCTGGACAAAAAAATCATGAGCCTTTTCGAGACATTCCTTAACCCATTTTTTGTGTCGATACAAGAAAGTTTTCACAACCCCCTCACCTTTATCCTTTCCCCGCAGTGAGGCTGTGTCGCAATAACAAAAACCGGATCCAAATAAGAAGGAAGAGACGGTCGGGTCGAAAAGTTTTAGAGCGGCAACCTCTTAGATATGAGATTCAGGCGTTCCATATCTTTAAGATGACTTCATTATCCACAAGCACCAATTGGCTATTCCTAAAAGACCGCATTCTAAGACTTTGAAACCCGACTGTTTCTTCCGTCGACACCACGATTACGACACAATCTCAGTCGGGGGGAAGAGCGGAGAGTGAACGAAGTGCTCAATAGCGGAACGACAGGGAGGTTTGACAGGTTAGGTTCGAAGAGGACCAGGCCGCGGCAAGGCGTTATCCTTGCTCATGCCGGCGGCGGGTTTTTCAGAAGCCGCCGTAATATCTTACCGGAGGGACTTCGGGGAATCGTCTCCGTAAACACCACCTTGGTCAATCGCTTGTACTTGGCCAGCCCCTGCGCTGCATAGTCGATGATCGCCTCCGGCGAAAGACCGGCCTCCTCCCGGAGCACCACATAGGCCACGGGGACTTCGCCAAATTCCGGGTGGCACTCCCCAACCACCGCTGCATCCTTTATATCCGGATGTCCGACCAGTATATGCTCGATCTCGGCAGGGGCCACTTGCAGCCCCTTGCATTTGATCACCTCTTTGAGGCGGTCGACGATGAAGACATATCCTTCCTCATCCTTCCAGGCGAGATCCCCGGTCCGAAGCCATCCCTTTACCACGGTCTGCGCGGTCGCCTCCGGATTGTTGTAATATCCCTTCATCACCTGCGGTCCCCGGATCCAGAGCTCTCCCACTTCCCCCGTCCGCAATTCAACCCCGGTCTCAGGGTCAACGATTCGATCTTCGGTCAAAGAAAGCGGCAGCCCGATGGATCCCAATTTGATCTTTCGAATAGGCGTGACGTGGGTGGTCGGTGAAGATTCGGTAAGGCCATACCCCACCATCACCGGGACTCCGGTGATCTCTGTAAACCTCTGCTGCACCTCGCGGGAGAGGATCGCTCCCCCTGCATTGACGTACCGGAGACGGCTCCAGTCCATGGCCGGAACCTTCGGGTGGTGGCAGAATTCCTGGATGATCAATGGAACCGTGAAAAAGAGAGAGGGCCGATAGGTTTCGAAGAGGGAGAGGAATTGATCCACGGGCCGGAATTGGCTGGCCACCACCTGTGTCGCGCCGGCCAGGACGGATGTTCCCATCAGGACGGTCATCCCGTAAATATGAAAAAAAGGGAGCTGGTTGATCATGACATCCGTTTCCGAAACTTCATGGACCTGAACCACCTGGTAGAGATCGCTGAGGAGGTTGAAGTGGGTCAGCATGACTCCCTTGGGAAGGCCGGTTGTACCGCTCGAGAAAGGGAGGACGGCGATCTTCTCCCGGGGGTCTATTTCGATGGAGCGGTCCAGTCGTTCCGATCCCGTGAGGAGCGACGAAAAGGGGATCGTGCCCGCAGGCAGCTCCCCTTGCCCTTCCAGCACGGCGAATCGTAAACCCTCAACCTGCGAGATGAGGTTTCCGATTTGGGCATAAAGGTTGTCTGAGGTGATCAAGCCCTTGACTCCTGTTTCTCTCAATTGGTAGAGAACCTCCCGCTCTCCGTAATGCGTACTTACCGGGACAACGATACCGCCCGCTTTTAAAATCCCATAGAAGGAGAGGATGTATCCCAGGCTGTTCTTCATCCAGAGGCCGACACGGTCTCCCGCTTCCACTCCCATGCCTGCCAGGGAGGCAGCAAGAACCGAAGAATTTTCGTCCAGCCATTGGTAGGTGTATTCTTTCCCGCCTGCCTCGGGCTCGATCACGGCTACCTTTTCCGGGTATTCCCGCGCCGCTTTTCGGAGAGGAAACGTCAGAGATTCCGAAGGTACGGTGACGGGAGGATGGATCCATTTCATTCTTCGCTTCTCCTTATTTCTTTCTCATCCACTTGCCCAGCAAGCCTACCGGCGTCCAGACAATGACCATGGCTAAGAGTAGTCCGAAAAAGAGCTTATGTCCAGTCTCGAAGAACCTTTTAAACACAAACTCATCCAGGGCGGTGATGACCAGGGCCCCTATGCTGGGACCGATCAGCGTCCCGATGCCTCCGAACAG
>JBAVGF010000167.1:0-7327 GCA_049684675.1 Thermodesulfobacteriota bacterium | reverse complement strand
CGGCTTTTTCTATATCTGTTGAGAATAAGGAATCTATCTGAACCATCGAACGGCCCAATACCTGACCCGTTTCGGTATCGATGATCTTCACCTGAAGGTACCAACTCAAAAGGCCTGGAGAGTAAATCATTCCCGTTATCAGGGCCTGAGCACCAACCCTCCTACCAATCTTTAATCTCGTCGCATCATCCAGTTGGTTAAGATTGAATTTCTCTTCTTTGGGGTTGTCCAAGAACTGCCGCCCGCCCAAAATTGAAATCTGCGGGAATCTCTCGTGAAAATTCCGGGCAAAGGCCTTAGCCGCTTCGCCAGTATCATCTCCCTCAAAGGGAAGGACTGCAATGTTTTCGTATTTTAAGAATTCTTTTCTGAGAAAACCACTTCCGCCCGACTGGGCACAGCCCATGACAGAGAGAACGATCAATAGAAACAAACAGAGGGAGATACAAACTTTCCCTTTTCCTTTTCTTTTCATTCCGGTCCTCCTAAAGTATTCTAACTCCCTTTCTCTTTCCCCTCAAGCTTCGCGTTATAGCCAACCGCCATGATGCACAGAGTGTATGTTCGCTGATGCATTTTTGTCAACGGTAATGTAGGGTTTCGGTAAGGGCTCAACGGGTGAGGAGGTACAGAGCAAACTCGATTTTTATATCCAGCCCCCGTTTTCTGTTATAATAGGGGCATCGGTATCAAACGAACTCCGCGAAATGAAGCCGCCTATGAAGAGTTTTTGGGGTCTCGGGTCGGACCAGGTTAACTGCTTGATCGAAGAAATCATTTCGAGAAAAAAGGGGTTGATTCCGGGCTTAGAACGCCAATTTGAAGGTTAAAATCGCTGATCGTTTCAGGGGGGAAAGGAGAGCCGAGATGAAAGAAATTCACGAGCCATTTAAAGAATTCAAGAAAGAGTTTCCCGCCGTCTACAAAGGCCATGAAGCACTGGGGAAAATGATTCATGAGCAATCCGGCCCTCTGCCCGAGAAAACCCGCTGGCTGATCAAGATTGCCGTTTCCGGGGCAGGCGGTCATCCTTTATCTCTGGAGACTCATATCCTGAAAGGAAAGGAATCCGGGCTGACCGATGATGAGATTAAGCATGCACTTCTTCTGCTAATACAGACCGCCGGATTCCCGACCTTTATGGAGGCTTACTCCGTTTATAAGAGGGTCCGTTAAACCAGAAAAACAGCATATAGGATCAGATGAGGTGTCGTGTCTACGCTATTCACAGGTGTCATCCATAAAAAAGTTGGCCCTGCAAACAAAAGATCGCAAAGAGCATGGCGCATAGAGCATAGCGTAATCCTTTGATCATAGGACGTAAAGCGCAACGCACAAGTCATACAGAGTCTCGCATAGCGCAAAGGGCATAGAGCATGGCGTAATGCTCAAGGCTGAAAGCTCCCGCCTATGCTGAAGCTCCGGCCGGCAGGCAAAGCTCAAAGAGAGACCGAAGCTCCTGACTGGCCGGAAGGTGCTCCATATTGTTTTTGATATGGGAGCGCAATACGAAACGCAATAGCCTCTCCGGGAAGCACAGTTTTCAGGTGCTTCCATTTTTCAGTCAGGGTTCAAAGAAACGGGCAAATTTCTGCTACCTAAGCTTTCGCCCCCCATGGGTCACTTACAAGCAAACGGTCCCGGAGTCTTCTTACATATCTTGACAATTGGTCAGGAATTTACCATTCAAATGATTGTTTCTCAAAATTCAATCCGGGAAGTTCATTAAATTTCGGCTGATTACAAACCTTAATTTCCGGCACATTATTTGCTTTTGTTCAGCTTCCATTAACTCATATTGATTGAGGAATGGAGAAGACTTCAGAAGAGCTGGCAAATAAGAAGGGGTGAAGTTTATGTATAAGAAGATTGTTTTCGGCACCGTGATATGGTTAATCTTAATTGCATTGGTCGCATTTCTGCAAAACACATGAAACACAGAGCCGATGGAAGGACCAAGACATAGAAAGACTCAAAAGAGGAGGGTGTTATGAAAGAGAAAAGCAAAGGGGTAAAGGAAAGCAAGAAGGCGCCGCAGAAAAGCCTCAAAGAGAAGAGAAAGATGAAGAAGGAGAAGAAAAACAGGTAGGCTGGGGAATGAGATTCTGGCGTTCTTCGCTTATTTTAATTGTTGTATTCCTCTGTTTTTTGTCAGGATGCGACCGGCCGACTCTGACAGGGATAGAACTTGATAAGATTGATACCTCTCAAGATCCCATCCAGAAGTCCTGCTCATCCGATGAACCCATGATTCAAGAATTTAAGAGTAGCCGATTTACGATGATCCCTTTAGCGGAATACAAAATATCCGGGGTGGTGGTCAGCAAGGAAACCTATTCCTCAGACTGGGATGGGGAGGTTTTACCGATGGATTTAGCCATTGCCTGGGGAAAACTGGCAGAACCCGAAAACGGGAGATACGTCACGTACAGCCAAGGCAATCGCTGGTACCATTATCAATGGAAAAAGGGAAGTCCGGTTGATCCTTCCTACATCATTTCCCACTCTTCGAATAACCATATCATCCCGGCGAACAAGAATATTTGCCGAGCGATTAAGACCATTAAGAAAAAAGATCGGGTCGTTCTAAAAGGCTTCTTGGTCAATTTAAAGGGAACTTATAAGGGTCAGACGGTCACCTTGAATACAAGCTTATCCAGGACGGACACGGGCAATGGTTCCTGTGAGCTCTTTTATGTCTCTTACGTCAGAATTGAGACAAAGGTCTATGAATAAGATTTAAAATGGCATGAGTCAGAGTGGAGCATGAGCGGCTCCCGCAAAAAGCTTCCCGAATCTTGGTACTCAAACCCTCCAGACATTCTGCTGGAGATAATATTTCCCCTCCTACACTCTCGGTTTCTTCCCTTAAGTCACTTTGACTGAATGTTTGATTCAGGCGCTCACATCAAGAGACAGATCGTTCCTTCCTTCTTAGTCCGTTGACTGCATTTTTCAGTCAACATATAATAAACATCAATGCCAATAAAGAACAGAGATCATATGGAAGAAATGATGGTTAGACTCTTTGGGTCCACCTCAAGGCCAAGAATCCTGAATCTCCTTTTGAACTCTCCTCAGCAAACGTTCTATCAGCGAGAAATCATGTATGAGACGGGACTGTCTCTTCAGACGGTTCAAAGAGAGTTGGAGAACCTTGTCCGTCTAGGAATTCTAAAAAAACGAGAGACGAAGGCAAGGGTCTATTGCGGAATGCGGATTGAATAAACACCGAATGAATATGTGAAGGGGTAGAGTCGCTGAGTTATTGATAGTGAGCAACCGCATCAACACCACCTTCCGTGCTTTGGACCACGCATCTTAAATAACTTCTTTTGACAAAGTGCTCCGAAAGAGATAAGTTTACGCAAAATGCATTACGCAAGGTGCGTAATATGAGGAATCCTTTTCAATAGAAAGAAGCCAGGGACGTTGTTGGCTAAGTTGATTGACTCATGAAGTCGAGTCTGGATGTCATCCATAAGAAGTTGGACCATTCCTAATCGTAGACGAGTTAACGCGTAAATGAGTTAATGGGTTACAAGAGCCAAGGTTCGAAGAAAGACAGGTCATTGGGTCGCTCGTTATTAAACGTTCCGGGGCCATCCATAACAAAGGCGGCAGCTCTTGACAATAAGGTGGCATGGAAGGTATGTGATGGGTTATTCCGCAATTTTTCATAGGAGGCGTGTCGTGAAAAAAATCCTATTCCTATCGCTGTTGATGAGCCTGCTCATCGCCGGGGTGGCTTTTGCCGAGGCACCGGCCCCCTCACTCCCCAAAATGGATTCGGGAGATACGGCCTGGCTTCTCATCTCCGCCGCCCTGGTGATGTTGATGTTGCCCGGGCTTGCCCTTTTCTACGGAGGTTTGGTGAGATCAAAAAATGTCCTGGGGACAATCATGCAAAGTTTTATTGCCCTGGGGGTGATCACTATCCAGTGGGCTTTCTACGGATACAGTCTCGCGTTTGGACCGGATGTGGGTCATGTGATTGGAAATCTTGATTGGGTAGGACTCAGAGGTGTGGGACTTGATCCCTTCCCCGGCTATTCTGCCACCGTCCCCCATCAGGCTTTTATGATCTTTCAGATGATGTTTGCGGTGATCACACCCGCCCTGATTACGGGTGCCTTTGCTGAAAGATTTAAATTTAAGACCTATCTTGTCTTCCTCATCCTCTGGTCAACATTTGTCTATGACCCCCTTGCCCATTGGGTCTGGGGAGTGGGGGGTTGGATTAAAAATCTTGGCGGGCTTGATTTCGCAGGGGGGCTGGTTGTTCATATCAGTGCTGGAGTTGCCTCCCTCGCCGCGGCTCTGGTCGTGGGAAAAAGAAGAGGTTACGGTAAAGAAGACATGCCCCCTCACAATCTGACGATGACCCTCCTGGGTGCAGGGATTCTCTGGTTTGGCTGGTTTGGCTTCAATGGCGGGAGTGCCCTGGCATCGGGTTCGCTGGCCACGTCTGCTTTTGTAGCGACTCAATTTTCCGCAGCTTCCGCAGCTCTTTCATGGATGATCGCCGAATGGGCAGACAGGGGCAACCCAACCGTTCTTGGCGCGGCATCGGGCGCCGTAGCAGGGCTGGCGACCATCACACCTGCCTCAGGGTTCGTGGGGCCCATTTCAGCGATCTTCATCGGACTGGTGGCGGGTGTGTTATGCTATTATGCCCTCAACCTGAAGACCAAATTCGGATACGATGATTCTCTCGATGTCGTCGCTGTTCATGGAGTGGGAAGCACATGGGGAGTATTGGCCACCGGCTTGTTTGCAGCAACGGCCATTAATTCAGCAGGACATGACGGCTTACTCTTCGGCAATCCTTCGCTGATTGGGATTCAGGCACTCAGCGTCGTTTCAGTATGGGTTTATTCCTTTGTGGTCACATGGATCATATTGAAGGTCCTTGATCGGACCATAGGCTTGAGAGTGAGTGAAGAGCATGAGATCAGTGGTCTGGATACCAGTCAGCATGGCGAAGTAGGATATTCTTTTTAATGAAGTCCGGAGTTCGGAGAAAAGAACTTGATCGTTTCATCTCGATTGAATACTCCAGACTCTGAACTCCAAACTAGAAAAGGGGGTTATAGAATGAAAAAGATCGAAGCCATTATCAAACCGTTTAAATTGGATGAAGTGAAGCAGGCCTTATCCAAGATCGGTGTTCAGGGGATGACCGTCACCGAGGTGAAGGGTTTCGGAAGGCAAAAAGGTCATACCGAGGTCTATCGATCGGCTGAATACAAGATCGACTTTATCGCCAAGATTAAGATTGAATTGATCACCTCCGATGAAATGCTTCATCAGGTGATCGAAACCCTTGAGCGGACAGCGAAGACCGGAAAAATCGGAGATGGAAAGATCTTCATATCCCCCGTGGATGAAGTGATCCGGATTCGGACGGGTGAACGCGGAAGAGATGCCATTTGAATGGAGGCGGAGGGGATGGTCGTTGGATGAAGATGGAGGGATCAAGGGCGACGTCCACAAAGAAAGTTGGGCCAATCCTAATCGTAGACGAGTTAACGCGTAAATGAGTTAATGGGTTACAAGAGCCAAGGTCCAAAGAAAGACAGGTCATCGGGTCCATTGGGTTATTGATTCTCAGACCGGAAAGCTCCCGCCTGTGCTGAAGCTCCGGCGGGGGAGAGCTCAAAGTTTTGGGTTAAACTTAGGCTCGGTCTGTTCGACAAGACATGTCCATTCAAAGGAGGCAGTTATGTTCAAGAGGATTGACCATGTAGAGATTACGTCAGGCAATCTCGAGAGGAGCATTCGATTCTATAAGGAAGTTTTTGGCTTCGCTCTCAAGGAGAGGATAAAACCGTCATCGCCGGAAATAGAGGAGATTGCGTTCCTCACACTCGGGGATACCATGCTCGAGTTATTGGCGATCAAGAATTCTGCGCCAGCTCCGAAAGGCCCGCAGGTAGGTTTCCGGATGATGGCGATCGAAGTCGATGACATGGATCGGGCCATCGAATACCTGAAGGGCAAAGGCGTCGGAGTGTCATGGGGACCGGTGACGCTCGGGACATCGAAACGCGCCGAGATCAGGGATCCTGACGGGCTGGGCATTGAACTCCGCCAGTGGTGATCCGCTTCGGGCGTAGGTTAAAATTGAAAGCGCCGGTGTCATCCATAAAAAAGCTGGCCCGTTCCGATACGGAATGGCGATTGCCGAATGCGGATTTCAAAATATTAAAAAGAGCATGGATCAAAGCGCAGAGAGCATAGACAAAATGAGGCCGGAGCATATCACCAAAACTGACAAATCCGGGAAGCCTTTCGAAATAGGGATCAGTTGTGCTGAAGATTTTGCCTCTCTTCTGGGGATGTACCGCACCTTCTCTCCAAAACCCGCTTCCCAGGGACTCCCGCCTGAAGACCCTGAAACCTGTCAGAACTGGCTGAAGACGCTTTTCAGGGTAGGTTTGAATGTCCTCGCCTGGAGAGGCGGAAGCGTCATCGGCCACGTTGCGCTGATTCCCGACGTGAAAGGCAAATTGGGTGAACTTGTGATCTTTGTGGACCAAAACCACAGAAACCTCGGGGTCGGAACAGAGCTGGCGCGGTTCATCCTGGAAAAGTCCAGACAATGCGGCTTGGAATTAGTCTGGCTGACAGTAAGGGTATTAAATTTCATAGCCATTAAACTTTACAGGAAGGTCGGATTCGAGTTTTGTGATACGGATAGCTATGAGAGGGTGATGGCTATCAAATTGAGGTGAAACAGACAACAAGGGGTGTGAGGTCGGACCCGGGTAAGTTGTGAAGCTCCCCGCCCGGTGGGCGGGGCTTGCGGGGCACTTGCCGGCCAAGGTCAAACGAAAAAAGGGACAATTGAAAGAAATAAAGATTCTCAATCATGCTGGAATGAAGGCGCCTACGATTACCCGTGCTTTTGCGGCCGACAAGGGTCCTTATGGAACTATTTGGAAAATTTTTATCGAGGCAGAAGACCCGGATGGGGATATGGATAAAATTGCCGTCGTTGTGAACCAGGCGGGTTACGGTGGTTACCCAACGGATTGGATCATCCTAAAGCCTCCATACCGAGGGCATTTTATAGGATACCTTCAATGGAATACCTTCAGTTCAAAAGCTTCGTATTTACCCGAGTGGACACAGATTACCATGAAGGTTTCCATTTTTGACAAACCTGGAAATCAAAGCAACGAAGTGGTTTTCCCATTTACATTCAAGTCCGGGGAAAAAAATCAATATGAATACCCGCTCCCTGCTCCGTTCGATAAAACGAATATCCCGCGGTTGGGGCAAATTATGATTGATCTTTATGATGTAGGTGTCAGGGTTTGAA
>JBAVGF010000166.1:0-7089 GCA_049684675.1 Thermodesulfobacteriota bacterium | reverse complement strand
CAATATGAATACCCGCTCCCTGCTCCGTTCGATAAAACGAATATCCCGCGGTTGGGGCAAATTATGATTGATCTTTATGATGTAGGTGTCAGGGTTTGAATCTTGACACAAGGTATCTTTTGAAAAGCACGGGTGTCATCCACAAAAAAGTGGGCATTCCCAAATAAAAAAGGAGGAAACTATGAGAGGGAGATGGATCGTAGGAATAGGCTTTTTTTTTATTAGTTTTGCTTTGGTATTCGGAACAGGCTGGGCGGCTGAAAAGAAGCCGATCAAGCTCGGTGTCGTGTTTATCATGTCCGGAAAAATGGGGGGATACGGTAAGCACGGAACACAGGCAATCCGATTGGCTCTTGACGAGATTAATGCACAAGGGGGTATTTTAGGGAGGAAGGTGGAAGCCATTTTTGAAGATGACGAGTTAAAAGTGGATAAGGGCGTGCAGATCACTAAGAAATTTATCGCACAGGACAAAGTGGATTTCATTATTGGACCCACTTCCAGCGGTGTGGCCCTGGCTATGGCGGATCTTGTCGAACAGCAAAAGAAAATTCTGGTCCTGACGCAGTCGGCGACCAATTCGCTGACGGATGCCAAGTTCAACCGATACATGTTCAGCACGTTAAGCAATGCCATGATGCACTCCCGGGCCGGTGCCTATTTCATGGCGGGCAAACCCTACAAGCGCTGGATGTGCATCGGACCCGGCTACAGTTATGGTTACGAATCCTGGAATTCGTTTAAGGAGAAATTAAAGGAGCTGCGGCCGGATATCGAGATTGTCGGCGAGTTATGGCCCAAGTTAACGGAGCCCGACTATACCTCTTTCATCCAAAAGATTGTAGAAGCTAAACCAGAGGCTGTCTGGTCACCTTTGTGGGGCATGGATGCAGTGACCTTCATCAAACAGGCGCTGCCCTTGGGCCTTTTTGATAAGATCAAGTTTGTTTTTCCGGATGGGGCAGCCCTTGAGACGCTCATTCCTCTGGGAAAGAGCATGCCGGAGGGTTTGTTCGTGGCCGCCCGTTACTTTTTCCTCACCCCGGACTCTCCTATGAACCGGAGATTTCTCAAGGTTTACCAGGAGAGGTTTAAAGAATATCCTGACTATATGGCTGAAGAAACCTATGCGGGCGTCTATTTCCTCAAGGCTGCCATCGAGCGAGCGGGCACAACAGAAACAGAAAAGGTGATTGCTGCGGTGGAGAAGGAGCCGCTTGCGTGGGAGACGCCCGAAGGTTGGAAGATCATGAGGAAAGAGGACCATCAGGTAGTTGAGGATGTGGTCTGGGGGGAGACAGCCTACAGCGAAAAGTATGGGTTCGCTATTTTAAAGAATATGCAGTCCATTCAAGCCGAAGAAATTTGCAGGACGCCCGCTGAACTCAAAGAAGTACGCCTCAATTACGAGAAGAGGTTGAAGGAACAAAAGAAGTAAGCTGAAATGATCTAAGGAACAACCCCAGGGGCGTAGTTAAGTTATTTAAGAAATAGATCGAGTAGAAACAGGCGTCATCCCTAAATAAGTCGGCCCATTCCAATGCGGAATGCGGATTGCCGATTGCGGAATCTAAAGCGAATAACAGCAGCGCGCATAGCGCAAGGGGCATAGAGCAAAGCGAACAGATTCAAGGTCGAAACAAGTTATTGGGTTATTGAGTCATTAAGCGGCTTGACCAGGATTTAGCCGGGTGGTGCCCCGTCCAGCCCAAGCGGGATAGGCGGGTCGAGGGGGCACAACTAAAACAGTATTTCTTTTGCTCGCTTTGGGCTCGCCACTTCGTGCCCGGGAAGCCCCGCCCCGTGGGCGGGGAGCTTCACTTGACGGACAGTATCAAGAAGACCCTTCTCGCAATTTCACCTACTTATCTTCAATTGCGGCAGGTTTATCTAACTGAGGATTTCGGTTTAAAATAAACAAAAAAGGCAGGATCGCTTCTGACCCTGCCTTTATCACTGGCTTAAATACTAAAGTCCTATTTTTTTAATCTAAAAGAGGTTAATTCCCAATCGGGATAACCAGGCCAATATGCAATGTCATATTTACACTTGATTAGGTATCTCACATCTGGCGAATACCATACCCATAATTTCCCTTCTTTTGGCGAGCCCGTTATTTCTTGGAGTCTTTCATGTTTGACTTCCATCTTAAGGGCCTTGAATTTACCTGCTCGGACTTCGACATCTTCCCATCCCAAAACAGCGTAGCTCTGGATATATGAATACTCTTGTGGAAAACGGATATTCCCTCGATATACCATGGTAGAATATGTATCTTTCCAAGACCCAGTTAAGGGAAAGTTTAATATTCTTTTGTCACCTCCCTTATACGGTATTCGCTTATCCCCTCCCATTGTATAAAGTCTATTAAGAGAGGATTTGTCATAAATGTAAATATCTTCCTTAGTGGATGCTAAAAATTTCACCGTATAAGTACTTTCATCTGCTTTTACAACCACCACAGTTGGATAGTTAACAAAGGTCCATTTGTCTCCCACATTCCAAACAGGTGCTTCGATCTTATCCTGACTATATACAATGACAGGGATAAGCAAGACTAAAAAGCTTAATAAAATCACCTTTTTCATGTTTTTAACCTCCTTATCTGCTATTGTATCTAGTCCTGATCTTTTCGGGGTAAGCTTCTTTAAAGGGGTATAATCACCCGTTTGAAAACTTCATGTTGGCATCTTCTACAGACCCGATTTCATAACCTACCGCTAAAGATTAAGGTTCAGTTGAAAGTCTAATAGAAAACCCTATGATTTTATAGAAACATACCAATCTTAGATCGAAACGTCAACAAACATTATTTATTTCTACTTGAAATGTTGTATTGAGGGAGGAGATTCAAAAATCACAACTCCAGGAAGGAAGAGTTAGAAAAAAGATTGCTGCTTCCGGGGATTTGCTAGATTATTTGAACCTTTCTGTTGACAGGAAAACAGTGCAGCGTTAAGGTCCCAGGCATATAAGAATGCCTTAAAGTGTTAATCTTGACAGCTTTTGGTAATATCTGAAACCCTAAATTTTATTCTTCCACCTCGATTCCCGTGGCCACCAGGAAGCGCGACACCATGTTATAGCCGGCAATGGTCCCCACCAGCTCCACCACTTGTTGGTCCGGCAGGATGGAGCGCACCCGTACCATGGTGGATTTTTTCACAGTAATGTTTCGCGTCATCTCGTAGGTGAGCGCCAGGGTGGCGCGCTCCGACTCATCGAAAAGTTTGGCATTTTTGACGGCGCTGGACACATCCTTCAGCGCTTCCATCTGCGCCTTCGTGCCGCCAGCGGCTAGAAATTCCGTCTCATGCTGCACCCACTCGTAGTGGGCCTTGTTGAGCACGCCGATCGCCATAATTGCCAGCTCCCGCAGCTTGGGGGAGAGTGCCAACTGACCTCGGATCGCCGCGAACATCGTGTTCCAGCCCCGCGCAAAGGCTGGGCTGTGCAAGAGCATACGATCAAGGTTCAGCAGCTTGCCGCCGGGACGCCGAGCGCGGATAGCGTTGACCAGATCTTCAGGACCCGCCTGGGCGTTATCCGGTCGATAAGGAATGCCTGACTTCGAAATCTTCTGTCCAGAGTCGGCTGTATCAGCCGTCCGGGCTGGTGTCACGAGGCAGGCCAGCCCGATGAGCCACAATGGAATTAATAAAATAACTGTGCGTCTACAAATGGTAATGTTCATCTTTCTTGGGGGCATGATCTTTTTCTCCTTTCTGATAATTTATAATAGAGAAAATTAAGAAAACATCCGAACAGATAACAACTTCTTCCTAGAGGTTTCAGAATGGCATTTTCCGGGAACTCCTTCTCATCGATCACTCCAAAAAGTTAAAGCTGGATTGGCAAGGTTAGTTCTTAGAATCCTACCGTATGGCGAGAGTCTACTAATTTTGAATGGAAACGTCAACAGGACTTGTCGATTACCACTTGAAAGGTTGTATGGGTGGAGGATTTTAAAAAATCGCGACTTCAGGAAGGAAGGGTGGAGAAAGAGGGTTTTTAGTCCAGCTGCCAATACGTCCGATTAGCATCTATGGATTGAGTGTTAAACGGAAACACGGAGATGGGGAGACGCAAGAGGTGGCCAAAGGTTCAGTCAGAAAGGTCTTCTATCCGTATGCCTTTAGCTTTTTTAAGGCTTCCCCTGGCTGATGCAACTCGGGCTAGGAACCTGGGATCATGCTCTAATCTGTAATCAAACCAGTCATCTTCTGACCTAAACCCAACTAACACACCTGCCGCTTTTCCATGACGTGTGATAATGACCTCTTCCTTTTCCGCCAAATTCAGGTATTCCGAAAGATGGTCTTTGACCTTAGATAGTGCAATCCTTTTCATTTCTTCTCTCCCATTTCCTCCAGCCACTCAGTGGCTTTGGACTTCGGTATGATCGCTAAGACTTCAACCGTCGATTCCACAATATCATAAAACACCCTGATTTCCTCAACCCTCAATCGATACTGTGGTCGACTTATCCCCTGTAACTTCTTGATTCGACTCTTGCCAATTTTTTGTGGTTCAACCCTAAGATGTTTCTCGATCGCCTCTTTGACAGTAGAACGGTCTCTTGCTGATAAGCGCTTGAAATCCTGAACGGCTTCTGGTGCGAAGAGGATCTCGTATTTCATTCTGGCTATATTATAGCCAGAATTTTACTTTCCTGTCAATCAAACCATTTCCTGGTATCAAAGAGGGGCTCTGAGGTCGAGTTTGGAGAAACACCATTTATGAGTGGATGTCATCCATTAAAAAGTTGGCACTGCAAACAAAAGATCCCAAAGAGCATGGCGCCCGCCTACAACGGACATTTTCGGCCGGCAGGCATGGAGCATAGCGTAATCCTTGTAAAGAACAGAGGGGAACGTAGGTTCTAAGACAGTATGAAAGATCCGGTTCCTGCAAAACCATCCAGAATTGTCCGTAACAACTGAAATCGATAACTCCTCTATTATCTGTTGCGTTTCAAATATATTGATCAAACGAGTCACTTAAAACTTATTGACTTCTTTATGTTTTTGTAATAATATGGTTTTGACACGAAACAGAATAAAGATAAATTATGTTGCGTTTTTGATTTTTCGCCAAAACGCAACAGACGAAGTATATTAATATTATTGACTTTTTAATTATTCGAGTAAATATGCGAAACAATATTGCTGAAAGATATCAGCTCTTGCAGAAACTCGGAGGGTTGCCCGAGCCGGAGGTAATAAACGAGGAATGGCTTTATATCCTGAAGGAAGAAACCCGGAACTCCATTCTAATAGAGGGCTTTTTTGTTTCCGAAGAAGAACTGGAAGAGGTCCTCGCAAGCGGGAACCCTCTCAAGAGGAATCAAGAAGAGGCTCTCAATTATTACAGGGCCGCAAGATTCTTATATGGACTCTCTTATGAGAATTACAGGAGTAAGAAATTTTTCTTCGGTATTCCACTCGTACGGCAGACAAGCAAAACGATTGGAGAGAAGGGGGAATTCAGGAAAGGAGATTCGAGAATAACAGGAGCCAAAATTGTTCCGCCTCCTGGACTTTACGTTGATGACTGGATGGCTTTTTTTGAGGAACATGTAAACCAAGGATTTTCACGGGATGGTTTTTTGAATTTTTCGGCAAAGCAACATGTTTTATTTGAGGCCATTCATCCCTTTAACGACGGTAATGGAAGGACCGGAAGGATCATTCTAAACTACTTTCTCATCTCCGCTGGATATCCTCCCGTCATTCTGAAGGGTGATGAAGAGAATAAGAAAAAGTATTATAAAGCGCTTGAACAAGGTGATTCTGTGTTGAGAAGGTTGACTGAAATACCATTCTCCCGTCAAGATGTTCGAAATGCTCTGGAGGACATGGATGCGTTTTGGCTGGAAGGTCTTATTTCGGAAAGTTTAAGAGGGAGCTTCGACAGGATTTTGATAAGGCTTTTGGAAGAGAAAGAGCAAATAAAACTCAAGCGTGCCCAAGAGGTCGGAAAAGCTCTTAACTATTCTCCAGACAGCATCAGGACTCTTATATCCAGGGGGAAATTCATTGCGGTCAAGAGAGGGAAGGAATGGTTCACTCATGAGAACCTTTTGTTGAAGCAAAACAAAGGAAAGTGAAGGAGGCTGCAGTCTTTTTCGGATAGATATTTGCTCAAGAGATTAGAGAGATACACTGATGCGAAGCATGAAAAAGTAAGTTCTTGAACCGGATGGATTAGGGGTGGGTCCCTATTTTTTGACAGGAGGAAAGCGATGAGCCTGATTGAAGTGATCAAGGAAGCGATGACCCTGGAAATCAGATCCAACTCACAAGGATCGCAGTATCTGGAAGCGGTCATTGACACGAAAGACATAGAATTGCTTCATTCTTTGCTGAAGAAATATTTAGGCCCAGCCGCGAAGGAACATGGGGAAGAAGCCAATCTGCCGGAAGAAATTCAGGGCATGGTTGATTCGTTGGGTGGTTTGCGGAAGGATCAATCCTTTTTCTATAAGCGAGAGGGTCATCAAGTGATATACGCTGCCCTTTGGCCCTGGGGATCTAATCCTAACAAGATAACATTAAAGTGTGGCGTAAGGGAGATGTAGGATCCTATTCAATGCCCCGGGGCCTCTTCACAGGAAAGAAGAAGGAGACGAGACCACCGTGATTCATTTGTGACACGCCTATCCAAAACTGCCCCCGGTGTGCCTTGACCACGAATAAAATTGCATCTTCTAAGGTCGGCGTTATCTCATGGTATGGAGAGATTTACTTTGATGACAAAGCGACGCCCTGCTATTGCGATGCGGAAGTACTTCTTTTATAGTTTTCAAGTTTTTATCAAACATCATTGGAGGAGGAAATAGGCTTATGAGAATGATCAAGTTATCGGTATTCGTAGTGATGGTTTTTGCTCTGGGAAGCATATGGGTGAGTTGTTCAAAACCACCCGAAGCAGAAAGAGAGGCTGCTAAAAAAGCGATGGATGCCGCTTTCTCAGCCGGGGCAGATAAATATGCCTCTGCTGATCTGGAAGCTGCCAATAAGGTATTGGACACTGCAGAATCCCAGATGAAAGGGGAGAAGTACAAGGAAGCGAAAGAGAGTTATATCG
>JBAVGF010000165.1:0-18826 GCA_049684675.1 Thermodesulfobacteriota bacterium | reverse complement strand
TTCTTATCCCGCTCTTTCAAATAACCGCCCCGATGATTGACA
This sequence comes from Thermodesulfobacteriota bacterium, assembly GCA_049684675.1. Classification (GTDB taxonomy): domain Bacteria; phylum Desulfobacterota; class BSN033; order BSN033; family UBA1163; genus UBA1163. The sequence goes on along the minus strand of JBAVGF010000165.1, from coordinate 18,784 downwards.
ACTCTTATCCTTTCATGTAATTTGATTTCCATGAAAGAAGAAGTTTCTCGTAAAATTCGGATCACAGTGAACGAAAAGGAGGTATCCATTCCTTCTCCCTTTTCACTCTTCCATTTAAAAGATCAATTGAAACCCAGTGCCGATGTGATCATCTACAATGGCTTTCCAGTCAGCTCGGATCGTCCCCTTAAAGAGGGAGACGCAGTCGTCTTCATCCAAAAAGGAGATATTCCTTCTTCCGAAGAATTTGAATGTCTCATGATGGCCAGGCATACGCCCGGAATTCATCAAAAAATCAAAAAATCTGTCGTCGGGATCGCTGGATTGGGCGGTCTCGGGTCAGCCATTGCCATTGCATTGGCTCGCATTGGAGTGGGAAGGCTTATCATAGTCGACTTCGATGTAGTGGAGCCATCCAATTTGAACCGCCAACAATACTTCATCCATCAAATCGGAATACCCAAGGTGGAGGCTCTTAAAGAAAATCTCTCAAAGATCAACCCCTATGTGCGGGTTCAGATCTATAATGAGAAGCTGGATCGAAAGAATATGGAAAAAATCTTCAAAGAAGCGGAGGTGGTGGTGGAGGCCTTCGACCGAGCCGACGAAAAGGCCATGTTGATCAACACGGTATCAGAGAAGATGCCGGACAAATATATTGTGGCCGCCTCAGGCGTAGCCGGTTACGGCGAGAACAATGAGATCAAAACGGTCCGATTTTCCCCAAAGATTTTCATCGTGGGGGATCACAAGACTGCTGCCCAACCCGGAGTGGGCTTGATGGCACCGAGGGTGGGAATCGCTGCCCACCATCAGGCCAACGCCGTGCTCAGGATTCTTTTGGGGGAAGAAGGGTAACGCCCTTTTATCTTCCTTGGGATCCGAAGGGATATTTTAATATCGTTCCTAAAAAGGAGCCCCATCAAATTTTGCAATGGGTTTCAAATCTTTGAACTGTGCGCAATAGTCCCGCGGATATTTGTAAGCCCTATAGATTAAGTTTAAAGGCCCGGGGGGAGAGGTAGGCGGTTCCGGAGTCCATGGACTCAGCCACTCCCAGACGATCTCTTTTTGTTCGGTGACCTCGAACAATCTTCCCGGCCATCCCTCAACGATGAAAGTGTTCCCGTTCGAAAGCCTCTGGGCATTGCCGACATAGTTGCTGAAGAAATGACCCTGCTGTGTCACACGCTGGCCCCAGGCGACTGCCTCATATTTCCAGACAATTTCCTTCTTCACGGGATTTATTTGAAGCACCCTCGAATAGCCTCTGATTTTTCTCGGGTAGCCTGCTTCGCCGCCATTATCGAAGATGAGGATATTCCCATCTCCCGGTAATCCTCTTCGGATCATGTGGGCATCATGCTGCCCGATGATCTGGTCGATATTTCCATCTGGATAGTTCGAACCCAGCTGCCAAACAATTTTTTTTGTATCTCTATCAATAATGCATACGACATTCAAATCCCTGAAGCTGATCAAAAGGTTCCCAGGCCTAAATCTTTGATCCCCTTGATCGTACCATCTATTGGGAGGTAGTACGGCTATACTATTACAATGCGCCCAGTCTGAGTCAAAGACCCCTGTCTGGTCAAAAATGAGTCTCTTCTGTTCACCCGTGAACCCAAACTGGTCAAAAAGATCGACCGCCCTCAGTTCCCAGACGACCTTCCCATCGCTCGTTACTTCATAAAGAGTATCGTCCATGAGTTCCTTTGCAGATATGTTTGGACGCTTTACCTTATCCATCGCAATGACGAGAGTGTTTCCATTTTCCAATCTGCAGAAATCGTGGTGAAACGGTGAGGTGATAGGTTGTCTGCCCGGAATCTCACCTTTCCATTGCCAGACTTCTTTGCCATTCCAATCAAGTTCCGTGAGATCCCCGTAGTAATAGACTCGAAGCCCCGGGGCAGACTCTTTTTCGTACACGAAGATATTTCCGTTTGGAAGCAATCTGGCCGGTTTTCCGCCGTATTTCCATTCCTTCAGGATATTGCCGGTCAAATTATCGATGAGGATCGAGCCCCTGCCAGGAGCGCCGGGCGTTAATAAGATGTAACCCGGTTCAACTCTATCAATCTTACAAATCGTCACCCCTCTTGGGTAGACTGTGGGCCACGTGAAGCCCAAACGTGCCCAGGCAACTGAAATGGCCGCCAATAAAACTCCTGTTAGTAAAATTCTCTTTCTATTCTTCATACAGCTTCCTCCATTCCATTCATGATTTTCGCGTCTCAACTTTTAATAATAGCCTCTCTACCGGCAAAAATATATATTCTACTAACTGCAAGCCTCTTGCAATGCCTCTTTTATAGACTAACACGTTTTGCTCACCAAGGAAGGAGGCCCGATAGCCAAAATACTGTCCTTCCAACCCAAAAATACAGAATCCACCTTATTCCGTTCATGCACAATCTTGATAGATTAAAAATGGCGCCGGAGCCACAGCGTAAGCGTGCGGTCTTAGGAGCGCGTCCGGAGCGCCGCAGACGATTTCGGCAGGAAAGAAAGGAGATGAAAAAGGTGAATACTTTCTTAGGGGGAAAGATCGTGAGGCGGCCATTGTTGAAGACCTCGGTAGTCCTGGCTGCCGTTCTTATATGCGTTTCGAGCTGGTCTTTCGCCTGGGAATACCCGGTCATCAAGGGTTACGGGCCCGCAGATCCCCTTCCCAATGCAGCCTTTCAACCCGATAAATCGATCAAATACAGGGTCCTTTTTGACATTACAAAGGCAGCTGGGAGCGTGGATAAGGTGAACCCCGGCCTCGACCGCGTTGCAAGATTTCTGAATGTGATGGCAGCTTCAGGCATCATGCCCGGAGATATGGAGCTTGCAGCGGTCATTCACGGACCGGCGGCCCCGAGCGTTTTGAAGAACGAGATCTTCAAGAACAGATACAAGAAGGACAATCCAAATCAAAAAATCATCAAGAGTCTTAAAGAGGCAGGCGTAAAACTCTTTGTTTGCGGACAGACCTTGGCTGACGACGGATTCAAGGATAAATGGGTCAGTGAAGAGATCGCTATCGCGGTATCTGCATTGGTTGTTGTTCCCACGTATCAACTAAAAGGCTATGCTTATTTGCCTCTGTTCTGATCCAATCCACTAAGAGGAGGTCGAAGTGTGAGCGAACCCATCATCATGATGAATCATACCACTAAGGTGGCTAATCGTCTCGAAAGTCACGAAAGGATGCACAGAGTGGGCCCGATAGTCTTCCTACTCTTTCTCTCTTTGCTCCTTTTATCGAATCGTTCTTATGCCCAAAAGATCTATCCCCCATGGCGAGATCCTCCTGCTGGAGGTGTTCGATTGAACGTACCCGACATTGACAATGTTCCGGACCTTCATGGTGAGATCGTCAACCCTGACCTGGTCGCATTCTTTGCCGGAAACCAATTCATGGTCGTCCCCGAACTCCTCGATGCCTTCCGTGCCATTTATCCGAAATACCAGAGGATCTTCGTGGAAACTTTGCCTCCCGAGATTCTCGCTCTACAGATAGAAAAAGGCTCTCTTGTGATAGGAAACCTGAAAATCACCCTCACCCCCGACGTCTATACTGCTGGAGAACGGGGAATTGAAGATTTGAAGATGAAAGGCTGGTTTGATGAAACCGCCGCCTATGCAAAAAATCGCCTTGCAATCATGGTTTGCAAAGGGAATCCCAAGAATATTCATTCCCTGGAAGACCTGGGAAGGCCTGAAATCCGAGTCAGCATGCAGAACCCCCAATGGGGAGGGATCGGAAGAAACATCGTTAGGGCCTATAACAAGGTTGGCGGAAGAGAGCTCGAGGAAAGGATCATGGTGAGGAAGGTGGAAATCGGAACAACCTTCTTGGCCGATATCCACCACCGACAGACCCCGATCCGCATTATGAGAGGTGAATCGGACGCAGGCCCTGTCTGGTACACGGAGGCTCACTTTCAAAAGATGATTGGAAACCCGATAGATATGGTTGAAATCCCCGAGAAGGACAACATCGTGGAGACTTACCTGGCCGGTAAATTGAAAAGTGCTCCCCATCGAGAGGCCGCCTCCGACTTTTTCCAGTTTCTAAAGGGTGAGAAAGCCCGATCTATTTACAAAAAGTATGGTTTTTTGCCAGTTGAGTGAACGAGGAACATAGAATGAAGAAGAACGCAATTCTCTTCGGTCTGGTTACCATCCTTCTTCCGGCGATCGCTGGAGGAGTTCTTTCGCTGATCTTGAGTAACTTCATCAGCCTCAGTCCACTCAAGATTTCAAAGCCATCGGGAGCCCCAAGCCCTTCTGCAACCGAAAAGATCAACACCGTCCCCTTCAACCCTCCTCAGCCCCAAGAGGCTCCGCCGGATATAAGGGATGCCGTCATGCTTGGGTATAACATTTTGATGGATACTCAGAAGTACGCTCCTCAATTCGTTGGTAACAAAATGAACTGTAAGAATTGCCATTTCGAAGCAGGGAGAACGAAGAAGGGTATTTCGCTGGTGGGAGTAGGGGCTGCCTATCCCAAATATACACCGAGGCATCGCTATTCTGTCAATCTCGTGATGCGGACGAATGACTGTTTTGAACGGAGCATGAACGGAAGGTCTTTGCCCTCCGACAGCAAGGAGATGAACGCCATTATCACCTATTACCAGTGGATATCCAAAGGATTAACCATCTATGCCGACATCCCTTGGTTGGGACTGAAGTATATTGAGAGCACTCACCAACCAATTCCGGCCAAAGGCAAGCAGGTCTATGGCCAGAAGTGTGCGGCCTGCCATGGGTCCGATGGCCGGGGAACACAGATTGGACCCCCTCTCTGGGGAAAGGACTCATTTAACGACGGAGCGAGTATGTCCAGGGTGGAGTACCTGGCGGCTTTCGCTCATCAATTTATGCCGCAAGGAAACCCTGATCTAACCGGTGACGAGGCCCTGGATGTGGCCGCTTATGTTACCGGCCAGCCGAGACCCCATTTTGTGCATAAGGGAAGATAGGAGAAGTTACGGTGTTAGTGGAGTGGTGGCAGTCACGGAGGTGGAAATGGCTGCCCACCATCAAGCCAACGCCGTGCTCAGGATTCTTTTGGGGGAAGAAAAATAGTTCGGAGTGATTAGTTCGGAGTTCGAAGTATTAACGCAATTCTTTGACCAGAGCAATTTCATCGCAATCCGGAAATTTCACACATTTCACACAGTCGGTCCAGATTTTATGAGGGAGCACTGCTTTATCCACCCTCTCAAAGCCCAGCTTCTCGAAAAATTCGGGTTCATAAGTAAGGGCAAAAACTCTCTTCACCCCCAAAAGCCTTGACTCCTTCAAACAGGCCTTCACCAGCCTTGCACCAATCCCTTTGTTCTGGTCCTCCTCCTCCACCGCTAAGGATCGAATTTCTGCCAGGTCGTCCCAGCAGATGTGGAGGGCACAGATTCCTATGACCTTGCGATTTCGTACGAAGACAGAAAAATCCCGGAGATGGTCATAAAGCTCGCTAAGAGACCGGGGGAGAACTCCCCCTCGGGGGGCGTAGAGTTTAATCAACCGCTGAATCTCTTTAATGTCGTTGAGCTTGGCCTTTCGAATCATTATATTCTCCCGGTGATAGGGATGGTGATTGGTGATGGTCATTTTAAAGATGACCACTATCACTATCACCCCTCACTGTCACGATCTCTTGGCATTTTCAATCATCTCCTTGGCATGCGCCCTGGTTTTTTCTGTCACCTTGAGCCCTCCCAGCATCCTGGCAATTTCGTCCACGATCGACTCCTTATCCAATCGATCCACCAAGGTAATAGTCCGCCCCAATTTCACCTCTTTCCTCACACTGTAGTGCTGGTCCGCAAAACAGGCGATCTGGGGAAGGTGGGTCACGCAAATGACCTGATGATGCCGTGAGAGCTCCCTTAGCTTCCTTCCGACCACCTCTGCCATCGCCCCTCCAATTCCAGCATCGACTTCATCAAAAACGAGAACCTGCCTTCCGCCTACTTTGGCCAGGATTCTCTTCATGGCTAACATAATTCGTGAGAGCTCGCCTCCGGAAGCAATTTTCGCCAGGGGCTTTACCTCCTCCCCGATATTAGGGGAAATGAGAAACTCCACCCGGTCCACTCCTTTTGGAGAAAGAGGTAAAGGATCGATATGGATTTCAAAAATGGTTTTTTTCATGCCCAGGGAATTCAACTCCTTTTCTACGGATTTTTTCAATTCCGAAGCAACTCTTTTTCTTTCCCCGGATAGTTTCTTTCCCAGGCTGTTCACCATTTGCCGGAGGGGCTCCAGACGGCTTTCCAATTGGGAGAGTTTTTCTTCATCGGAGGTGAAGGATTTCAATGCCCCATCCACCCTTCGTTTAAAGGCAAGGACCTCTTCGATGGTGGAGCCATATTTTCTCTTCAGCCGGTCGATCTCATCTAACCTGTTCTCAATCTCGTCCAACCTCACCGGGTTGACTTCCACCCTTCTCGAATAATCCCTAAAAGCAAGGGCGATCTCCTCCAATTGGATGAGGGCGGAATCCAAGGCCTTCAGGAGATGTGAAAGAGAAGGATCAATGGCCGCCATGTCCCGGCCTTGATTGAGAATTTTTTGAATTTTTCCAATCGTGGAGCCCTCCTCCGAGTAGAGCGTTTCTTCGCAGGCGCGGGCAAAATCCATCAACTTCTTCGCATGGGTGAGAATGGTTCGATCTTCCTTCAAAGACTCTTCCTCTCCGACTTGAATTCCGGAGGCCTCAACCTCTCTCGACTGGAAGGCCATCAGTTCTCGTTCTTTTGCTCTTCTGTCCTTCTCGGTTCGAATCCTTTCCACCTCTTCAGATAGGGAGACAAATTCTTCATGCCGCGCTCGAAATTCTTCTCGAAGCCCAAACAGTCCACCGAATTCATCTAAAATATCGATGTGAGTCTCTACCCGCTGAAGGGATTGATGTTCATGTTGTCCATAGATGCTGAGAAGCTCTTCGCCAATCTCCGAAAGGGCTCCGAGAGTAGCCATATTCCCGTTGATAAAAACTTTTCCCCGGCCGGATCGTGAGATCACCCGACGGATAAGGAGGGAGTCCTCTTCCGCACTGCCCTGTACATGCGGAGCCTTTTCGTTGATCTTTTGCTTGACCTCCGGGTTTCCGGTAATGTCGAAGAGAGCCTCAACGTTTGCCTCTTCTTCCGAACTTCGAATCCATTCCTCGGTTGCTTTATCTCCTAAAAGGAGGTGGACGGCATTGAGGATGATGGTTTTCCCCGCCCCCGTCTCGCCGCTCAGGATATTAAAGCCTTTTGAGAAGGATAGATTCAACTCGTCGATAATGGCAAAATTCTTAATTCGAAGCTCGAGAAGCATTGTCGTGTCCGTGTCCGTGATCCGTGTCCGTTATAAATCTTATTCTAAAGACTTAGCTAATTTGGTCAACATCTGACTGACACGTTCGTATTGGGGTAAAAGCTCTGAGTACTTATCCTCAATAATATATTTCAGATCTTTCACCAACAGCAATTGATATTTCATTTCCCCCGCAGACCCTTTAGCAATACCAACGAATTGCCTATACTCTTTTCTATTTAGGCGGTGGCCTCCCTCCATAAGGTTCATTGGTATGGAGTAAGCCGCCCTTCTCATTTGCGAAACGAGTCCAAATTTCTCTCCGTCGGGGAAGGATTTTGTCAACTCGAAGATTTCAAGCGCCAACGAATGAGACAGCTTGAATACGTCTAATTCTTCCACCGTTTTCATAGTTCATCTCCTTTCTCGACGGGGAAAGTTGATTTTTCCGGACACGGAAAACGGACACGGTCACGTTCTTATCTTTCTCCCCATTTGAGCTTTTCTCTCAGCAGTTCGAAATAGTGTCGGTAGGGAGATTTGATTAGAAGGATACGCCCTTCAGCCTTTCCCACCTCGACCACGTCCTCAAACTTCAGGGTGAACCCTTGCTGGCCATCCAGGGTCAACGTCACTTCCTCGTCTCTCGACTTGAGCAGTGCCCGAATCTTCACATCGTCGGGGATGATGATAGGACGTATGGTTAACGTATGGGGGCAAATGGGAGTGATGATGATCGTATGGAGCGACGGGTAAACAATCGGTCCCCCGGCGGAAAGGTTATAGGCGGTGGAACCCGTGGGCGTCGATATAATCAACCCGTCGGACCGAAACGTCGATAGATATTCGCCGTTGATGGTGGTCTCGAGATCGATAATCCGTGCTAAAGCCCCCTTGTTGATGACCGCATCGTTAAGCACGATGAATTCTGCAATCCGCTTCCCTCTCCGAATCACGCCCGCTTTCAGGGTTTCTCTCTCGTTGATTTCAAAGTCATCTTGAAGGACTTTCTCTAAAACGGAGTACAATTCATCTAACGTAATTTCTGTCAAGAAACCGAGTCCGCCCAGATTGACGCCAAGGATAGGGATATTCCTATTCCATACCTGCCGGCCGACACTGAGAAGTGTTCCGTCTCCTCCAAGGACGATAATCATCTCCACATCCGGTGGCATTTCTTCCCTCTCAACGGACTTCCAATTGCCCTCTGAGAGAGTTGGGCTGAGGAGCTCCTCAACCTCTTTCTCAATATATACTTGGATCTTTTTCGGCCGCAGCCATTCCACTAAATTCCTGACAACGGCGACAGCCTCCGGTTTATTTCTCTTAGCAACGATGCCGATGCAATTCATCACTCACCCCATTAAACCCGTGTCTCGTGTCCGCTGTCCGTGTCCGTGAAAAAATAACTTGAACGGGCACGGTTCACGGTCACGCCTGCCTGCCAGTAGGCAGGGACACGTCTTTACATAAGACGATGTTTTTCTCGTATTCTTTTCGACAAATCCTTTAAAACTTCAAACGCCTTTTCTACTGTTTTCTCTTTATCCGGATTGAGTAAATTGCAGGTTGCCGGCGCCAGCAGGGATTGACGAAGGAGCCTTTTCGAATCCACCCCTTTCCGCGAGAGGTCCTCCCAAAAAGTCTCAAGCTTCTCCATCAAAGAATCGATTGTCTCCTGTTCCAAAAGTTCTGTATAGGTTGGAACGATCCCCCAACAAATAATTCCTCCTCTGTCCACAAAATCTTTTAAGGACGGATAGTTGATGATCATGGCTCCACAATTGAAGGAATCGAAGGAAAGGATATCGATTTTTGATTTGAGGAGAAAGTCCCAATCCGGCTTGGCACAAAGATGAACCCCTCTGGGTCCTTCCAGCCCTTCTAAAAACCGATCCAGATCGCCCCTCGCCTGGAACTCGTTGTACCCCGATAGGGCATTGAAGATGAGTGCCAACCCTGGATCATCCACCCATACAAAGGCATTGGGATTCTTCTCTCTCAATTCCCGGTATTGTTGATTCACTTTCTTCTGAATGAAATCGAAGAGGACTTCTCTCACCTCATCATGATAGATGATCGCTTTCTGCTCCTCGTCCACGATCTTCAACCCCAGGCTGATCGGGCTGATCATCTGCCCCCGGATGGCGGGATAATGGGAAAGGTCTCTTTCCAAAAAACGATGATAGACAAGGGAAAACTCTTTTGTCAATCGAAAGGTGTGGGGGTCATCCGCCTTCTCAAAATAAGAGGGAAGCTCTTCATAAAAACGGGAAAGGGCGAAATAGATTTTTTGATGAACGGGATCGATCCTCACCCCGGGGAAATTTTCCAAAGCCTGGACATACATGTCCTCAAAGTAACTGACTTTGGGAAGCTGGGGCCAAAACGGGATGCCCAGAGACATGGCGACTTCCAGCGCCCTCTCAATATCTTGATGGGGCATAATGCCCATGGCCGTGGTCTCACAATTGGGCGAGAAGCCTAAGGAAGCCATTACGGGAGCCCTTCCAATCGGTGGACAAACGTCTGAATCCCCGCTCGATTGGGAAGAAAAGGGTCCAACGTCAGCGCCACCTTTAAATGGTAGATCGCCCTCTGCCTGTTCTGAAATTCATACCAGTAGATTTTCCCTAAATTCAAATGGACCAGAGCATCATAAGGATTGATCCGAATTTCCCACTCAAATTCCGTAACGGCTTTATCAAACTTCTTTTGGGCAGCATAGACGATGGCCAAAAAACCGTGGACCTGCGGGATATAAGGATATATCTTGAGAAATCTTTGAAAAGCCTCTTCAGACTCTTCATAACGAGCGTTTTCAAAGTAGATCATCCCAAGGGAATAATAGGCCATATAAAGCGTGGGATCGACTTCCACCGACTTCTTTTCCATCGCAATCGCTTTATTGATATCTCCCGTTTTTTGGTAGGTGAGACCAAGGTTGTAATAGGCTTCTCCGAATTTCGGATCGATTTGTATAGCCTTTTGGAATGTCTCAGCCGATTTATCGTATGTCCCTGCATTTAAATAGGCAATGCCAAGGTTGACATACGGCCGTGCCTTGTTGGGAGATTTCTTTACACAATCTGTAAAGAGGTTTATCGCATCATTCCAAAGCGCATTCCTTGAATAGGTTCCGATGGAGAGAAGAAGAATAACGGCTGCGAAGATTGCGCTCTCTACGATATGGAGTCTAATTTTATCCGTCAATTCTTTTGCTCCCTTTTTTGCTTTTGGGCTGCCTCTATGGATGCGACTCCCTTTCGTAATCGTTCGGCATCGGGCACGCCAGGATAAGTAAGTGCTTTCCTAAAATAGAAAAGGGCGTTAGGGTAATCTCCCGATTCATAGTAAATCACCCCTAATTCAACGTAGGCATAAACATTATCAGGATGGTATTTCAATTCATCTTTAAAACATTGAATTGCCTTCGCCCGTTGTCTTAATCCTTTATAGGCAAGCCCCAGATTGATGTTAGCATTTTCATAGTCGGGTTTGGCTTCTAAGCATTTCTTATAGGCCTCAATCGCATCCCCGTAGACCCCCTTTTGATAATAGGCAATACCGAGATTGTAAAAGGAATCCGGAAAATTTGAATCCAGCTCGATAGCCTTTTTGTAATAGTGGATAGATTCGTCCAGGAGCCCTTTCCTGTAATAAACCAACCCCAAGTTATACATCGATAGGGAATAATGAGGATTCAAGCTCAGTGCTTCCTTATATTCCTCCTGGGCATCATCCCACTTTCCCAGCTCGTGATAGGCAAAACCTAAGTTGTGGTGGGTCCTCTCTTTCTCAGGGGATTTTTTAACACAGTCTTTCCATAACTCCACTTCACTATTCCACACAAAATTTCGTTGATAAGTACCCAGGAACAGGAAGATGACAATGAAAGATAAAATGAACCAGTCAACTACCTCCCCGTCAGACTTCTTCATAGCTTCCGGCCGGGTTCGATGAATCGAACCCCCACATAATACATTTCAACATGTGTAGGGGCGACATTTATGGCGTCCGATTTGCAGGTCCCGTTGGATCCCTACATTTTCCACCGTTATTACCCTATTTATAAAATTCTTCAAATCGTATTTGCTCACCCATCGGATTATTTTGAATATACTCTCTAATTTTATTTAAGGCCTTCTGATTTCTTATGACATGTTCATAATAATTCCTTTGCCAAAATTCTTTTTCACCTGTTTCATGTTTTACTAATGCTTTAAACGTCCGGACAATTTCACCCAAAGAACTCCGAACCCCTTCAAAATTTAGAATCAGGTGGATATGATCGTCCATCAAAGTGTAATAATCTAATGCTAATCCAGTAAATCTCACAGGAAGGCTCAAGAGAGAATTCTCGACTATTTTTTTATATCGATTTATCAAGGGCCTTTTATCAGCAGTGCAAATTGTTACAAAATAATATCCGTTTGATTTATAAGAATAATGCTGGAGTCGAATGTTTTTGCGTTGAGGGAATTTATCCAGCATGAAATTTTTGTGCCCAGGTTCGATGAATCGAACCCCCACAAAATAATCCTGAAATCCGTAAGGGCTTATTTATCAAGCCCAGTTCGGGTCGGATAAATCCGACCCCTACATTGTAGCAGGGGCGTGATTCATCGCGCCCGCAATTTTGTTCTTTAGTTTCTCTACTCCTCTTATCACTAATAAACTAAATAGAACGATCGGGCCCACGACCGGGAGGTAAAGTCTGTGTTCATACACCATCTCCAGAGGAAAGATCGATGATTCGATCACTAAGTTTCCAAAATACCACAGGATGCAGAACGAGAGCACAGGTCTCTTCTTGGCTGTCCAAATACTGTACCCGATAAGCCCGGCGATGATCAAAATAGAAATGAGGGTGGTGGGAGGATCAAGAATCGTTTTGGAGATGGGGAAATCGTAATCCAGATTCAGACGAGACGGATGGGGAAATGCAAGGAGAGTCAAATAGTAAAGGACAACACGAGATTGGGTGAGCACTCTCTCCGACATACTAAAAGTCCGATATTCATAACCCTCTCTGATCACCTGGATATATCGATCTCCCCAGATGACAAATCCGAAGGCTCCCAGAACAAGGAGAGCGCCGATGAGAGTAAAAAGGATGTTTTTGCCCCTCGGGGTCAGATCAAATTTTTGGAAAAAATAAAACTCATAGAGACAAATGAATAAAGGGAGAATAGCTACATTCTCTTTTGAAAAAACCCCCAATAGATAACTCAACACCATTCCTCCAAAGTAAAAACCACGAGGCCAACCCGTGGATAGTCTTCCCTTGATGTAGAGGACTAAGGAGAGGAGATAGAACATCCCGGCCATGCTGGCCATTCGTTGAATAATGTAAGTGACTGATTGGGTTTGAATAGGATGGGCGATAAAGATTAAGCTCGAAAAGAGAGCCACTTTATATGAAATCGGTCCGTATTTTTCTTTTAAGGAGGGTAGATTGAATGTCAGCAGGAGGAACCAATACAAGAAGATTCCTGAAGCAATGTGGATGAAGAAATTCACCAGATGGTAACCAAATACATTGAACCCTCCAAAATAGTAATTCAGTGCAAGAGTAAAATACGAAAAAACCCGAATGGACACCGGGTAAGTAATTTTGATCAACCGTTTCAGCCAATCCCAAGTGAGAACCGTGGTATGGATGCTGGGGTTTTCGACGATATTGGGCCGGTCGTCGAAATGGAATGGGACGTGGAAAGTGTTGGAATAGGCCACCAACGCCACCCCCGCAATCAGTACAATGGCAATCAGGTGGCGAAATGAAGGTCGCCATTTCCATCCTGTTTTCGGCGGGATCTCCTTTTTCTGGTCCGGTTTTTGATTTTTCCTACGTTTCGCCATGCTCCTTCCTTTTCTCTCGCCTTTGCAACTTACGGAGTAAGTATACCACTCCGATCAATCCGATTTCAATCAGGGTCATCCAGATACGGGTGAGAACAGAAAGGATTACTGCCACCGGAGGGGCCATCATAAACGAGAGAATGTAAACTAAAGCGCCTTCTCTCACCCCCAACCCGCTGGGGGCAAAGAGCGCGATCAACCCCAACGTGCTTGAAATGGCCAAGGCTCCCGTTAAAAATAAAATGGTTTGCGGCGCCACAGGATAGACGGAGTCAACGAAGAAATAAAAACCGACTCCTCCGACTATCCAAGATATGATACAGACGAACAATATCCAAAGAATATCGGAGTATGAAATAGATAGAGAGAGGGGTTCCCTCTTAAATCGAATTAGGACCCAGCTTAATATTTTTTGGAGAACTCGCGGATGGAGAGAAACGAAGCCTAAGAGCAAGAGAGGAAACAACCACACGGATTGTAGCCAAGGGGAGATTGGCCATTTCTCGTTGTGAAAAATGAGGGCAGCCAAAAAGATAAGACAGGCTGCGCCGATGATCGTCACCGTTTCAAAGTAGAGGGCAATAGAAATGGCCTTTTTCGATTTTCCCTTGGATTCGTAGAAATAAAAACGACTGAGGAGAAGCCAAACTTTTCCCGGCAGATATTTACCCAATTGGGAATAGAACCAACTCTTCACTGTTTCTGATGGAGAAATACCGATCTTCAATTTCAGAGTGATGAGATACCATGCCCAAATTTGTATGAAATAACTGAAGGCAAAAATCAGAGTGGATAATATTAGTGGAAATACTTCAAAGGTGAACGAAGCGTCCTTCACCTGATTCCAATTGTCCCATACCATCTTCCCCAAAAAAACGAAAATACCACCCACGATGGCCCATCGAAGAACGTTCCGATAGAGGGACCCTAATTTTTTTTCTTTAACGAACTTCAAATTCCCTATCTGCTTCCTCTTTCAAAGACCTCTTCCCATTTCCCCGGGACAAATGACTGTCATTCCCTTTCGTCACGAATAAGCAATTTTGCTACGACCGCCCCCCCATTATAGAACTTGACAGTCCTGTACAAGGGCAGACTGTGATCGCTGAACAAGAGGTACTTCCATTCTTCACCCATTTCAACGGGCGTCCTGAGGTTTGTCAGAAGAAGGGCATCCACAGGGATCTTTTTGTGGATTTTATAAATCAACTCTATCCGCGTTGGCAGCCACCCGCATAAACGATTCCCTTCCCACTCCAGAACCTCGGGCACGTCAGTCCATATAACTTGATTCTCTTTTAACTCGGCTCTGACGAATTCGTTTAACTTCTTCGCTTCATCCTGAGGCATCAAGAACCCAAATTGCAGAGTCTTAGAATTCGGTGTTTGGGTGGATCTGAAAATATTATACGTGATGGGCACCATGAAAAAAATCAAGAATAAAAGAACATTCAAAACAAAGATTCTTTTCCTCCAAGGGACCTTCAGGCCCGAGAGTAACTGTTCCGACATTCTTAAGAAGCCTTGCGAAGCCATTACGGCCATCAGCGGCAAGAAAGGGATAAAGAATCGAGAAGCAAAGGTTAATAAGGAGACAAAAAGGATTTGCCAAAGGAGCAGGAAAACAAATAATATTTTGATCCTCTTCCACTCCGGGCTGGTTTTCCAATAAAACATCTCAACAACAAAGAAAGCAGATAGATACGGGTTGGAAACAGACATGACCCGCTCAAATGCCGCCACTAAATTGGTCAGATATTTCATGAAGAATTGGCCCGGTTCATCCATAAGAAATTCAAGAAGGGAAGGAGTCTGGATATTCCGATAGATACTTAACCATGGATATTTTGAGCTAAAGGCCATCAAACCAAATCTCCCGTAAGAAAATAGAGGAGAACCTGTTGCGAGGTAACTTCGGATCATATCCGGAACGATTGGGATTAAAACGCCCATCATAAAAAAAGTCATTTTTTTCCAACGGGGAAGATCAGGATAGAGATAGAGATAAACGAGGGTGGGAATGAGAAAAGGATACAAATTTTGTCTTATTGAGTGGCTCACCCCGAGAATAATGCCCGAAATGAAGATATCTCTTAAAGACCTTGCTTTTACGAAAAGATAGAAAAAGAGGAAAAAAAATAGCGTGTAGACCCCCTCAGAGAGGGCGACGGTGCTCGTGTCCAAAATCTCCTTATTAAAGATTAGAATCAAGACGGCCAGGGTTGCCGTTTTGATTTCCAGGTATCTCTTGGCAAAGAGGAAAACAAGGAGAATGAGAATAAAATAAGAAAGGTATGAAGGGAGCAAAGCAACGAAGTCCGAGATCCCAAATAATTTGAAGAATCCCGCGACGATGACAGGATATCCAGGTGGGCGGAAAAAGTCAGGGATGGGTAACTTATCAAAAAAATTGATATCCAAGGGGTAGGCAAAATTTCTTACTATCCCCTTTCCGTGAGCAATATTTCTCGCAATCGCAGCATAATCCCTGTCATCTGACCCTGCAATCTCTTTGGTATGCGCGTTGTAAAAACCGTACCAGACGATCCCTGCCAAAACAAGGAGAAGGATCACAAACCATTTCGAAGACATCAGAGAAGTTCTTCGTCCATCTTTCTCCTGTTGAGTTACCTCCTTAGGAAGTTGGGTAGCAGCAGTTTTTTTTCGCTTCATCCTAATTCGCTCCTTCAAGACAGAACTCAATTATTCTTTCTTCAGCAAGAAGAGAAAGTCCTTATAAACATGGATTCGTCCTCTTTCCCTTCTCCTTTTCAACAATTCGTCATGGGCAATCCGGGAGAACCAATTTTTCGGAATGAATCCATATCGTATCAGGTAGAGAAGCCACCAGCGACCACTGCGAATAGGATAGTACCGGAGGCACTCCAATTTTGATTCTTTGAAGGCTTTAAGATACTGCTCAACTTCAGGCCGTTCAATCTTTGGATTGTCCGAGGCCTGCTCAATGAGGTAAAACCTTCCATCCTTTTTTAAATATTGGGCCAGACCGGAAAGGGTCCTCTTCAATAATTCTTCTTTCATGGTCTGCAGGACTCCTACGGAAAGGATAAGATCGAACGGGTATGGGACCACCGGAAAACGGACGCCATCATAAACTATGAATTCTACATTCTCTGCCACTCGATTCTTCTCAGCCAAATCAATCATCTCACGGGTGATTTCCAAACCCACCACTTTCTTCACTTTAGGTGCAATCCAGTAAGAAATCCTACCACTTCCACATCCAAAATCCAGTATAATTTCATCCCCCTTCAGTTCCAGTACCTCTTGCAAGGCTATTTTCTGGAGAAGATCAATATAATCATTCTTATGACCCTTTCTGTCTGAAGGATCGATTCCTGAAGCTAAAAATCCTTTCTTGGCTCTTTCGCCCCAATCAACATTCTCGACCAAGTCTATCCCTTTACTTACGAATTAATTTTATCAAGGAATTTCCGACTCGCGAATTTCCCAGTTTTTTACCCAATTCCAAAATCCTGCATCGAATCCGATGATAATCTTTCACATAAGTGTAAATATCCATCGACTGACTTCCCCATTTCTCTTTAAATCGGAGTAACGAAAGGTCTCCAGGGTCTGATCCCATGAAATCCAAAGTGGCTTTCCCGTCTTCCACCCCTTTTTGAATGATATAATCCACGATCAGGTCGTTCGGTCGGCTCTCCAAATAGGCTTCCGCCGACCCATTGTGAAGGTAATGGTTCGAATGAGAAGAATAGATTAAAGCAACACCTGCTGCATATTCATCACCTTTTATGGCAAAAAGAAAATCTGCCCTCTTCTGTTCGATGAGTATCTTATATAATGCATCAAACCAGCGGAGCGGGTATTTTGCAATGGCACGATTCCTTTCCATAGAGGAGAGATAAAGTCGGTAAAAGCTCTCTACTTCATTTCTGGTGGTACCTCGTCTGATGAAAAGTCCTTGCTTCTGTGCCTTTCGAACGGCCCTTCTAACCTCGCTGTGGTAACTTTCCGGAATATTTTTCTTCTCAAATCCTCTCAGATCTAACAGGCTGCATTTAGCTGAGATGGGTGTGAAAGACTCAGGTGGATAGGAATCGGAAAAAGGCGACTCGGTCAAACGGACTTGATCGATTCCTCTCCTTCTAAGCTCCGTCTCCAAAAGTTTCAAGAAAGCAGAAAAATAAGACCTTTCACCGATCAAGTGCCCATACGGGATGGAGGCGTATAGGATTTTGAAAATTTTAAAGTTGAGCAATACTCCGGGTAAACCGGCAACGATTCCTCCTCCATCCTTCAGATAAAAATAAAGGGGTTGTCCTCCCAACCCCTCTTTGAGCACCTGGCTCCAGACCGATTGATAAAAGATGAGATCGGTAAATTGGGAGGCAAATTCGTCCCATTCTTCTCCAGGTGATTCAAAAACCTTTAGTTCCATAAAACCTCGTCTTGCTGATTCGTGTGGGTGATTGGTGAATGGTAACAAGCCAAATCACGGATTACGATGCACGAATCACGATTCACGAGCCACGATCTTCACCCTTCTTACAATCCACTTCACATCCTCCTGTTTCATCCGAGGGTGAAGCGGGAGAGTCACTTCTCTTCTGCTCACCTCTTCGGTCTTAGGAAGCATTCCCTCTCTTAAACCCAATCGCCTTCGATAAAAGGAAAAGAGATGCACCGGAGGATAATGAACGCTTGCCTGAATTCCAAAATCCTTTAGCCTCGCCATCATCCTATTTCTATTGATTCGCGGCGCCACCAGAATCGGGAAGAGATGATAAGAAGGATTTCCTTTGAACTTTGAGAAGGGAATAGAGACGTCATTAACCTCTTGGAGTCCTTCTCGATAAATCTCAACCAACCTTTTTCTCTTCCTATTGTTCCGATCCAATTTTTTCAACTGGACCAACCCCAGAGCAGATTGAATTTCTGTCGTTCGATAATTATAGCCAATTTCTTGGACATCATAAGATGAGAGGCGACCGCGGTACTTATCCCATGAAAGCGCCTCCATCCCATGAGACCTCAACCTTCGAACCTTCTCAGCCCGTGCTCTATCCCGAGTCACCACCATCCCACCTTCGCCGGTTACCAAATTCTTATTCGAAAAAAAACTGAAGCAGCCTATATCTCCGACCAATCCGCACTTTTTCCCCCGATATTCCGCGCCGGGCGCATGGGCGGCATCCTCAATCACGTAAAGACCATGCCTTTTTGCGATTCCCAGGATGGCCTTCATCTGACAGGGATACCCTCCATAATGCATCACCATAATAGCCTTTGTCTTTTCAGTAATCCTTTTTTCAACTTCCTCGGAAGCAATATTGAGATCCTCTTCGCCTCCAATATCTGCAAAGATAGGCCTCGCTCCAACATAAAGCACGGCATTGGCTGTAGCGATGAAGGTCAGAGAGGGGAGGATGACCTCATCTCCTTCCCCTAAACCAAGGCATGCCAGGGCTAAATGGAGGGCAGCCGTACCGCTCGAAACAGCAATCGCATCTCCTCCGCCGAGATATTCGGAAAAGGCCTTCTCAAACTTTTCAGTCACGAGACCTGTAGAAAGCCATCTCGAGCGCAGAGTCTTGAGAACCTCTCGTTCTTCTTCTTCCCCGAGATCAAT
>JBAVGF010000164.1:0-17967 GCA_049684675.1 Thermodesulfobacteriota bacterium | reverse complement strand
CTCCAGAAAAAGGTTACCTCGCCCCGGGCCTTCCAAAAGCCTCTTTGGTAAGAATATCGCTCATCCCTCCGGATTTGGCAAGAATCAATTCTAGGCTGGTTTTCCGGGAGGATAAGGTCTGATTTTTTGTTTTTACCTTATTAACCGGTTCACCGAAGAGATCTGACAAATCCGGTAACTTTGTTGACAAGATCTTCCACCTCGGGTAGACGAAAAACAATCGCCGCTCCAAAGTAAACAATGCCATACATCCCCAAAGATACGATCGCCAGCACGATCGGATGACTCTGATTCATCATCAGTTTGCCTCCCCAGCCAGCGGCCGCAGCTGTCCCTGCTGAAACCCATAGTTTCAGGACAAACCCGGCCGGGAGGCCGGTTTCGCCAATCCGCCCCTTCATTGAATTTCTGAGCAGAGCCAGCTCCAACCATCCGCATAATCCCGCCGAAGCAGTCAGCCCTGCCACCCCCCACCGCGGGTCCAGGCCAAGAGCGGTCGGCAGTGGTAAGGCACAAACATATCCGAGAACTGCGGTGAGGAATACGCGGAGCATCGCATAACGCAGGGGCGTAACGGTGTCTTTGAGGGCGTAGTACATTGAAGCATATAGCCTTCCCAATGTGGTGGCTAAGAGGCCGATCCCGGAGCCAGCTAAGATTCCCCACACATATACGGAATCGTGCCGAGTGAATTGGCCTGTCTGGTAGATCGCTCCAACGATCACATCGCCTAAAGTGAAAAACGCCATGGCAGAAGGTACAACAAAGAAGGCAATCTGACGAAGACCGGCATTAAGCCGCCTTCGCAAGTAAGCGTTTACTTCATTGGCTTCACCCGTGGTGCTAGACAGGACAGGGAGTTCCGCTGCGGAGACCGACATACCGAAAAGACTCACTGGCAGGATGTACAGGGTCTGGGCGTACGTCAGAGCCGCGACAGCACCGGTCGGCAAGAGGCTTGCCAGGAAGGCATCAATGTACGCACTAATCTGCACGACACCCCGGCTAAAAAACACCGGTATAAAATTGCGGATAACTGTTCTTACACCTTGCATTGAAAGCCCGAGCGACAGTCGAAAACGGTGCACGAGGCGAGCTACCAAAGGTAATTGCACTCCAAACTGCATGAGGCTGCCGACCACGGATCCCCATGCCAGAATCTTGGCAAGGGGAAATTGCTTGAACGAGCCGCCGAACCCGACTAATGAGACGATCATCATCAGATTCCAAACAACCGGTGCCGTGTAGGAAATGAAAAACCGGCGGTGACTGTTAAGAATACCGAGACACCATGCCGAGAGAGCCAACAAGCCAGCCCCGGGGAACAGGATGCGTACAAGGCCTATCGTCAATTCGCGCTTTGCCCCCTTGAATCCGGGTGCAATGGCATCGATCAGGAAGGGCGTGACCAGGACTCCGGTCAAAACCAGAAGCGAAATCACCAAAGACAGCAGGCAGAAGACGGCGGCGGCCACGTCGTCTGCCTGCTCCCGTTTCTCTTCAGCCAACAGGCCCGCGTAAACAGGAATGAATGAAGCCGAGAGCACCCCTTCTCCAAAGAGGTTCTGCAGGAAATTTGGAATGCGAAGGGCTGCCTTGAAGGCATCGGCAGCGTCAGAATTTCCAAAGTAGTGGGCGAAAACGCGATCCCTGACCAATCCCGCGATACGACTGAGCAGGATACCTGTTGCCACGAGCGATGCATGACGGCGCAAATCAGTCTGCTGGTGTTCTTCGGGCTGCAACTCTTTCGCTATCTCCTTCGTCCCTCATTTTGAGAAACTGTCCTGTTTCCAACCCTGTTGTGTTGATGAATAGACTGCGGACAATGAGAATGAAGGCGGAAAGAAACGAACGGGATACCTCGACGGGGCTCCTTCATGGGAATTGAAATTTGACTGGACTATTTACCCGGAAGGGGATCGGAATTTTTCCCTTTCCGGCAGAATAAATTCGCGTTGTTCACCGCATTTCTTAATCGATTCATTTTTTTAGTTCTATTCCCAAACCAGGATTCTTCACGCCCGATTGGGTTAAGACATCCATCACCTGTATCACAGAATCATATTTGACATTTTTATCCCCGTTAACAATTACAAAAGCGTCCGGTTTACTCCTCATCATAGCCCTCAGCTTATATTTGAGTGCCTCTAAATCAAGTTTCGCATCCTCTAAGAAGACCTCACCTTGAGCATTAATGTTGATAATGATGTCCCGCGATGTCTCCTCAGATTTCGATGCCTTGGGCAGCTGGACTTTTAGGCTGGATTGATAAATAAATGGGGTAGCGATCATGAAAATGATCAGTAGAACCAGAACCACATCGGTAAAAGGGGTGATATTAATTTCTGCTATTAATCTCGATCTTCTATTCTTCCTCTTCATGTGATCTATTCCTTGCCTATGAGGTCGATTAATTCGGAAGCACATAATTCCATATCATTAGTAAAACGTTCCACTCTTTTCATAAAGTAGTTGAACGCAATCACCGCAGGCACAGCCACGAATAGCCCCGTGGCGGTACAGACGAGTGCCTCGGCCACCCCTCCGATGACAATGCTCATGCCACCGGCTCCGGCCGCGGCAATGTCATGAAACGCCCTGATGATTCCCAAGACTGTCCCAAAAAGCCCGATATAAACGGCCGTGTTGCCAATGGTTCCCACGATGCTTGTCAGGCGTTCTAATTTCGTGGTTTCGACCGTAATCTCCCGTTCCATGGCGCCGGATATCTCTTTTCCATGGCGATCATGGAGGACGAGTCCGGAATAAATAACATTCGAGAAAGGAGCATGACTGTGCTTGCAGATTTCCATTGCCTTTTCGATACTCCCGCTTTTTAACGCTCTCTTGATTCCCGTCATAAATTCCGATCTTTTGGTTCTGGACCGTCTTCTGTAATAGATGATCCTTTCTAAAAGAATGGTGATGGATAAAAAAGAGCAGAAGAGTAGGATATACATCGTGAAACCACCGATCTGAATGATTTCCCAGATTGTTTTTCCTGCAAACATTTCATTCCTCCTTTAGAGATGCCAAATTTCGTTGGCCAAGGAAAAGCTTGTCCGTCATTTAATATTACTGAGATTTCTGAAAAAGTCCAGAAATCTCTAATCAACACAACTCAAGGTTGTTTTCCGGAGGTCTCTTACTCATCGGTTAGGGTTTGGCATACGCTATTGTCGGTGCTACTTCCAGGGGGTTTGAGATGGCATCAAGAAGCTTTGAATCTCTTCCAGGGTGGGAATTCCTTTCCTGCCGCCAAGCTCTCTGCATTTGAGGGCTGCCACCCCGCTGGCAAATCTCAGAATCTCCTTCACCTCCCAATTTTGTAATAGACCGTAGACGAACCCTGCATGAAAGACATCGCCCGCACCCGTCGTATCGACGGCATTTACTTCGAACCCTTTAGCATAGAGGATTTCTCCGTCGCCTAAGGCGATGGCACCCTCATGACCCAGTGTTGCGCAGAGAAATCCGGGGGTCCGTCTCTGCATTTCGACGAGAGCCTTTTCTCGGTCTGAAATTCCCGTAAAGAGCGTAGGGAACCTTGATGAGGTGATGACGAAGTCAATCTCCTTAATCAGCTCAGGTGTGAGCGGTTCTACTCTATCGAGGTCAACGACGCTCGGAATTCCTTCTTCCTTTGCCCACCTCGCGCTTTGAATAGCAGCCTGGATGTCATGCCCATCCAAATGGAGGAGTTTACCAGAGCAGATCTCCTCTTTGCGAAGTTCTCCTTCGCGATACATCAAGCGTTCATCCCGATTCCAGAGGATCGTTCGCTCTCCTGAAGTACGATCCACGATGATCGTGGCAAACTGGTTTGTGGCATTGGGCTCGATCGTCACTGAGGAGACATCCACCCCCTCCTGACGGACGGAATGAAGAGAAAATTGACCCCATTCATCCTCTCCAACTTTTCCAATATATTTTGTTCTAACACCCCATCGGCTCAGGGCCACCATGGCGGTAGCCACCTGACCCCCGCCCTGCTTGGAAAACTGAAGCATCTTCATTTTTGAATTCGGAGCGGGAAACTCCGGAACGACACAAAGAAAATCGACGGAGTTGAGGCCCATCCCCACGACATCAAAAGGTTTATCTTTCGGAAAAGAGAGGTTGAATCGCATGCTTCTTTTTACAAACTTTTGAGAGCGTTTTCAAGGGTGCAAGATTGAAGCGTTGAGTGGGTTATGCGGAAAATGGGACGTTCTATTTATCGATTGCGTGCAACGTTCGATACCATAGGCTAAAACTTGCCCATGCAAATCGTTGGCGCTTCTTTCTTTCGGCCTTGAAGGTGAGTTGAAATGTGTTGTAGGTATGAAAGAGAGAGGATGATGAATAGCCTTTCGATCTTGTAAGAAGAAAGACGAAGATTTTTGAAGGGGTTTGACGCGATAATATGCGCCTTGGGAAACTAACGGTTCATTTTGGAAGATGAAACCTCCTTGACAAAGCTCTCAGGATAATTTTTGAGAATCTTTTTGTCTTTTAAGAACTGTGCCGCTTCATTTTCATCCGTGAATTGTCCCACAAGGACTCTGTGTAAGCTCCCACTCCCCGTGCTTTTCGTAGTGATCCAATAGGCCTCCAACCCTTCCTTCTTAAAAGCCTCAACAAGCTCGCGAACATTTTCCATATCGCGAAATGCCCCTACCTGTATGGCATAGTATCTTCCCCGGGGAGCAGGTTTATTGGGTCTCACAATTTCCTGAGGTTTTGATGTTGCTTTTTCTGCTTCTTCCTGGGTCCTCTTCACGGCTTCCTGTTTCGTCTGGACCGGAGGGGATCCAGAAGGGAGCCTTGGGGACACAGTAGGGGAGGGGGCAACGGAAGGGGACGGCGGGGCTGCTGAAGAAGTAGCAACAGCTGGGGGTTTTGGAGGTTCTTGCGAGGTAACAACAGCAGGGGGTTTAGGGGCTGCTGGAGAGGGGACAGCCGTAGACCGTTTGGGGTATGCTGGCGGGGTAGCAACGGTTGACGGCTGTGGTTCGCCCATTTTCAAACGCCGGAGGAGGTTCATGGGGTCAAAGATCGTAATCGTGAAGATAGATGCTAATATAATCAAGAAAACGGATGCCATGATAATAAGGGTGCGGTAGGATCGCTTTTTCTTCTGTTTTGGTTTTATCGGTTTTATCATGAGAGGAGGTGGGGCTTCTACTGCAGCTTCCTCTTTTTCGATATCAGCAACCCGTTGATACATGGTATCCAATTCGTCGAGGAGCTCTTCTTCCGATATCTCTTTATCTTTCATTTTTAGTGTCTCCTTCTTGGGTAGAAGAGGAACCCCGTTTTTTCTCTGCCTTTTTTAGTCATGGATTCTTTTTAGATAGCGACTCGCCACGATGTCCGCATCCAATCCCATGCATTGGGCATAGGCCCTCAAGAAACCCTTCAGGAATATTCTGGAAGGGGTTTTTTCAAACTGGTCGTCCTCGATAGCATGTAGGTAGACAATCCGAACCTTCACCATTTCTGCGATCTGCTCAAGGGATACTCCCAATTCATCCCTGATCTTTTTCAAATCTTTTCCTGATAAGACATCGTTGGCCAGAATTTCTTGAATCACGGGGTTTGAGGAAGCGATAGGTTTTAACCTGTCTCTTATTCTTAATGCCGTATTTGCGGCAGGACGCTTAACATCATGCATGAGGCTCAACTTTGTCCGATCCCTTTGATATTGTGTCGCCTTATCAAGGATACCCAGTTCAATGAGTGATTGATCATAGAGGGATCTTCTCTTTTCATCCATCAGGGTGGCATAAGCCTCATCCAGTTTCGCAAGGATCTCTTCTCTCTCCTCTTTCGAAAAAAAAGAGTAGCTTGCCAAAGAATCGTCGTGGTAGAGTTGAACCATTTCTTTATAGGCCTGATGGACCTCGAAAGGAGAGGCATCAAATGCCACTTCCAAGAGTTCGTAGAAGTTCAGATCCTTGAGTCTCTTCATGCGATCTTGACCTGTTGTGAGGCCGCGCTTGATTGAAAGCAGGGCTTACGAAGCCACGGCCTGCTCCTCTCTCATGCCCGTTATGGCTTTGATGACGACTTTAAGATCCAGAGTTGCCTGGGAGTAGGAATACTGATCGACAAAGGACTCTTTCCTGCACACCGCCTCGTGGACCCGTTCGTCAAAACTCACATTGCCTATGAACTGAATTTTCATGCCGAGGTGTTTCTCTACAATCCTGCAGATCAGTGCTCCGGTCTTCGGATTGTCCTGTCTTCTAACCTGATTAAGAACCAGCTTGAATTGGAAAGCCTTCAAAATCCTTTCTATTTTACTACCTTGCTCCGGATCGATATTTTTCAGCACATCGAGAAGGTATTCGGGATGATGGACGATGGCATCCCGGTTCTGTGCTTCTGCCTTCTCGGCCAAATTCCTGAAGCGATCGATCTTAAGCACCTGACGGATTTTGCGAAGATAAACGGAGCGAATCAGCCTATAAATATTTTCGATCGATGTGGGTTCCGGATTACAAACAAAAATGCCGGAGTCCCAAATGGTGAAAAAATCGATGGTATTAAAAGATGTGCCTGTCCCAAGATCGAGCAGAATATAGTCATAATCAAGTCTTGATATCGCCCGTAGTACTTTCATCTTCTGTTCATGGGCGAGATTGGCGATGTCCAGCTTATTTCTGGCCCCGCTGATCAGAAAGAGATTATGGATCGGCATTTCGAGGACGGTTTCCTGAAGAGTTGCCACTCTCTTATTGAGAAAATCAGAAAGGCTTATGGCCGGATCAGACAGACCGACGATCGTATGAAGATTGGGAGCGCCGAGGTCGGCATCGATCAGAAGGGTCTTAAACCCTTGCCTGGCTAACAGAATCCCCATATTGCTGGTGAGAAAACTCTTGCCGGTCCCTCCCTTTCCTCCACCGATGGGCCATATATGAGGTATAAAGTCTGAACTATACTGATTGATGCTATTCATTATCAAACCCTATGTAATTACTGCACAACCAGGGAATATTTATGGCACGGGCATGTTCAGAAGAATGGGGACACCCTATATATATTGTCCGTGTTCCTACCAGAATGAATAGAGATGCGTTATTTGGACCAATATCATGCATTTTCTATACCGACCCTTATTTTCTTAATGTTGCAACGAACAGTAACCCATGAAAGCGACCTTGCGTGATTTACGGAGCAGCGGGTCTATAAACCCTCTATATCGCAAATTAATTTACACCCCTAAAACGCTCTTGTCAACCATTTGACACCATTTGACATAGAAGGCTGTCAGGGTTGACGAAAGGTCCCGTCCATAGTATAAATGAAGTCAAATTAATGTGAAAGGATAGAGGTTTGGAAAATATTACAACCGTCATCCTTGCAGCAGGAAAAGGGACCCGGATGAAGTCAGACCTTGTGAAAGTGCTTCATCCCGTACTGGGACTACCCATGCTTTCCTATCCCATTGAACTTTCCTTGAAAGGAATCAAATCCGAAAAGACGATCGTGGTGGTAGGCTATCAGGCGGACCAAATCAAGGAAAGGTTCAAAAACCATCCGATTCAGTTTGCCCTCCAGGAAGAACAGCTGGGGACGGGTCATGCGGCGTTGCAAGCCGTTCGATTTCTAAAAGGATTCACCGGTACGGTTCTCATCCTCTGTGGAGATGTTCCGTTGGTGAAAGCCGATACCCTTCGATCTTTTATCGATGCTTATGGCAAAAGTAACTCGATCCTCTCTGTGTTAACGACCGAGGTGAAGGATCCGTTCGGGTATGGCCGCATCATTCGGAGTTCTGAGGGTTGGATAGAAAAAATTGTGGAAGAAAAGGATGGCTCAAAGGAAGAAAAATCGATCCGAGAGATTAATACAGGGATATATTGTGTGAGGGCTTCCTTTTTGACGGAGGCGTTAAGCAAGATTGGAAAGGATAACGCACAAGGAGAATACTACCTCACCGACCTGGTTGGGATTGCAAAGAAGGAAGGGTTGAGATGTTCTGCCTATTGTGTGGCGGATCCAGTGGAGGTGATGGGGATCAACACAAGGGTCGATCTTGCCGTTGCCAATGAAATCGTTAAACTCGAGAAGCTGAAGGAGCTCATGCTTTCTGGCGTGACTGTTCTCGATCCCAGAACGACCTACGTGGAGAAAACAGTTGAAGTAGGAAGAGAAACCACCCTGTACCCGAATTGTTATCTCTATGGGATGACAAAAATCGGCGAACGCTGCATCATCGAATCGAACGCAAAGGTCACAGACTCCATCCTTGCCAATGAGGTGACGATTCGCTCGAATGTTGTGATCACAGAAAGTAAGATTGAAGACGGGGCCGTCATCGGACCTTTTGCCCACTTAAGGCCCTTAAGCGAGATCAAGACGAAAGCAAAGATTGGAAACTTCGTCGAGGTAAAGAAATCGGTCATCGGTAAGGGTTCCAAAGCCAACCATCTTACGTATATCGGGGATTCTTTGCTTGGAGAGGGTGTGAACATCGGCGCGGGAACCATCTTCTGCAATTATGACGGGTTCGAGAAGCATCAGACGATCGTCGGTGACCGGGTTTTTGTGGGGTCGAACGTGGAACTCGTGGCCCCCGTCAAGGTGGGGAATGGTTCTACGATTGGTGCGGGGTCCACCATCACAAAAGATGTTCCACGAGGGGCGTTGGCGATCAGCCGAACGAAGCAGAAGAACATCAAGGGGTGGGGTAAGAAGATAGAGCATCGCCGCAAAAAATGAGAAACGAGAAGGAGTGAGAGATGTGTGGCATTGTCGGGTATATCGGTTCCAGGGAGACGGCAAAGATTCTCATTGAAGGGCTCAAACGACTCGAATATCGAGGATATGACTCCGCAGGCATCGCAGTTTTCCATCGAGGGAAGGTTGAGATCCGAAGGAAAGAAGGGAAGTTAACAAAATTGGAGGAGCTGATCGGAAAGGAGACCTTTGATGGAAAGGTGGGGATAGGTCATACTCGATGGGCGACCCACGGAAGGCCATCGGACCAAAATGCCCATCCCCATAAGGCAGGCAAGGTCGCTGTGGTCCACAATGGCATCATTGAAAACTATCTTTCCCTCAAGGAAACCCTCAAGAGCAAAGGCCATGTTTTCACATCAGAAACGGACACGGAGATCGTCTCTCATCTGATTGATGAGTTCATCCAGGAAGGATATTCCTCCCTGGAGGCCGTGAGGATGGCGTTGGATAAAATCAAAGGTTCTTATGCGCTGGGAATTCTTCTTGAAGGCAATGAACAGTCTTTGATCGCCGCCCGCAGGGAGAGTCCTTTGGTGATCGGCCTGGGAAAAGGAGAGTATTTCATCGCCTCGGATGTTCCTCCCATTCTTCCCTATACCCGGGACTTTATCTTTATGGAAGATGGCGAGGTAGCCCTTCTCTCTTCCGAGGGAGTGAAAGTGTTCGATTCCAAGGGGACGGAGGTTTCGAAGGAACCAAAGCGTGTGACGTGGGACCCCCTGATGGCTGAGAAGGGTGGGTATAAACATTTTATGCTTAAGGAGATCTTTGAACAGCCGAGGGCGGTAACCGATACCATCCGGGGTCGGCTTTCAGAGGAAAAAGGGGATGTCATCCTCGAAGATGTCCACTTAGATCGACAGTTCCTGAAGAAGATTCGGAGGGTTCACTTGATTGCCTGTGGCACCTCTTACCATGCTGCCCTCGTGGGGAAGTTTCTCATCGAAGAGTTTTGCCGAATCCCAGTGGAGGCAGATATTGGATCTGAATTTCGATATCGAAATCCAATTATTGGAGAGGATAATCTTCTTGTGGCTATCTCCCAATCCGGAGAGACGGCCGATACCATGGCTGCTTTGAGGGAGGCAAAGCGAAAGGGGGCAGCGACATTAGCCATTTGCAATGTGGTGGAGTCGAGTTTAGCAAGAGAGGCAGACCATGTGATCTACACCCATGCCGGCCCTGAGATTGGCGTTGCTTCTACCAAGACCTTCGTCACTCAATTGGTCATCCTCTTCCTTCTTGGCCTTCGAATTGGCAGAGAGTTGGGTTTCCTCACCTATGAGAAAGGTAAGACCTTGATTGAAGAGTTGGTCAGGGTTCCGCACCTCATGGAAGAAATGTTGAAGGCCTCAGGTCAAGTAGCGAAGATCGCCAGAAAGTATCTCCACGCCAGGGATTTTCTCTATCTTGGGAGAGGGATCAACTACCCCATTGCCTTGGAAGGGGCGTTGAAATTGAAGGAGATCTCTTATGTCCATGCAGAAGGCTATCCGGCTGGTGAGATGAAGCATGGACCCATCGCCTTGATCGACCGGGAGATGCCGGTCGTCGTCTTGGCCACCCAGAACGATGTCTACGAGAAAGTGGTCTCGAATATCGAAGAGGTAAGGGCAAGGGAAGGAAAGATCATTGCCCTTGCTTCTCCATCCGATCGAGAGATCGTCAAAAAGGCGGACGATGTGATCTACATCCCCGAGACGCTTCCTTGTCTCACCCCTATTCTCCTCACCATTCCCCTTCAGCTCCTGGCCTACTATATGGCTGACTTCAAAGGCACGGATGTGGATCAGCCGAGAAACCTGGCCAAGAGTGTGACTGTGGAATAGACATACCGATTCTTCCCGATGTAAAATTAGGAGAATGAGCGGGAGGCACTGGAAGGTGAAAATCGCTTATTCTTTAATGCCAAATGTCAAAGTTCGAATTTCAAATTAAATCGAAAGCTCCAATATCAAGGGTCTTTCATTTTGAATTTTGACATTCCTTTGACATTTGGATTTTGAAATTTGCCATTTCTTTTTTGCTTATGTCTCTTTTCAACGATCTCAATCCCGTTCAACAGAAGGCGGTTTTGGAAACCGAGGGGCCACTCCTTGTTTTTGCAGGTGCCGGAAGTGGAAAGACCAGAGTTCTGACCTACCGGATTGCCTATCTCATTCAAGAAAAGGGGGTGCATCCGTGGAACATATTTGCCGTCACCTTTACCAATAAGGCAGCCGATGAGATGCGGGAAAGGGTGGAAAGGCTTCTTGGAGGATCGGCGAGGGGGACCTGGATCTCCACGTTCCATTCAGCCTGTGCCCGCATCCTGAGGCAGCATATTGAGCATCTTGGTTTCAAAAGAAATTTTGTCATTTATGATGATCAGGATCAGGAGCGTCACCTCAAAACGATCATGAAGGAATTGAACCTCGACTTCAAGATGTTTCCTCCCCGGGCCATCCAATCGGGCCTTGACCAATTGAAAAATGCGGGGGTCACTCCTGACCAATATTCTCCCAACCCCTATAATATCTTCCAAAAGAGGCTGGCAGTGGTCTATCAACGCTACCAAGAGGATCTCCATAGAAACAATGCCCTCGACTTTGGAGATCTCCTTACCTTCGTCACG
Source organism: Thermodesulfobacteriota bacterium (assembly GCA_049684675.1). Lineage (GTDB taxonomy): Bacteria > Desulfobacterota > BSN033 > BSN033 > UBA1163 > UBA1163. The sequence goes on along the minus strand of JBAVGF010000164.1, from coordinate 6,617 downwards.
ATTCTTTTCAGACGCTTTCCGGAGGTTCTCAGGTCTTATCAGGAACTCTGCCGCTATGTGATGGTGGATGAATTTCAAGATACCAACCTGATCCAATATCAGCTCATCAGACAGACCGTCGAGACCCATCACAACATCTGTGTGGTCGGAGACGATGATCAGTCCATCTACCGTTGGCGAGGGGCAGAGGTGGGAAATATTTTGAACTTTGGGAAGGACTTTCCCGAGGCAAAAGTCATCACCCTAGAGCAGAATTATCGCTCCACGCAGAATATCCTGCAGGCTGCCAACCATGTCGTACGGAAAAACCGGTACAGAAAAGAGAAGAAACTCTGGACGGAGAATCCAGAAGGGGAGCCCCTCACTTATTACGTGGCCGGGGATGAAGAGGACGAGGGGCGTTTTGTCACGCAGAAGATCATGGAACGTGTCTCAGCGGGGAAATCCGGCAGGTCTTACCGTGACGTGGCTGTTTTCTATCGAATTAATGCCCAGTCTCGTGCCCTGGAAGACGAACTGGTCAAAAACCGGATTCCCTATACGGTGATAGGGGGTATGAAGTTCTATGAGCGAAAAGAGATTAAGGATGTCCTGGCCTACCTAAAGTTGATGGATAATCCGTCCGACGGCCTTAGTCTGAAACGGATCATCAATGTCCCTTCGAGGGGGATCGGGGAGAAAACAGTCGAGAAGATAGAGGCCTTCTCCAGAGAGAAAGGGCTTCCCCTTTATGAAGGATTGAAGCAAGGGATTGAGGAGGGTTGGCTGCCCCCGGCCGTCAAGTCGAAGATGAAAGAGTTTATCCAATTGATAGAAGAGTTCCGACAAGATGCAGGATCGCTCAGCCTCAGCCAGCTCACCTTGGCCCTTCTCGCCAAGACGGGTTACCTTCAACGATTGAAAGAAGAAGGAACGGATGAAGCCTTTTCAAAGATGGAGAACGTTGATGAATTAATCAACGTGATGATGGGCCTTGAACAAGGAGAAGAGAAGGTTTCGCTGGAAAGCTTTTTGGATAAGGTTTCGCTGGTGACGGACGTGGATCTTTACGAGGATAAGGGGAATCGAGTTTCTCTTATGACCCTCCATTGTGCAAAGGGACTGGAGTTTCCGGTGGTTTTCATCGTTGGAATAGAAGAGGGACTTCTTCCCCACTACAGGAGGGGCGAGGAGATTGAAGATATGGAGGAGGAGAGGAGGCTCTTCTACGTAGGGATGACGCGTGCAAAGGAGAGGCTCTTTCTTTCACGGGCAGAAGAACGGTCCACTTTTGGTGTGGGCCGTGCCAATCTTCCCTCGCGCTTTCTTGATGAGCTCCCGGTCGAATTGATGCAATTCGAGGAGAAAAAAAGGAGAATGGAAAGCTTGTTTTCACAAGAAGCTCCCTGGAGAGAGGACGCTCATCAGACCGAGATCATGCCGGAGGACCCGTCCCAAGAGATTTCTTTCCCGGAAGGGAGTGGCCTTGTGCTGAGCCCCGAGGGGTTCTTCCAACTCAAAATAGGGATGCGAGTCAGGCATCCAAAATTTGGCGAGGGAAGGGTCAAGTCTGTAGAAGGGATGGACGAGAATCAAAAGGCAACCATTGTTTTTGGAACCGTGGGCAACAAACTCCTCAAAGTCTGTTCTGCTCACCTTGAGATCCTTGAGTCGTAAGAGGACACGGAGACGCTGAGACACGGCGACACGGTGACTCCGGGATATAGTCTTGGGTTGTTCACCGCGTGTCCACTTGTTGTCTCTCACTGTGTCAATCCATTGGAGGTACGATGAAGACCTATTTTATCTTATCGGCGATGGGGAAGGATCGGCCTGGCATTGTTGCCGATGTTTCGGAGGTGATTTATGAGTGTGGAGGAAATATCGAGGATTCAAGCATGAGCCTTCTTCGAAACCACTTCGCCCTTCTCCTTCTTTTTTCTACAGAAAGGGAGGAAGTAAATCAGAAACTCTCTTCCGCCCTGAAGCGGCTGGAGTGGGAGAAGAAATTGACCGTCTTCTATTCTCCGATCACCTTTGAAGAGGCTTATCCCAAAGTGGAGGAACCAACCGACCATTTTAAAATTACCACTTCGGGGGTGGATCACGCCGGGATCGTCTTCAAGATCTGCCGCCTTCTGGCTGATCGTAAAGTCAACATCATCGACATGGAAACCCGTCGCGTGCTTTCCGCAGAGAGCGGAACTCCTCTCTTTGAGATGGACATGGATATTAGTATTCCGAGATCAATTTCTGAGCAGGGCCTAAGGGAGGACCTCCACCGCCTGACTGATGAGTTGAGGATCGATTTAGTCCTAAGAAAAATATGATAACCCCCCTCTATTCCCTCCTTAAATTAAGGGGGGATGAAGGGGGGTTGCAAGACTAAATCTTGATATTCCCTTTCTTCAGGGTCTCGGTGGGCATAAACCACTTAATGCCAAGCTTCTTCGAAATGGCCTCGCATCGTTCAGCTACTTTCGCCCATCCCATTCCCTTACCAAGGGTAAAGGGGCCAATGATGGATCCGCCGCCATTCACAACCGCTTTATCGATCTCAGCAACGCTTTTGGTCACACCACCCTCTAAGAGTTTGGTTCCTTCATTTACCTGAATACAGATAATATCCATCGGGTCAAAGTTGGGATCAGCCTTGCCCATATCGATCGTCGGCCTGGCGCCTCCCGGCCAGGTGAAAATACCCTTACCGGTCTTTTTGCCAAGCGTTCCGGCCTCGTTCATCTTCTTGAGCCAGTTGGGCACCTTGAATTCAGGCGACAGTGTTTCGGAAAAATATTCCATACCATGCAGATTGACGTCCAGTCCGGTGTAATCCATAATCTCGTAGGGACCCATCGGCGCGCCGATGGACCTGATTTTGGCGTCAACGGCCTCGGGATTCACGAGGCCTCTATCGTATAGAACGGAGATATAGAGCCCTACGGGTGCCCCAAGCCTGTTGTAAATAAACCCAGGCGTGTCTTTCTCCACACGGACCGGAACCATCACACCCCTGAAGTTTTTGAATTTGAGAACAAGGTCATGGCTTACACTCATGGTCTCATCAGAGGTCTTCTGGCCACGGATGACCTCAACCAAAAGCATCATGACCGGAGGGTTAAAGAAGTGAACGCCGACGACCTTGTCCGGTCTTTTCGTTGAGGCGCCCATCTTGGTAATGCTCATATTGGATGTGTTCGAGGCAAGGATGGCGTGCTTCGGCGCATGCTCGTCAATCTCCTTGAATATCTTTACTTTAAGGTCGAGTATCTCAGGGGCCGCTTCAATCGTGTAATCGACATCCTTCACCGCGTCCTTTAAAACGATGAACCCCTGGATATTGTCCATCGCCTTATTCATATCCTCTGCGGTCAACTTCTGTTTTGACACCTGTTTCTCGAGGCTTTCCTTCATTTTGCTCTTACCCTTGTCCACAAATTCCTGCTTGATGTCGTAGAGACTTACCTTAAGACCTGCCATGGCAGCGATTTCCGCAATGCCATGGCCCATGTCACCTGCGCCAACGACTGCGATCTTCTTGATGTCTTCTGCTTTCATAAATTTAATGCTCCTTTCAATGGAATATTAATGAGAAAGTTCCTCATTTCTTATGGGTAGATCAAACGAAAAACGGACTCTCAGCAGCGCCTTCTTTAAAAGGTTGATAAAAATTTGCTTTCGGGTGAGTTAAATATATGAGAAAGGGAGTTGTATGTCAAGAAAAAAGGATTTTTTGGGCTGCTTGGTCCCATTTTCATTTTCCCTCTTTCTACTTTGAATCAAATCAGGGCCATTATGATGGGCGGCTTTCCGGGCTGATCGGGCAATCTGAAATGGAGCAAGTGGAGAATGAATCAACGCCTGGTTATGGATCACTTTTCAAAGGTCTCGGCAATATCTTCATTATTTTCTAAATCACTCTTTCTTCTTTTGGGACGGTCTTGATTGACGGGTAAATTGATAAAAAAGGAAGATCCTTTGTCCAGCTGGCTCTGCACATCAATATAGCCTCGATGGTCTTGAATGATCTGATGTGAGATGGAGAGCCCTAATCCGCTCCCTGCACTTTTCGTGGTAAAGAAGGGATTGAAGATTTCCTCTATATGCTCCGAGGCAATTCCACACCCAGTATCTGTAAACTCGATCTGAATATACGGTTCACCTCCGGGTTTTATAAAGGAGCGGGTTTTAACTGTAATCTTTCCATTCGCGGATGTGGCCTGAACCGCGTTGAGTAAGATATTCAAAAAAACCTGTTTAATCTGTTCCCGATCAATCTGGACAGGTGGTAAATCGGAAGCATAACTTCTAAGAATGTTGACTCGTTTCTTCTTCGTTTCCGTTGAAACCAAGAGAATCATTCCATCCAAAATCGTGTTGATATCCTCGAACTCCAACTTTGGATCGGAAGGCCTGGCAAAATCGAGGAGCTCCTCGACTAATGAAGAAATCCGATCCACCTCGCCGGCGGCAATCTTGAGAAATTCGCCTCGAAATTCGTCGTCCTCAAGCCGTTCCGGCAATAATTGAGTTAGGGTCTTAATAGCAACCAGGGGGTTACGAATTTCGTGGGCCAGCCCCGCTGTCAAAGTGCCCAGGGAGGCCAGGCGGTCTGCCCGGCGAATATACGATTTTGACCTTTTCAAATCCTCATAGAGCCTTGCATTCTCAATGGCGACCGCCGTCTGGTTTGCCAGGGTGCTGAGTAATTCAATATCTTCATGGGAATAGATATCTTTATTAAACTTATAACCCAGGTTAATCATCCCGATGAGTTGTCCTTTTGAAATGAGGGGGAGGCTCACTTCTGCTTCTAATAAAGACATTTTTTTAATCACATCATTTAATTCTGAAATACCGGCTCCCTTGGCCAATTCTTCTCGTACAATAATCTCTCCAATTTTTTGCAAATATTGGGGCAGGGGGTCGTCTTTAGGAAGCTGGGGGTTTGCAATGGTCACATTAATATTCTTTGATTCAAATAAAGAGTAGACTCCTTTTTCCTCATTCCATAAAAACAAAGAGGCCTTCTCAACCCCCATTGTCTGTGTAATGGTTTCGAAGACACTTTTTGCAAGGGATTGCAAATCGAGGATGGTTACCATAGCTTTGCTAAATTTCGCCAAGGTCTCACGGTAATCATACCGATCTTTAAAAAGAAGGTGCTCGACGGCCCTTTCTGTTTGAGGCTTAATTCTATTAAACAGGATCGTCACCAAGAAAAGGAGGAGCGAAAGAAAGACTAACAAAAGGTAATGAATATCTCCATAAACAACCTTTTGGAACAGGAGGGCGAAGAGAAATGATGGAACGAAAAGAAGAAATATTAGAAGAGCATAGGTCGTTCCCGTTTTTAGGACGATATGGATGTCCATCAGCCGGTGTCTTGCAATCGCGTAAGAGATGATTATCACGTAAGCTGAAACGAAGTAAAATCCGAATGGAAATACCTCAATATTAAAAACAGGCAAGAAAGTTGTCATCGCCCCCAAAAAACCGATAATAGCTGCAATTAAGACGTATCTGATTTGATTTCTTGTTTGTCCCTTCGCATATTTGAACCGCCTGAACAAGATGTAGTGACCATAGGGCATAGCCACTAATTGTGAAACTGCGAAAAAAGGATAAATTGGCCCGGGCACGCCATAATAGCGAAAAGATAATATTGGTTTTACGTCTTTGATAAAAAAGGGGGTGAAATTGAAGGCTAAAAAGATGAATGCTAATGCATAAAATAATAGTATTAGCCGATTTTGTCTTAATTCTATTAAAGAATTCACGAAATGAAAGTAAAAAGCAGGTATGAAGATGGAACCCACATAACATAGTCGGACAAAAAAGAGTGCAGTTGTTTTTTCTGTAGATACATCTCTCCCGAACATTCCCCAGCTCCATAACGAAATGCTTAGACTTAGGAGGAACCAAACTTTATTTACGCTTGATTGTCTGTTTCTCAAGTAAACAAAAATTCCCAACGATAAGCTTAGCGTTCCCGTTATAGCAAGTGAAATAGCGTAGGATGTATTCATTTTACTCGTATTTTCTAATTATTATGTTTGAGTTCTTTCCACCAAAACCGAATGCATTTTTTAGCACAGTGGTAACAGTGGTGTTTCTTGCCTTATTCGGAACATAATCCAAATCACACTCTGGATCTGGAAATTCATAATTAATTGTTGGAGGAATAAATTGGTGTTTTATCGTTAGAACGCTTGCAATGAGTTCTATTGACCCAGCAGCTCCCAAGGCATGGCCTATCATAGATTTATTAGACGAAATAGGAATTTTATAGGAATTTTCTCCAAATATTTGCTTGATTATTTTTGTTTCAGTTTTGTCATTCAAGACCGTGGAACTACCATGGGCATTAAAGTAATCAATCTCGGTGGGGTCAATTTTAGCAGCCTGGAGAGCGAGTTCCATTGACTTTCTGGCTTGGTCACCAGTGGGCAAAGGCTGCGCCATATGATAGGCATCATTGGTTGTTGCATAGCTAAGCATCTCTGCATAGATATGAGCATCTCTTTTTATTGCATGGTCCAAACTTTCGAGGATTAGGATACCAGCCCCTTCACCCATTACAAAACCATCTCTTTCTTTATCAAATGGTCTTGAGGCCTTCGTCGGCTCTCCATTCC
>JBAVGF010000163.1:0-5560 GCA_049684675.1 Thermodesulfobacteriota bacterium | reverse complement strand
CCTTTCTCTCCCCCTGCTACGACCGTGGCGAAATATTGGTTGAAGATGACCGCAAGAATGGTGGTGGCAAAAGCGGAGTTGGCGAAATCATACATCGCCCAGCCAAAGATCTCTCGTTTTTGCACCGGCATGTGAAGTAGATGATGGTGTGACCTATCTATCTCTATCAGATGGTCCTGATCTCCTGCCGCATAAAAACAAGGTAGCAAACTCCAAAACAGACGAACGTCATGGCTATGATAGAAACAAGATAAGGGGCGACGATAAGGAGGCTTTGCAAAAGTGGAAGCGGATTTTGAAAACGACTTAGAGAAAGTCTTTCCAAAGGCCCTACAAAAACCACCCCTTTCGTGGTTTTTCTTGTGGGATCGAGAATGGTGGTTGTCGCTTCATTGTAAAGGGTCATAGGAGATAAATAGGAGATCGTTCGCTGCACCTCTTCATGTCTTATCAACACATTGGAATCCACATTCGCGCCACTTTGGCTGATCGGGGCCACTGCATCCGCCATAAAACCAGCCCCCAGCCCTACGAAAAATGAGAAAAAAATCCAAACGGCCAGAGAAGCCAAGGCAGAGGTGGCCGTGCTCCGGAAGACGACCGAAAAGAGAATAGATATGCCCAGCCAGAAGGAGATGTAGAGGATGCTGGCGATGAGATAGATGACAAGACGTAAGATTTCTTCCGAACCCGGCACCACGCCGATCAATTGAATGCCGAGGCCTGAAATGATGAGGACGATCCCGACAAGCACGATGGCGATCGTGGTCACACCTGCCAGAAACTTGGCATTAATAATCGAATCACGATAGATAGGCTGTGAAGCCAGTTTGCTCAGCGTCCGGGACACTCTTTCCCGATTGATCGAATCAAATCCAAGAAAAATGCCGATGAGGGGGCCAAAAAACCCGATAAACTGGACGAAGGAGAAGAGTTTCCCTGTAGACGTAAAGAGCCATAAAAAGAGGAGGGTGGGTTTTGCCATTCCCTTCGATTCCTCCTGGATCCCCATACCCACCATGGAGGCAATGATCACTCCTACCATCACAATCAATGCAGAGATGAGAAGAAACCGCACACTGCTGAAGTGGTCCTCCAGCTCTTTTCTAAATAAGGTGAAGATTCCGTGCAAGTTAAGCCTCCTTGAAATATTTCATATAGAGCTCTTCGAGGGTATAATGTTCTTTTTCCACACCCAGCTTTTTCCTGGCCAGTTCTTGAATGGGCCCGATCGCCACCAGATTCCCCTTGATCATGATACCCACTCGATCACAAATCCTCTGAACCTGATCGAGGAGATGGGAAGAGAAAAAAATAGTGATATTCTTTTCTCGGCTGAGATTGTGGATAAGGTCGAGCATTCGATTCGTTCCATCCGGGTCGAGACCAATGGTCGGTTCATCGAGGAAAATGAGCTTCGGTTCCTTGATCAATACTTCCGCGATCCCCAGTCTTTGCCTCATCCCTTTCGAATAGGTCCCCACCTTCTTCTTGGCCTCCTCCAAAAGCCCAACCTGTTGAAGCAACTCATCGATCTTCTTCGCAGAGACCTTATCGGGGATGCGGTTCAACCGAGCGATGAACCGGAGATTCTGCCGGGCATCCATATCATCATAGAAACCCACATTTTCAGGAAGATAGCCGACTTTCTCTTTCACGCGGAGGGGCTCACGCGTTGAATCGAATCCGATGACTCGCACCTTCCCCGATGTGGGCTCCGTCAGCCCCAGGAACATGAGAAGTGTTGTCGTCTTGCCAGCTCCGTTAGGACCAAGAAATCCGAACACCTCCCCTTCCTTAATCTGAAGAGTGAGGTTATTCACGGCAATCTGACTTCCATACTTCTTCGTCAGCCCTTCGGCTTCGATAATCAGTTGATCTTCCAATTTATCTTCTCCCTAACCAGATGAACAAGGCACTCAATCCGGCAATTACAAAAATGATGATGCCGATTCCGATCCAGATCCACGCGGCAGAAGCCTTCACCGTGACCCTCATTTCAATCGTCTTGTCCGATTTTTCTCCATTCACCATGACGCCCACGGAATAGTCTCCGACCAGAGCTTGCTGGGCAGGTTTGATCGTCACCTCCACCTGTTTCAAGCCATTGGGCTCCAAAGCATCGATCTTCTCCGGCTTGAACGTAACATCCCAGTTTTCAGGCTTGAAGGAAGAAAAAGTGATGTTTCGGTTCACCGCGGAACCCGTGTTCTTCACGAACAATGAGAAATTGGCCAGTTTCCCCGCAATGGCTTCCAGAGAGAGAATCCCTGAAGGTGTTCCAGCATCGAGCTTATAAATACCCGTCAGGGCTACCATCAATTTCACTTCAGCCTTTTTTTCTCCCGAAGTCACCCTCACCACTATGGGGTATTCTCCGGTGGAAGCTTCTTTCGCGGGGGTGACTTCGACAGCCACCGACTGACTCGTCCCTCCCTTGATCCGGAAGCTGGAAATCTGTTTCTGTTCATAAGAGGGCTTGAAATTAATCTCCCACTTTTCGGGCCCAACTGCGGCCAGGTTGAATGTCCGGTCCGCTTCACTCTTGTTCATGATATCCAGGGAGAATTCGAATTTGGCATCGGTCTGTCCCCTGAGTACCGGATAGGACGTTGTAATCTGGATGTCCTCCAGACCTGCGGTCCGTTCCTGAACCGTTACATCCAGTTTGTTCGAAAAAGTGAATTTTCCGTCGGCCGTCCGGGCATCGAACTGGAAGAGATAGCTTCCGGGCCCTACCGTCTTGTCCGGTTCCAGAGTCAGAGCCAGGTTCTTTGTCTTTCCACCGGGAACATATAGCCCCGAGACCACGTAACTACCGCCTTTCAGCGTGGCTTTCCATCCCTTTGGAATCGTGGAAATCTTGACGTCGATGATTTCATCCGTGCGGCCCTTATCCTCCAGGATCAAATCCATTCGAACGGTTTCTCCCCTGGGCACAACCACCCCGGAAAATTCCGGAAAAACTGCGATGCTCCGCTCGGGTCTGAGGTCCTTCTTCTCTTCCTGGGCAAGAATAAGGGATGGAAGGATCAGATAGAATATGAGAAAGACTAAAAAGATAGATAAAACGGTCCGGCCTCGATTCACTCGCCACATATGTCTGCCTCCTGAATACATCCGTTTGAATTTCGAACGTTTAAATTTTCTATCTTGACAAACCCGAGAGGAATTTTTTGTCCTAAAATTTAATCCTTTGACAAAGGGTTGTCAAGGAATCCTTATAAAACATCTTCCCACCGGATTTCAAACCCATCTTTGTTAAACTAAAGACCACGATTTCTTTTCTTCTCTTTTTTTTGAGGTTGGACTTCGTCTCAGGACTTTTCTGACGAAAAATTCGGACTCGAATTCCAGGTCGAGAAAGGAACCCCAATCGCATCGCCATCTTAAGGGCTGAAGGGCATAGACACGTCTGTAGCTTGAACAAAAAAATCTTCACATGGATTAAACCGCACAGTGCAAAGGACATGATGCATGGGGTAAAAAAAATGCAAAGAGTCTTTTGGTTTACCCTTTGCCCGATGCTCTACGCGTTTTGCGTCTTTAATTATTATCCGACGAGCAGGAACATCACCCGGAAGGTCGTCTTACCTTCCCCTGACTCCACCTCCATCTTTCCTTTCATCTGTTTGACCAACCGGGTGGTGATGTGGAGTCCTCTGCCCCTCCCCTCGCCAAGGAGGTACCGGTCTCTATCCTCTTCTCGAATTTCCCCCGTGTTGGTCACTTCAGCCACTGCCCAGGAATCTTTTCGATAGGCCCGAATGGAGACATACCCCCCTTCTTCAGGAATGGCATTGGAGGCGTTGTTCAAGAGATTGTCTAAAACCCTTTCGACGTGCAGGGGGTAGCACCGAATCCACAAGGGAGATTCTAAATCGCCTTCGAACAAGTGAACATTCTCCCGCTTCAACTCCCTCATCGCCTCCTCGTTGATCAGGAAGCGTTTTCTTAGTTTCTCCGTCATATCGACAGTTTCTTCTCTTCCCTCTCCGTGGAGGGTCAGGGCCAACTCCTGGATACGGGATGTCTCCTTCAGAATAATATCCAATGCCTGGGCCACCTTCTCCTTCTTGGAGGGGAACTCTCCGTCTTCCAGGATCTTCTTGATCCTTTTGGCAAATCCTGCTGCGGCAATGGCTGGATTTTTGAAATCATGAAGGATATCGTCCATCTTTTCCAGTCTCAGCCCTTTCATCAATTCCTTGCCAAAAAAGGTGAAAATCTCGATCTCTTCATCTGTAAATTTTCGGTGGTGGGCCTGGGCATCGAAGACCAAGAAATAGCTGACGGCATCGCTCACCTTCAGAGGGATATAAAGAACGGAATGGATTTGCTGGATCTCCAGAAATCGCTTGAGGTCTGGAGGAAGGAGATGGCTTTCCTGAGGATTGTGAATGAGAATATAAGAAGGAAGGATCTTCTCGTTCTCAAACTCACCGAAAGGACCAACCTGGTTCACCACGGCATCGATATAGGGTTCACCCTTCACTGAAAAGGTCTTCCCGATCCCGTGCTGAATCTCTGGATACCCCGCTTCCAAAACGGCATGGTTCCGGTCTTCGCTGACGGAGAAAAGGGAGCACCTTTGGATCCGCATGATGTCCACCAGCTCTGGGATGACCAGGTTGAAGACATCCTTCATCTTAATCCCCTCCCGCCTCCCCAGCTTCACAAAGATCTGCTCCACGATCTTATCCTTGGTCAAATTCAATTTCTGAAGGTCCATGATACGTTTTCGAGCAATGACGTAACTGACCCGCCTCGAAAGCATCTCCGCGATCTTGACCTCCAGAGGAGTAAATGTCTTGTCTTTCTCCCTGTAGTAAATCTGGAGGGCTCCTTCAGTGTCCACATCCCTTAGGGAGAACCGGGGGATGGAGATCGGGATGGCCAACATCGAATGGATCCCATATTTTTGAACCTTCTCCTTATTCTTGTACTTTTTCTCTTTTAAAATATTGGGCACAAAGTAAGCTCGATGCGTCTTCACGACCTCGCCGGCGATGGTATGTTCGAAGGGGATCGTTTCCTCACGATCCCCCGCCTGAGCGGGGTAAGATCCAAATGAGATCATCTCCTCCTTTCCAGGATCGTAGATCCGTATACTCGCCGCGTCTGCCCCGAGAAATTCCACCACGTTTTTGGCAACGGTCTCGAGGATTTCCTTTTCGGTCAGAGAAGGGTTAATCTCGAGAATGGTCTCGCTCTGACTGATCAACCGGTCGACGTACCGGTAGATCACCTCTCCTGTGATCATGTCCACCGCCCCGGTCATCTCCTCGGGGGAAAGGCCGCAGCCCTCTCTCTTCAGGTTGGCCGTGATGGACTCCAAAAGTTGTTGATCAATCCTAAAATGGTCCATAGAGACCTAAAAGGCTCAGGATTTTAAGGACAACTATGAAGGATAAAGACATTATAAACCTTTCCTTAGAGGTGTCAACCCATATTCCCCCTTCGAATTGCCTCATAAAAAATGTTACCGAGAGACTGATTAAAAAGGGATCGTTGACTCATAATGGATGTTACCGAATAACTGACCCTAAAAGGAGGGTTG
>JBAVGF010000162.1:0-1668 GCA_049684675.1 Thermodesulfobacteriota bacterium | reverse complement strand
ATCATTGCTGCAGAGCGTTCAAAGAGACCCCACGATTTTATAAAGACTAAACCTTTGATCGAAAAACCTCCCTATAAAGAAGACTGCCCCTTCTGTCAGGGCAATGAATATCTCACTCCTCATGAGTCCCTGGCCTATCGAAGCGGTGGTCCGGCAGATAGTAAAGGATGGTGGGTAAGGGTCATTCCCAATAAATTTCCCGCCCTTTCTTCAGAGGGGAGCTTGGAGAGAGAAGAGACGGGGTTTTTCAGGATGATGGATGGAGTGGGAATCCATGAAGTGGTGATCGAAAGCCCCATCCATAACCAACTCCTCCCCCTGATGGAGGACAAACAGGTGGAGGAAATCCTTCTTACCTATCGGGAAAGGTATCTTGCTTTAAGAGAGGACCCCAGGATCAAATTGATCATCGTCTTTAAAAACTACGGGGAGGCCGCCGGGACCTCACTGGATCACACCCATTCCCAACTCGTCGGGACTTCCGTCGTCCCCTCCAATATTCGAAAGAAATTAGAAGAGGCGGCTCGATATTACGATGACCACGGGAGGTGTGTCTATTGCGATTCGATTAAGGAGGAACTTAAGTTCGGGAAGAGGATCGTGATGGATACCGAGAGATTTGTCGTCCTCCAATCCTTTGCATCCCGGTCCCCCTTCGAAACCTGGATCGTTCCCAAAGAGCATCAGGCCTCTTTCGGTTTAATCTCGATGGAGGATTCAAAAAGATTTGCAAAGGTCTTAAAGACAACCTTATTTAAACTCTATTCCAAACTGAACGATCCCGATTATAATTTTGTCATCCATACCGCTCCCATTAAGGATGAACAGGAAGATTACTACCACTGGCATCTTCAGATTATCCCAAGACTGACGACCCCCGCTGGATTTGAAATGGGATCCGGCATCTATATCAACGTTTCCCTTCCCGAGGAGACGGCTCAATTCCTGAGGGAGGGCTAATTTACAAATCGGCGGAAGTCATCGCCGGGTCATCCCCTGTGCAGCCGCCCGAAAGGCAGGCGGAACGTTTCCGAAAAGCATGGGAGAAGTTGCGAGATAAACCCAGGCATCAGGTCGGTTTCCATATCATCGAGCCTGACGGCAGCATGCAGGATTTCCCTGTTGGGTAGCTTCGTCAAGAAGGAGGTTCCAATGGATAACAATGTGAAACGCACGGCCAAGGCGCCCGCACTATTGATCCTGGCCAGCTTTATCATCGTAGTGGCGGGGATGAAGGCAGCGAGCTCCATCCTGGTTCCTTTTTTTCTGGCAGTGTTCATTGCGGTCATTTGCACTCCACCGTTGTTCTGGCTGCAACGCAAGGGCGTGCCGAAGGTCCTTGCGCTTGTCCTCATTCTGGTGGCCATCCTAATTGTGGGAGTGCTCTTTGGAGCATTGATAGGTCCTTCGCTGAATAATTTCTTGAACTCCCTTCCTGAGTATCAAGAACGATTATCGACCTATATGGCTACTATAACAAGCTGGCTGCGCGAAAATGGCATTAATATTCCGGAAGAAGAGATGCCCCATATTCATCCGGGGTGGGTGATGAGCTTGGCAGGGGGTATATTCTCAGCCCTGAGCAGTGTCCTCACCAATGCGTTTCTGATCCTGCTTACGGTCGTGTTCATCCTTCTGGAGGCAGCAGATTTGCCAAAGAAATTGCGG
>JBAVGF010000161.1:0-28347 GCA_049684675.1 Thermodesulfobacteriota bacterium | reverse complement strand
CTCATGCAAAGTAACAACGACCCCCGAGTGATTTGAAACATATTTCAAAAAATGGAACGCTGACATAAAGCCAAAACCATTCAATACCTGTTGAAAGTGTATTATATCCATGCCTTTAGTTTTCCTGTGAAACCTCAGCCCTCTCAGATAGGATACTCCCTTCTTGGCAAGCGTACGGCAATGATATTTCCATTTTGCTCTTGCTGCATAGTTAACGATGACAGGCATGTTGAAGTACTGGCAGCGTTGATCGATAAGATCTTCCTTCGACAAATACCACGGGGCGTTGCATCCACAGTTCGATGTAACAACCCTCACTTCTGACCCAGTATTTGCCTCCAGGGCTCTCCTCAATTCTTGGGCGTAGTAACCATAGTATCTTTTACGCCAGCAGCTGATTAATGCAACCTTCATTGGATGACCTCCTTATCTCTTTAAGGAAATTTAATCAAAACTCTATTCATTGTTATAGAAGGGCGGTACTAAAGTACCTTTCTGCCCTATCAGGCAGTATAGTCACCACTTTATTTCGACCATTATCCACGTGGAGAGCTGCAAAAACATTTGCACCCGAAGAGGTCCCCACCAATAACCCTTCTTCACGGGAAAGTCTGCGAGTGGTTTCAATGGCATCCTCGTCGGAAACAGTAAATACCATATCCACAAGGTTTACATCTAAGACAGCCGGCACAAACCCATCGCCGATGCCCTGAATATGGTGAAGCCCTGGTTCTCTTCCCAACAGGGCAGCGCTGTTTTGGGGTTCAACGGCAACGATTTTGATATTGCGTTTCTTTTCTTTCAAAAACTTCCCTATCCCTTGAAGCGTCCCTCCGCTACCTACTCCTGCCAGAAATATGTTTATCTCACCATTTGTATCACGCCAGATTTCTGGGCCTGTCTGCTGATAATGAACCTCTGGGTTATAAGGATTGCTAAACTGATTGACCATAAAATATTTCTCAGGCTCGGCTTGAATAACGTCTCTCATTTTTCTTAAACTTCCCAATAAACTTTCTTCAGCAGGGCTAAAAATGATCTCTCCCCCTAAGGCCTGAATGATTTTTTTTCGTTCTTCACTCATATTCTCTGGCATCACACAGATGACCCGATACCCCTTTTGCACGCCTAATAAACTTAATCCAATTCCCGTATTCCCAGAAGTCGCTTCTATAATAACCATTTCAGGTTTGAGTTTCCCTACTTTTTCTGCCGATTCAATGATATGCTTGGCCACTCGGTCCTTTATACTTCCGCCGGGATTCAGGAATTCAGCTTTGGCAAAAACATTTCCAGAAGACATTTTCTTCAATTGAATTAGAGGCACATTTCCCACTGCTTCCAGAACAGAACCTATGAGCATTCAAATCCCCTTGTATGCTAAAATAAGAGCCTTCTTATTGAAAATGTGACTATGACAACCTTAATCTACTCACTTTACTGAATTAGTTTTATCAAGGAGTCTATTCCTACACTCGAAAAATATGGAGGCGGCCCCTGGAGTTGAACCAGGAAAAAACGGAGTTGCAATCCGCTCCCTTAACACTTGGGTAGGCCGCCATCTTAGACTGATTGTCAAAGGTTTGCCATTTTAAATGCTTTTTCAAGACTTTGCTCAACACAGGAATCCTTAACTTTTCCCCGACCCATCACCGTTCTTTACCAGACATTCCAAAGCAGTGATGTATTCCTCTGTCATGCAGGTAGGAATTCGATGCTTCTTTAAACATTCGAAGCATTTGCTGGGTTCGTAGAGAGGGGTACTCACATATTTCTCTCCACCATCCGGGAAGAGAGTCACAATCACTCCGTGATCCAGCTCCACCGCCTTTTGTAGGGCTCCCCACATCGCTGCACCAGAACTGATTCCACAGAAAATCCCTTCTCGTACGGTGAGGGCTCTTGCCATTTCAAATGCATCTTCATCCGCCACATTGATCTTTTCATCCAATCGGCTCGGATCATAGATCTCGGGCACATATTGAGAAGTGAGGTTCTTCAGCCCTTGAATTTTTGAGTTGGGATAGGGCTCCACACCGACGATTTTGATATCAGGGTTGTTTTCCTTTAATCGTTTTGAAACCCCCATAAGTGTTCCTGTGGTTCCCAATCCTCCGACAAACACCCTTACTTTTCCTTTGGTCGCCCTCCAGATCTCTTCGCCTGTGGTCTCATAATGGCTGAACACATTATATTTATTCTTAAACTGGTATGGCATGTAATATCTTGCATCCTGAGCGATCTCCTTGGCCAAATCAATCGCCCCATCCATTCCCTGGGAACCCTCACTTAAAACAATCTTCGCTCCATAGGCAGTGAGGATTTTTCTTCTCTCCATACTCATGGTCTCCGGCATGACTAATTCCAATCGATAGCCTTTGACAGCGCAGACCATAGCCAAGGAAATCCCTGTATTTCCACTGGTAGGCTCAATGACGATCTTGTCTTTTGTGAGGAAACCTTCCTTCTCTCCATACTCAATCATATATTTTGCTATCCGGTCTTTGACGGAACCTGCTGGGTTATACCGCTCCAGCTTTGCATAGACCTTCACCTTTTTGTTTGGGACAATATGGTTGATTCTTACCATGGGAGTATAACCCACTAAATCGACCATGTTCTCAGCCACTCGATACATTGCTTTCTCCTCTTAAGTATGGACCCGATCGAAATTTGTTCACATTTCGGACTGCTTTTGGCTATAAAACTGATCATGCATCAGTTCCGGTTATGGTTTTTGGGGGGCGGCCCCTGGAGTTGAACCAGACAAAACGGACTTGCAATCCGTTCCCTTACCACTTGGGTAGGCCCCATTTTTTAAACTGATTATCAAAGGTTGGCCTTTCTAAATGCATTTCTAATCCTACGAGAAATATTTCTGAAGAAATTGCTTTATGCTTTGATTTCCGATTCTCCCCTATACGTCAATTGGCAAATCAGCTTGGTTACTCTTAAGACAATTTACTTCATTTTTTTATCTCTCGATTAATTTATCTTTGCCTCTGCATCTAAAATCATCGAGATTAAACGATCCCTGCTTTTTTCGAAAAATGCTGGATCCCACTCGTTATCAAATCTTTCTTGGCAGTCAGGTGTCCCCTCTTTTTTCTCAATTCTCAAAAGAAATTCCTTATATTTGGAAGTATCGATTCCTTTTTCTTCCAGCTTTTTTATCCGTTTCACCAATTGGTATAGAAGCTTATGATCATCTATCCCTTCCCTAATTGCCTCCCATTTGAGAGTAGGAATGGGGCCGTTCGGATCTGGATACGCAAGATAGATATCGTTACCAGGACCATCAGTCCCTCTCGGTAGTCCCCTTGCATTCTGAGTATTTTGGAATGTCCAGGATGACATTCCGTCTATATGATTCATCCAAGTATAATAGCCATAAATATATCTGGCATAAGCTGGATTGAGGCATTTTGTAGTCACATCGTTATTATGTAACCAGTAAACAGAACCGCTTTTATGTGCCTCATCTAAATCTTCTTTATTCATTTTGCCAGAGCATAAATAATCAACTGGTCTAAATTGTTTATAGTCACCGCTCGTAAGCATATTGTGGGCACCTGAGTCTGTTATTACTTTGAGCAAAACAGGAGTGATAGCCTGACGCTTATGTTGAAAGTCCTGATACGAATCGCCCGGTTCATCAATCGGTAAAAAAATAACCTCAGGACAACCATGCTCCTTCGCATACTGAGATACGGTTTCCACGATATATTTTAGCCGCAACAAATGAATCCCCTTATCAAAACTCATGATGCTCCCTGGATGTTTAGGCTTAGATGTTTGAATGAGATGTCCCATATACCATATAATTCGCCTTCTAAAACCCATTTCCTTCGCCGCTCTTAACGCAGCAAAGATGTCCTCAAGGTTAGGCGTACCGTCTTCCTTTGTGATGAGTACAAAAGGTGAATGCAAACAGAGAGTGGTCATCCCGTGCTCTTGGTAATCTTTCAGAATGTTACAAGCTGATTTATAGATTTTCTCTTTTTCTTCCTTCCTCCAGGGCATGGTTAACTCTGTAAACTCATAGGTCATCAACATGAAATAATCTATCCCCGGAATGTCCTCAAGGGATATGGGCAAAACTGTTGTTTCGAAAGGAAGTGATGTTTCTAATCCATGCTGAGGGGATATCGTTATTCTACCCTTATATACTCCGGGCAAAACGTTATCGTCTATTCTGATTGTCAGCCAAAATCTTTGGCACTTACCTGCCTCAATATTGACTTGATCGCCTGGTCTGATTAGCGTTGGTAAATTTAGGAATTTTCCTTCTGGCAATCCAATGGTCTCCTGAACCATTTCAACACAAGCAACCCTTATCTTGTTCTTAGAGATGATCTCTTTAGAACTCCTTAAATCGGTTACCGATATTTTTACTGTCCCCAAGTTTTGAAGAGGATAAAGCGAAAAGGTAATTGATTCAAATTCATTACGAACTACTCTGATCATAAAATGCTCAATAATCTCGGACTTTTTAGGTTTACTGCCAGGAAAAACATATTCGAGGGGAGATCGAGAGAAGATCATATAGCCTACGGATTTATCATGGATCGTCGGCTTGACTTCTCCAAGTTCCTCTTTAACAGGGATTTCTTCAAGAGCGCGAACAGAAACCTCACTTTCCGGATAAAAGTAACTCTTTAAGGCAGATCTTTTAACAGCAACAGAACCTGTCCCCGCTAAACTTCCCTTGTTAGCAAGAATGTCAATCTTTATCGTGTTCTCACCATCTGATATCTGATAAGGAAGGTCAAAAACGAGGTTACCCTTATTTTCACTAAAAGCCTTAAGAGAGGTTTCAGAGACTATCTTATCACCGTTTAGAAGAAATCCATGAACATTCACCGTTTTATATTTTTTTATACTCTTAGTGGATGAAAAGGAGACATACAGAGCTTTTTTCATAAATACCTGATCCAATACGGCTACCCTGTTACGAAGGATATACGATTGTATATTTACTGTATTTTTAGTACAGGAGACGGTGCAAATGCTCATTACAAATAAAAATATCTGTAGGAGGCACTTTAATAGCTCTCTATTCTTTTCGATTGTCATTAATCGCGCTGTTAATCATAGGAAGCACAATCCCATCAAGGGCTTCATCGTGTGCTTTTTTCATGAGATGGAAACCATCCGATTGTGCATACTCATTTTTCAAGTGATGATCATATCGCTTATCCTTACTGCCTTCTCCAGACCAAGAACCAAAAGCCCTCCTAACAGTAAAAAACTTCACATTTTATCTTCTGCAAATTGCAAGGGTATGTTGAGAAGAAGTTGCGCTTTTGTTTCTCGTATCTGATCTTTGATTCTTTTCACGTGGCCTCGCCCTAATCCCTTTACCTCGCAGCCGAGTTCGAAGTAGCGTCGTATCTTTTCATCCTCGAGGATACCGAAACAGTCAATAACGGCTATCGGCCCGCCGGCACTTTTCACGACTTCGTCCGGATCAAGGTTCAAGTAATGTTTGTGCCTTACCGCAAGAATGACCGCATCTGTCCCATGTAGTGCTTTCTCAAGACTTTGCTCAACCCGGAGATCCTTCAGTCTTTCCTGACCGCGGAAAAATCTTTTTAAACTATGTGAAGACGCTGGATACTCATCCTGTTTTTCAAACTCCCACCAGTGAAGCACGTAAGGGTCGTGGACCCTTAATTCTGCTCCCATTTCTGTTAGCCGTCGCACGATCAATTCAGAGCCACTATATCGGGTATCTCCTACATCCTCCCTGTACGAAGCTCCAAGCACCAGAATCTCTGCAGAGGCAATCGGTCGCCCCATATTCCGGAGCGCATCACGGGTAAGTTGGGCCACATGGAGTGCCCTCGTATCATTTATGTTGACAGCAAGAGGTGTCATCTTGAAAATATCATCTTCAAAACCATGGATATGGCGATCGGCCCACACACCCAGACCGCCATCTTTTGGAAGACAGTAGCCACCAATACCTGGCCCCGGAAATATGATATTGCTATGCGTGGGCCGGACCTTAATTGCCTTAATGACTTTGATAAGGTCAACACCATTCCGTTCTGCAAAAACGCTCCATTCGTCAAGAAAGGCGAGAATGGCAGCTCTAAAACTGTTTTCGACGATTTTCGTTGTCTCGGATTCAATGGGCCGATCAAGTACGGTTAACGGAAATTGTTCAGTATTAATGACTTCATTCAAAAACTTCACTACCCTTCGTGTCGCCTCTTCGTTGACCCCACTACATACTCTCCAGAAATCACGGATACTCGACACATAATTTCTACCAGGCATGACTCTCTCAAAACTGTGAGCCAGAAGCGGGTCCGTTTGAATACCCCGTTTCCGAAACATTTTTTTTATGATCGGGTAGGCTATCTGTTCCGTTGTGCCTGGGGCCACAGTTGTCTCGATTAACACCAATGTCTCTGGACCGATGCGTTGGCCTATGATCTCCAGAGATTCTTCTAAAGCATCCATGTCAGCCCGACCGTCTCTCACATTTCCAAGTGATTCTTTAAGGTAATCGCACTGGACATCCACTACGACAACATCTGCAAACTTGAGCGCATCATAGGTAAAGGTAGCCACGAGAGTCTTTTTCTCGTTGACACAGCGGTCAATCAATAAGGGGACTTCGGGATCTTCTGAGCTGACAGGTGAAACTCCACGATTGAGGAGCGGAATTTTCCAGAAACTTCGGGTGCTCGGCCTCTGCATCCCAATAACGAATTTCCTAGGATTACCTTTTTCGTCCGAAGCGTCTGCAACCACAGCCGCCATGACTGCTCCCACAAATCCCAAACCCATAACCAAGACAATTTCTCGGCCGAAGGCACGCTGGTTCTTAACGACTTCTTCCAAACGGCTAAACTCTTTTGAATAGTCTTCTTGCTCCGGCAACTGAAATCTTTCTCCGGTTGGGCTGATGGAATACTGGAACATGGTTAACTCCTTCATTCAATAGAGCGAACACAAGGGCTCGAGGATTGGCGGGTTCAAGCGATCAAGAGATTAGAGGGCGGAAAAAGAACGATCCTGTCGGGCGGACTCTTCTTTCAAAAATCTTTCGAGGGCCTTTCCGAGGACACACTTGGAGTACCGAGACCAACAATTTTCCTTCCGGCAGTGACTCGTCTCTTCTTTTCCATCCTGTTTCATCTCATGATACTCACAGGACAAACAAGATTTGATTATCATTGACCACTCACCTCCTAATTGAAATCTAAATCTGAATCGTAGAGCAAAAAACTTAATGTCTGATATTGAATTAAGCTACTATCCCCCTCAAGGGGGTAGTCCCTTCATTGTTCTCAAGGTTCAGGATCAATCCTGACCCTTTACCCCATCCGCTTTATTCTCAAGGCATGAGAGGAAGATAGGCTACCGCCGGTTCGAATTCAGTTGGATTCTACTGGAATGATTCCCAATCTGGGCTTGTCGATCCACAGTTATTGTGGGGTTAAAACTAATCACTGAAGGATTCTTGGATTCCGAGGGAAAAGTGATTTGATTAAAGTTTCGCTAAGTCTTCGGACTTCTTTCTGAAATTCTCTCAGTCTCTAAGAATTTCACTTCAACCCTCGGTTCCTTGGTCATCCGAATCCTTGCCCTAAGCCACTTTCTCTATCATTGAATAATGAATCTCTATGACCGGTTGATAGCCCATCAGGTTTAAGAGGATTCTTACCCGCTCACTGTCGGATATCCATCTTTCAAAGACACCTAAAAGATCTCTTAATGGCCCTGTTTTAATCCTGATCACGTCATTGGCTTGATAACGATACTTTAATCTTACGATCCCGTGGGCATCCGTTCTCTCTCTAATGATCTCCACCGCCTCTTCGGAGATGGGGGTGGGATATTCACCAAAACCTAAAACCTTTTTTACTCCTTTTGCCCACCTGACCAGAGGATAATTTTGGTCGAGGTCGAACTTTCCGAAAATATAGCCCGGGAAAAGCGGCTTTAATTCTTTGTTCATCCTCCCGTTTCTCAACAGAAAGTTTTCCATAAGAGGGTTAAAGACCTCCACTCCTTTTGTCGAGAGGTAAGATTTCGCCTCTTCTTCTTTCTTGGGCTTTGTTTGGATCACATACCATAGATTCATATTAAACCCGCACGCCATAAAGGTAATGAGATGATAAGTTAATAATGTTCCTCGGTCACAGTTTGCGTTTATCTCCGATAGTATTGATAATAGCGATAATACTCTGAAGAGTAAGTTGACGGCTTAATACCCCTCTGGTTAAAAACCACTCCGATAATCTTCTGGCGATCAATGGACTTGATCGCGTTCTGGATGGATTCTCTGGACGTATAGCCCGCTCTGACCACCAAAATCACCGCATCTACCATTTTACAGAGCAAACTTGGATCGGATGTTGCGATAATAGGCGGAGAATCAATAACAACGTAAGTGTTGTCTCCCAATTCTTTAAGGGATTGTAGAAGCTCTCCCATTTTTTTTGATCTGATCAGCTCTGCGGATTTGCGAGTCGAAGAGCCTGCCGTGATGATTCGAAGCTTTTCTATCTCAGACTTTATCAAGATCTCCGATAAGGCCGTCCCATCTGAAAGATAATTTGAGAGACCCTTTGCGCTTTGACTTCTCTCAAGATGAATAGCTGGCTTTCTGAGGTCTCCGTCAATGAGTATGACATCGGCATGGATTTCCTTTGAAATGGCCACCGCTAAATTAACAGCCACCAGGGTTTTCCCCTCTTCCGGTGCTGCACTCGTAACGAGAATCGAACGGGGAGAATTCCCTGGACGAAGAAAAATCTGACTCTTTAGTTTCCGGAATGCTTCTGCTCCAAAAGAATTGGATGGAACAATCAAAACAGGAACTACTCCTTTTGAAGGACCCCCCCCCTTCTCTATCTTCTCTCCAGGAAATTTTAAAGTGGGTACTTCCTTCTTCAAAACAGCCTTCTCTTCAAACACTTTAAGAGAGGGTTCTTCTCTCATCTTCTGCTTCTTCTCTTCTTCCACTTTTTCAAGGGCACGATAGATTCGACTCATTGGTTCGTCCTTTCATTTGAGCAGTAATGCTTTAGGCGCAAGGTTCGGAAAAGTCCTGCCGTATTGCCGTGTGGCAGCCAAACATCGTTCAAAGTTGCTCCATGCCGTCCTTAAGAACGGTTAGCCCATAGGGCTCTTATCTAAAGAAACCGGAGAAATATTGACCTCCTTTGCTCAGTATCTCTTTAATGTATTGAAAGCTTCTAAGAATCTCTTTATAAAGAGGCAACAGATGGGCACTTTTATGCGTATAGATGAATAATAGAATGCCTACGGCAATAGAAACGACGATTAGGACCAAAATCCAAGTTCTGAGGGACTTCTTCTTTAGCTCTAAGTCCTTAGCCACCTCCTTTACTGACCTTTCATCAACCGTTTTTTGGTCCAGCGCATATCCGTTTAATAATGCATTGTCACATACAATATTTATTAATCGGGGGATCCCTCCCGATTTCAGGTAAATCTGCCTAATTGCCTTCTCCGTAAAAATGGGTGCCCTTGCGCCCGCTATTCCCAATCTCTTCCCGATATACTCCTTAGTCTCTTTTTCGGAAAGAGGTGGCAAATGGTACCGTAAATTAATGCGCTGCCGTAGCTGGCGAAAACCCGGTTGGGAAAGGGTTTTATCTAATTCTGGTTGCCCGAGCAGGACGATTTGGAGCAATTTCGATCTTGATGTCTCAAGGTTTGAGAGAAGCCTGATCTCTTCAAGCAGCTCCGGTCTCAACCCCTGGGCTTCGTCTACGATTAAAATCACTCTTTCATCCTTCTGGTAAGCGTTGAGTAAGTATCGATGCAGGTTATGAAGATACTCGCCCTTGGTTTTTCCCTGAACCCTTACCCCCAGATCTTTCAATATGTATTGGATAAAATCGTCAACAGTCAATTTCGGGTTAAACAGGAAGGCTGTCTTTGTGTGATTACCGTTCATTTTATCAAGAAGATAGTAGATCAGGGTTGTCTTCCCAGTACCCACCTCGCCGGTAATGACTATAAATCCTTTTCTCTCCCTCACCCCGTAAAATAATTGCGCCAGGGCTTCTCGATGGTTCTCCCCCAGATAGATATATTCGGGGTTTGGGGTCACATTAAAAGGATTCTCCTTTAAGCCATAGAAAGATTCATACATATCTAATCAAGACCTCGCATGGCGCAAAGCGTAAAACCAATAAATCCTCAATAAACACCCACCCCGTTTTCAGGCTGCCTTCTTTTCTTCTTCGTTCAGATTTAGTATGGTCGCCAATACGGGCAGGTCTAAATAGGCTTCCAAATCTGACACCTCGTAAAAGGATCGGTCCATGGATTCCCTAAACCAGGCTAGACCCAACCCTATTGCAAGTCCAAAAAAAGCCCCCATGGCCAAAAGGCTGTCGCGATTTGGTTTAAACGGTTTTTCAGGAAGACGAGCTGGATCTAAAATCCTGAATTGCTCACCCTGCTGCCTCCGCTCAAGATTTTCAGCCAATTGAGACTGATATTTCTTATCCACAAGGGACTGATAATAAATTTTTAGGAGGTCGTAATCTCTATTGAGTTGGACCATTTCTTGTTCCCTTTTAGGTGTCTCTTCGATTCTTCTCTCATAGAGTGCAATTTGTTCCTTTAAGCTTCCCATTTCCTCTTTCAATCGCTTTGCTTCTAACTGGGCTTCTTTAAACTGTGCTCTATACTGGGTGACAAGCCTTTCTGAAGCAGGATCTATCAAAGGTGAAGGCACCTGTGGGGTGCTCTCTGCAGTCGCTTCCTCCTGGCGTTCTCTAAGTTCCCTTAGACGTTTTTCTTTCTCTTCTTCCTGTTTCTTCACTCTTGGCTCAAGAGCTGCTATCTTCCTTTTCAGATCAACCACGTCGGGATGACTTTCAGTATATTTGGATCCGGCATTTGCCAGCTCTCTTCTTAGAGCATTTAGCTGTGCCCCTAATGATTGTTCCTGCCCCGGCTCCAAACGAATCCCTTCACCTTGAGTTCGGCCTCTCCTTCCGGATAGGGTTGTTGAGGAGAAACCTCTTCCAGATTGCCGGTCCATTACCTGTTCGATTTGGTTCTGCAGGAGTACGATTCTATCTTCTGCAGAGCTGAGGTTGTCGCTTGTTGTCTTAAATTGTTGCTGCAATCGTTCAAGGATTCTTAGATTTGCTTCAAGTTGTTGTGGTAATTGCCCCATATTTTTCTCTCTAAATCGTCGGACCGTATCCTCTCTCTTTTTCAGATTCGACTCAGCTGCCTGCAGTTCTTTGATAATAAAGTCGGCGGTTCCCCCTACTCGTGACTCCCTAAATTTCAGATTTTCTTCGATAAACATCGAGGCCAGTTGATTTGTTACCTTCATCACCGTTTCGGGGTCCGTTCCCTCAAAGGCGACTGAAAACGCATTTTGGCGCTGGACCCTCACTTCGATCTTTGTCTTCATCATCTCTACAATCTCTTCCATGTGTAATTTGTTTAAGAGGTCCGGATATAGATTGAATTCTTTAATCACTCTTTCCAACCTGCTGCGGCTAAGTATTTCCTGGCTAATCGTGCTGAGCCGCTCGGCCGCGGGTTCAGTTAAGGTAGGCCGAACATAGCTTTCCGGAACCCTTTGAGCCTGGACGAGGATGACGGTGCTGGCTCTATATGCCTTTGGCAAATATTTATAAACACCAAAAGAGATGACGACAGATAGTGTAAAGGGGACAAGGATGTACCATTTTCGTCTAAGACCCATTTTGAAATAACTCCGAATATCAAAAAATTTTCCAGTGTTGCTCATCTTGGTTCTTGCTCCTCTTTACATATCATTCATTAAGAATTAAACGGCCATTTCACGGAAGCCGCAGCGCATAGCACTCCTTATCCTCAACGAGTTAGACGTTGCAGGAAAGTCGGTTGCCCCATTATCGTTTGCCGAGAATTCGCTTGGCCCAGTGTTATTCCAGCCATTACACGATATTCCTTGTAACCGAGCTCTGAGATGTTTGAATAATCCTCCGTGAATGAGCCCTCCAAATAAATACTCAACCATCGAAAGAGCGAATAGGAGGGGCCTCCCCGGACTATCCAGATCCAGTCATTCCGGCCGTTTCCGAGCTTGGCTCTTTCCACGGACCCGGTAGCACCGACACTCATCCTCTGCGTCAGCCTATGGCTGATCGTCCCATACGCACTGTAGTATTTAGCAAACCCAAGATTCTGAGCTGTAAAATAGTCCTGCGTGTACCCTCCTTGCGCTGAGACCGTATAGGTCGTGCTTTCTGCCATCTGTATAAGACTCAAGTTGAAAGAAGGACCCCTCGATCTTGTGCCTTCAGTCGGGACCTGCCAGTAATAACCTCCTTGGACCGCACCCGTCAGTGTCGGGCTAAATTTATATTCGATGCCCAGCCTTGGACGATGAATATCGTAATCGATACCAGGATCTTTAAAATCCTCCCTGAGAAAGAAGTATTCTCCAAACAACGAGAGTCTGGGATTGACACGGTAGGTATAGCGACCCCTTGCCCCATTGCTCACCAGGTTTGGAGAAGTTTCAAAATGCCCGAAGGTAAGAATGTATTCCAAGGTTATGCCGTTTCTAATATCGAACCAGTAGTTGAGTCTTGGGTTGACCGTATTTTCTTGACTGTCTTCAAACAGAGGGCTCTGATTATGATAAATGTTGTTTCGATAAAGGACGGAAAGGAGGTCTTCCCTTCCAAAATGATATTCCACGGATGGCTCAACAACGTTTCGGAGATAGATCGCATGGACCCCTCTCTGGGTCGAAAGAATAAACTGATCGGGCGAGGCACCCGCATTGTATAGCTGCTCTCTGGCTGCATCAGATCGGACTACATAATCCCTGACCAGAAAAGTTAGATTCGAAGTCATTGCATACCAAGCTTCAAGGTTCCCTTCGGGGCTGAAATAACTGAATTCGTGATTTTTTGCGTAAAAGGTATATTCCGGAACAACATCCAGGTTGATCCCATAGGTACCTAGCTTCAAATCGGAAAATGCCAATCCCGGGTATACAGTAGTAATAAAATCGTTCAGTTTGTTTGTTTTGGTCAGGAAGATATTATTGCTATAGGTTTCCTGGACTCCGACATAGGGGTTGAATTTCAACAGAATATCATTGATATCCGCATGGGCAAAGGAAGGAATCCCGATGAAAAATAGCGTAAGAAATGTCCAGTGAACCCGGGCTCTTCTCCTTGCTCTGGCGATTTTCTCAATTTTCATAGTACCCCCTTTCGTCCGACGATATCCTATTCCGGCCTTTCCCCGGATTTTCTCCGATTACTTACGGAACAATGATTGTATCCCCTGTCTTGAGAATGACATTTGAATCCGTGTCACTACCGCGAATAATTTTCCTGTAATTGACCGTAATTCGTTTCTCCCTTCCGTTTTCATTCCGGATGATCAAGATCTTCTTCTGGTTTGCCCAGTCCGTGAACCCACCTGCCATGGGAATAATCTGGGCCACAGAGGTCTCACTTCGAAGGCGGTAAACACCCGGGGTTTTGACCTGCCCGGAAACATACACCTTGTAACTGTTTGCCTCCGTGACTGTTACAGAAACCACTGGGTTCTCAATGAATTCCTTTAACCTTCTGGTCAGAACTTCCTTTAATTGAAGAGGAGTCAGCCCGGCAGCTTTGATCTCTTGGACAAGTGGAAGAGAGATCTTTCCGTCCATCCTAACCGGAATGGTTTTCGTAAAAGCGTCTTCCTTCCAAACATGGATAGAAAGAACATCTTCGGCTCCAATCACATACTGGTCGCTATCGGTGCCGATTTCGACCTGAGCTTCTTTTCTTGAAAGAGTTTCCTTATCCGCTTGAGGGTAGGCCATGCTGGCGATGATGAATAATAGCAACATCCCCATGCCTCCGAAATTCAATAATTTTTTCATGTTCTCTCTCCTTCGTTCACATACTGATAAAAGGGGTTGAATATTCTGTAGTTCTTAAGACTTTTCCCTTTGCCTTTCAGCTCAGATTAGATTACCCTATCCGCAATGCCCCTTTAATAAGATCCATTGTGTCTGACCCATTGACAGGAAAACAGGCATGATCGATCATGACTTCGATGCCCTTGCTCTTAAAGTCATAATATTTTAGAGCATCCTCAAAACGGGATTTAACACGGGCTCCCGCTTTCACATCCGCATAAGGGAGGAGAATAACAAGATTATCTAATTCTAAAGAACCGATGATATCGCTTTCGCGTATCTCGTCCATTAGGAGATGACTTAAGGTTCCATAGCAAGCCTTCAAACCTTCCCGACCCCCCTCTTGTGAAAATTGCTTAATTTTGAAAAGCACGAGGCAGAGAAAGTTCTGATAACGTCGTGAACGCTTCACCTCGTTGTCCAAAATAAACAGGAACAAATCGCGGTTCAGGATTCTTCCGAATGTTTCCTCTGATCCGCTTGGGAAGCCCCCCGTCCAATTTCCCATCCCGCTCCTCCTTCATATCCCATTCGCATTTTTCCTTGAGATCACACTATGTTGGGGTCTTCAACCGGCCTCTTCCCCAACCTTTCGACTTCCTGTTATATCGTCTAAATGATATTTTTGAATCTTATACAGCAGTGCCTTGTAACTCACGCGAAGCAATTTAGCTGCCCGTTTCCGGTTCCAGTGAGTCTCTTGTAGGGTACTTTGAATAATCTCTCTCTCTGCCACTTCAGCCGCTCTTTTTCCAACCTCCTTCAGGTTCAAGGACGTATTTTCTGCTGAGGGGCTGGGAAACGGATTCCCATTGGACTGAAGACTCCTTCCATCATCCAACCTTTTACCGGAAATCGTTTGCAGGACTGGACTTTCCTCGCCGAATAGGACAATCCGTTTAACCATATTTTCTAATTCACGGATGTTTCCGGGCCATTCATATTCTTTAAAGGCATTGAGCATCATTGACGAAAACGGGCCCGTTTCTTTTCCATATTTCTTTTTATAAAAGTTGAAATAATATTGCGAGAGAGGAAGGATCTGCTCTTTCCGATCTCGCAAAGGCGGAACCGTAATGCTAATCACGTTGACCCTGAAAAATAAGTCCTCACGGAAACGCCCTTCCATCATTGTTTTTTCTAAATGATCTTTGGTTGTAGCGATGACGCGGGTATCCACCATGACATCCCCGTTCCCTCCCAAACGGGAAAACATGCCGTCCTGGAGGACCTGCAAAAGTTTTGCCTGGATGGAAATGTCTATTTCCCCGATATCATTCAGCAAGATCGTCCCATGATTGGCCAACTCGAATTTCCCCGGCTTTTCTAAATGGGCTCCTGTGAAGGCACCTTTTTCGAACCCAAAGAGTTCGCTTTCAAGGAGTCCCTTGGGAATCGTTGCGCAATTCACCTTAATAAAAGGTTTCTCCTTCCGGTGAGAATCCAAATGGATGGTCTGAGCCAACAGCTCTTTCCCCGTCCCGCTCTCTCCCTTAATTAAAACCGTGATATCTGTCTTGGCAACCTCGTTAATTGTTGCCTTGATTTTATTCATCTTAGAATTATCAGCGAAAAAGATTTGGAAAATGTCCTTCATGATAGCCCGAAAAATAGCAATCTATATGCCAATAAGAGATAATTTCTTACATATTGACTAATCCCTTGAAAGTGAAGAGATTTCTCTTGCCCTGACCGGTACGTTCTTTTTCACATCATTTAAAAAAGAGGGCAAAAATTGGAAAAAAAGGGGCAAAAAGTGGAAAACCAATTCCACTTTAATCCATTTCTTAAAGGGAGTGGAAATTTTATTCTGTTCTTTCAAATTCATTCCACTAAAAATGATACCATTCATATTGAAATTATGATCCCCTCCGGTTCGCTGATCGCTCACTTCCGCGAGGTTTGAAGCAAGGGTAGAAATTTACGATGTCCGGGGAACAAATTGTTTACCGAGGCCAGTTTCCTTAATCTTGTAAAGAAGAGCTTTGTAACTAACGTTTAATATATCGGCCGCCTTCTTACGGTTCCAATTTGTCATCTCCAAAGCTTTAAGGATAGTTTCACACTCTGCCTTCTTAAGGGCTTCCTGATGAACTTCCTTCAAAGAGGGCCAGACCTTTTTCTCGGGGACTATTTTCTTATTGTTTCCAGGGATAGAATCCTCTTGGACCACAGGAGTCAACTCCTCAATGATCGCCTCTTCATTCCCCAGAACAATAAACCGCTGGATCACGTTTTCCAACTCCCGCACATTCCCTGACCAACGATGCTGGGAAAGAGCGTTTATCATCTTCTCGGATAGGGGAATTGCCTTTTTTTGGTATTTCTTGCTGAATTTGTCTAAGAAATATTCGACAAAGATTGGGATTTCCTCTCTCCTCTCTCTCAAGGGAGGTATGGTGATATTGACGACATTGAGCCGATAGTAAAGATCTTCGCGGAATCGACCACACTTGACGCCCTCTTCCATATTTTTATTTGTCGCTACTAATACTCGTACATCGACTCGGATGTCCTTCTTCCCCCCTAACCTCGAGAACTCTCTGTCCTGAAGGACCTGGAGAAGTTTTCCCTGGAGCGAAAGGCTGATCTCGGAAATTTCATCCAGAAAGATAGTCCCACCGTTGGCCAACTCAAATTTTCCTGGTTTCTGGCGATAGGCTCCTGTGAACGCACCTTTTTCATAACCGAAAAGCTCACTCTCCAAAAGCTCCTGAGGGAGGGCGGCGCAATTCACCTTGACAAATGGCCTCTCTCTGCGAAAAGAATTGAGATGAATAGAACGCGCCACCACCTCCTTGCCCACCCCGCTTTCTCCCTGGATCAGAACCGTAACGTCCGTATCGGCTATCTGGTCGATTATTTCTTTAATCCGATGCATCTTGTCACTGGTGTAGATAAAGATCCCTTCCTCTCGAGTGACTTCACCCACTTCCACAAAGGTCGAAGAGGCAGGAGGAAAGATTGGAACAACCTTTTCTTTAGAAAAAACTTCTCTGGAATCCTTCATCAACCGGTTGACTTCGTTGATTTCCAGAAAGAAACGGGCAGAGGTCAGAGCAGCGCCAACTTGGTTGGAAATATAGGCTAAAGCCAATTTATCCCCTTCGTTAAAAGCCGCTTTCCTGGAATGACTGAGGTTGAAGACTCCCACAACCTGATCTTTCTCTCGTATTGGAAAACAGATGAGTGAATTAACCTTGTTATTATTGTTATGATTATTGTTGAACCCCGCCACATTGACAAAACGAGGTTCCCTCATCACATCATTCAGCATTACGGCTTGCCCCTCTTTCAGAACCCAACCTGCAACCCCTTCTCCTGATTTAAATCTCTTCCCGTTGCCGGATCGATTTGAGTAAAACACGCTCTTTTCTTCATTTTTTCCACGGGCTGCGCAGATGGCCAAATCGCCGGAGATCGGATCCTTCAGCATGAGAGAACAGTTTTCGCCATCCATCTCGTCCATGACTGCATCCAAAATGGCCTTGCAGGTATCTCCAAAATTAGGAACGTTTCGCATGGCGCCCTGAACCTTCTGAAAAAGTGTGGAAGCCCTGCTTTTTTTATCGAGCGGATAGAAAACATTTGTCGATATTTCAGATCTTTTTGGTAGGATTCCTACTTCCATTTTGTCACCCCCCAATGGCTGATTTCCTATCTTACCGTGAAGGACTTATTGTGAAACAAACTATGCACGCCTAATGCAGCCTCTTGGCCCCTTCTATTCGTTTTTATTTCATTCAATCTCTGTTCCAAGCGCTTTTTTTGAAGAAGGATTTTACGCTGCCTCAACCCTTTTTTCAGATGGATTAGAATTTTTTCTCCTGAGATGGGCTTTAGAAAAAAATCATCAATGCCGGAGCTTATGACTTTCCTGTATTCCTTCTCTTCTAAATTCTCGTCAGTCACCATCATCACATAGAGCTCTGGGAAATTCTTTTTTAATTCTCGAATAATTTCGGGAGTAGGGGTGTGACCCATCCGGTACTCGGTGATCAGACCGGACACTTCAAACTCTTGAAAGTTTTGCAGAGCCCTTTCAACAGTATCCACAGCCAGCACAATATATTTTTCACCTTCTAGGAGTGTCTTTAACGTCCACTGGCTGTGTAATTCTTTGTCCAATATAAGAATCGTCTCTTTTGACATAACCAAAATTGTTAGCAAAAATCAGAAGAATAGATCGGGTACGTCCTAAAATCGCTATTAAGAAAGATACCCGATCCTGAATCCACAACCTTTTGAGTTACGTAGAGCAATTTGCGTACCAATTGAATGAAATTCTATGCTGTCTCTAATTGGCTAATATTAAAAGGGTTTTTTACAAATGATCCTGGGAAAAATTTTGACCCTAATATGACAATAACCCTTTGGCACAATTGTTGAGCCAAAAGGCACACGATCATTAAATTATTCTAATAATTTCTAATGGTTTCACGATTGAGCTAAAAAGGAATGAATGAGCGGGCGGACTACCGATGAAGGGTTTCCTTCTCTACCTCCTCCAAAACAGCCCTCAGAGGTTCGGGAATGGAAAACTGCTCTGGATAGGTGAATGATTGGAAAGATAGGGTTCGGATGTAGGGTCCTAACAAGTTGTCAGACTCAAATTGGGGATGAGCAAGAATTAACGTCGAAAGCCTTTGAATTAAAGCCTCGGATCCGGCTCGGTCTGTCTCCGGGAGAATGATACCTATTTCCCCATTGTTCTTACCAACCATATCTTCTTCTCTTGTATGTCTTTTGACAATTTTTACAAGTTCCGTGTAAAAACTGTCAAATCGTTCGCTTATTTTTCCCTTGTCAGGCATTTGTATCAACAACAGAGAAAACGGATGGCGATGACGCCGTGCCTTTTTAATCTCTTGACGAAGGCACTTTTTAAAAAACATAATATTGAAGATAACCTCTTGAATCTTTTCGGTGATTGGTTCAAGCAGACTGAGTCTTTCCAATTCTTGCACTTTAAGAATGAGATCCCTTTGTTTTAGACCCTTTTTGACATGGACGAGAATTCTTTCCGGAGAATAGGGTTTCAAAATAAAGTCATCCGCACCAACAGTAAAAAGATTCTCGTACGTCTTTTCGTCAATGGCGGCATTGGTAACGATGATGATATAGGTTTCCGGAGCGTTCCTCTTCACCCATTTAATCATGTAATCGGTGCTCTCAAAAGGAGGAGCGTATTCAGTAATAATTACCGAATACTGCCTTCTCTTCAAAAGTTGATAGGCATCCCTTAAATTCAGTGAGGTTTCGACCCGATATTTCTCTTCTTCCAAAATCATGCGGTAGGCATTTAGGAGATTTTCGAAAGGGTCAATTAGGAGAATCCAATTTGAGTTCATGGCGGTAGTTTTCACTGCAAATTTACTGCCAAATTTTAGAATTGTACCATCTTGCTACTCTTTTTGGGTTTGATATGATACTTGTTGATTCGATTGCCAAGCATCTTTCGAGTGATCCCCAAAAGCTTCGCCGCTTTTTCCTGGTTCCAGTCGGCTTCCATCAGCTTACTGACAATCCACTTTCTTTCGAGATCAGAGACCATCTTCATCAGTTGGATCTTCCCCCCCTCTTTCCTCTGTTCCTTTCCCTCCTTTAAAAAGAGATGAGGCGGAAGGTCATGGATGCTAATGGTATTTTTTCGACAGAACACCATCATTTGTTGAATAATGTTAGCCAACTCCCTTATGTTTCCCGACCAGGAAAAAGTCTTTAATTGTTCCATCACTTCCGGTTCAATCCGGATGGGCACCTTCCCTTTTTGGAATTTCTTAAGAAAATAGTCGACTAACATAGGAATATCGGATGTACGCTCTCTCAAGGGTGGAAGGGTAATGGGAACGATACTCAGCCTATGATAAAGATCCTCCCTGAAATTTCCTTTGTCGACCTCCTCCCGAAGATTTCGATTTGTGGTAGAGATGATTCGAATATCAACTTTTGTCGGTTGACTATCTCCGACTTTTTCGAACTCTTTTTCCTCAATCACCCTTAAAAGCGTCTTTTGAAGACCAATGGGAATCTCACCAATCTCGTCTAAGACCACTGTCCCGCCGTCTGCCGCCTGGAAGCGGCCTACGGTATCTTTGATTGCACCTGTAAAGGATCCCTTCCTATGGCCAAATAGTTCACTGGTGAGAAGGCTTTCGGTCAATGCTCCGCAATTGACGGTGACCAAGGGCTTTTCTCTTCTCAGGCTTCTGTAATGGATCGTCTTCGCGATCAGATCTTTCCCGGTCCCACTCTCTCCCTGGATCAGGACGGTTGCATCCGTTTCGGCAACTCTACTAATGACCTCAAAAATCTCCGCCATCTTGGGGTGATCACCGATGATGTTGGGAAAAGAATATTTTTCAGTAATTTCCCTTCGGAGGTAGTCGATCTCCTTTTCCATCTCTTGCGTTTTGAGGGCCTGCCGGATGATGATAAAAAACCTTTCCAGCTTATCAAAAATAGGCTTTTCGAAGAAATAAAAGGCACCTTTCTTTAGGGCCTCCACAGCCATCAGGACAGAACCGTAAGCCGTGATAAGAATCAACGGAATGTCGGGATGTGTTTTCCTGACCTCCAAAAGGAGTTCCATCCCGGTCAGGTCAGGCATTTTTTCGTCGTTGATGATAAGATTGACTGCATGGGTTCTCAGCTTCTCTAATGCTTCTCTCCCGTTATTGGCGGGAATGGTTTGAAATCCCTCATCGGCTAACACCTGACAAATTCCGAAAAGGGAATTGGGTTCATCATCGACGATCAAAATGGATGGGCGAGTCATCATTCCCTATTTCCCCGACCGCTGGCCTGCCGGCAATTCTACTTTGACGGTCGTTCCTTTATTCTCTTCACTCTCAACATGAATTTTCCCATGATGCCGTTCAACGATAATTCTGCGACAGACAGCTAACCCCAAACCGGTTCCCCTAACCTTGGTGGTAAAAAAGGGATTAAAAAGCTTACTCAGATTTTCTTTTTTGATACCCACTCCGTTATCGGTTAAAGTAATTTCTATGTTTTTTTGATAATCTAACTTAAGGCGAGCCTTGATGGTAAGTTCCCCTCCCTCAGGCATGGCCTCAAAAGCATTCTTCACAACATTCAAGAAGACCTGTTTGAGCTCCTCGTAATTGGCATGAACTTGGGGAAGCTGAGGATCGATATCTGTAACAACCCTTATTTTTTTGGATTCTGGCTCAAACATATGGGAGATAATATTCATCACGACAGAAATCACCTCGTTGATTCCCACTCCAATGAAGCGAACGGTGTCGGGAGGCCGAACAAAATTTAGACATTCCTGTACAAATTCGTTTAAATGCTGAACCTCCTCATTGATAATCTTTACGGATTGAGCGAGAATCTCGTCCTTTAAGTCAGATCGCCTTTGAATGATAGCGAGAGCTCCGGAAATGGCGTGGAGGGGATTTCGAATCTCGTGTGCCAGAAACGGGAAGAATCTCTCGAGGGAAGGATATTCGTCAAACGGTCTATCTTCAATCTGGGCGTCGCGGATTTCCAAGGCATTCTTCATAGACGATATAAGGACTTCATACTCGATGGGCTTTAAGAGGAAATCAATCGCACCTTTTCTCATCAAATCGACGGCGACCTGTTCTCCTCCGTATCCCGTGATAACGATGACAGCGATATCTTTGTCAATTTCTTTAATTCTTACCAATACCTCTTCTCCGGGGATATCTGGCAATTTGAGGTCGAGAAGAACCAGCTCGGGAATATCGAATAATGCTTTTTCAATGGCCGTCTTTCCATCCAGGGCGATAGAGACCCTAAAATCATTGCTTTCCAAAATTCTTCTAATGAAATCAACAAATTCTAGGTTGTCATCAACAACCAATATTTTTCTTCCGATCGTCCCCATATGGAATGCATATTAGAATAAAAATCCATTTTGTTCAACTGAAAAATGATAGGAGTCCAGGCCGAATAAATGCTATTGTATCTCAAAAATTACTCCGATCAAAGATCTTATTCCCGTATTCGAGTTCCACGTTACAATCAGGAAAATAATGGATTAGATCCCCTTGTCCGGTTTTCTATTACTTGTTATATTTACGAAACCGGGAGAGAGACCTGCCGCCGGCGACAGGGAGAAGCTATCTCATGTCTTTGAGTTTTTTTTCAGAAGAGGATTTGCGGACAATCGCGGCCAAAGGACTCGATATCGCCGAGGTCCTAAGGCAGCTCGAAATATTCCGTAGGGGGGTAGAACCGATCAAATTGATAAGGCCCGCTCGAATCGGGGACGGCATCCTACAAATAGCCCCGGAGAAGAGAGATACTCTTGTCTCCCTTCACAACCAGGCTGCGAGGAGGGGGCGATTGCTCAAGTTTGTGCCTGCTTCGGGTGTTTCGAGCCGTCTGTTCAAGGACTGGCAAAGTTGCCACCATCCGGGGAGATTCGATTCGGACGAAAGTTCTTTGAAATTTCTACAGAATATCGCGAAGTTTGCCTTCTACGATGACTTAAAGCACGTCATGGCCCTGGACGGACAGAACGTTGAGAGCTATATTCGCGATAAGCGGTGCACCGATATCCTCGAGTATATCCTTACCCGGAAAGGTCTTAACTATGCATGGCTTCCCAAGGCGCTGTTAAAATTTCACATCTATCCCGGACACAATCGAACCGCCATCGAAGAGCATCTCGTCGAAGCAGCTCTCTATGTCAGAGACGCGAAGAACGTCTGTAGGGTCCATTTGACTGTTTCCAAAGAGCACGAGTCCCAGTTTAGGAACCTGCTTTGCAGGGTGAGGGGTGATTACGAAAGTCTTTACGGGGTAATTTATGAAATTTCTGTCACGATACAGCTTCCTTCCACGGATACGATAGCCATGGACATGAATAACAGACCTTTCCGCGACAGGAGCGCTGAAATCTTGTTCAGACCGGGAGGCCATGGCGCGCTCCTTCAAAATCTCAACGCTGTTGAGGGTGACATCATTTTTCTAAAGAACATCGACAATGTCGTTCCTGACCGGCTGAAAGACATTACGGTTCTTTATAAAAAGGTGCTGGGGGGATTTCTGGTCCGGTTACAAAATGAGATCTTCCAGATTCTAAATGTCCTTTCCGGAAAAAAGGTGGACAATGCACAGCTATTGGCGATCACCCGTTTTTGCCGAGAAAGCCTGTTGATGTCTTTTCCCGACAGATTTAGGAACGACTCGGCATCTACCCAGAAAGAATATCTCTTCCAGAAGCTGAACAGACCTATCCGAATCTGCGGCATGGTTAAGAATGAGGGTGAGCCCGGCGGCGGCCCTTTCTGGGTCGGGGAGAAAGATGGAACCCAGTCACTTCAGATCGTTGAACAAAACCAAATAGATCCACATTCGATGCAGCAAAAAGATATTTGGGGATCCTCTACGCATTTTAATCCCGTCGACCTGGTATGCGGGGTCAGGAACTACCGGGGCGAGAAATTTGATTTGGGCTCTTACGCTAACAGGGATGCCGTATCAATCTCCACAAAACCTTATGACAACGGCGAACTCAAGGCGCTGGAACTGCCTGGTTTGTGGAACGGATCCATGGCCCTCTGGAATACTGTCTTTGTAGAAATTCCTCTTGAGACCTTCAATCCTGTCAAGACCGTTGATGATCTGCTGCGGAAATCACACCTGCCTTCGTAGAGTCTGGGGCGGCGCAAGTATCGAAGGAAGAGAATTGGAAATCGGGTTTCAGGGAGTAAGCGGAGAAGATAAATAATTTCTTTTTTAATTATATAATATAATTTTCCCTTCTTCTTTTCTTTATCTCTTGGTCAATGGGTCTAACCATCCCGAGTAGCTCCAGTCGGGTAAACACCCACTTCTCCATGAGCCGTTCGGTATCGCTTCCCGACTTCAGCTCATCGGGTACAACGAAGATCGCTCTTTCATCCTTCACCTTACGGCCAAATGTCAACCTTGCCCACCTCAACCCAGATTCAATCTGAGTCTTTCCTCGCAAGTCTTTCCTCCTCTCCATCAACACACCCACAAATTCACCTTTTTTAAGCTCATAATTCTTGTAAAAAACTTTATAGACCACCATGCCGTCCCCCTTTTAAATCCATCACTGCCTTTACTTCAGTGCACCCTTATTCGTTGGAGACTGCCGAAAGAAATATGAATACATGAAGCAGGGACGTCTCTAACCCTGCCTTCGTCCATGACAATGAGGCATTGGCTCGCTTCTTTGCCCTCAAAACTCTACCTGAACGAAATAGACGCTATCAACACCGGAACCATCACCTATAACCTTCATCCCCCAATTCAGGATGGATTGCTGCGTTATTCTTTCCGTTTTTTTTCTTCTCTCCGGGAGTATACCAATGAAGTGTACTCGCTCCGTTTCATCACGCCAGTAGAATTCATAAGCTACCATGCTGTAACCCTTTCCTCACTTTTTTAGCTTACTTCCCAGTCCCAAGTTGGGTAGGCCATAGCTGATGGTGAGCCAAATGGTCGGTTGGAGGTAGACATAAATTTCCACGCAGGTAACCAAGCAAATCTTATGCCACCAAGTCTTTTTCCAGAAGAACCCCTAAACTTATCAACAAATTACAGCCCCACAAACCAAGGTTTTTGGAAAATCAACCCTGTCAAAATGAGAAATCATTTTCACAATAGTCCTTATTTGCTTATCAAAAAATGTGGAAAAAGCTTCCATTTCCTATCGGCCTCCGCGCGGGACCCAGAGGCAAGCCTTTGTCCCCGAAAACCATACACGCCTTTCTCCATGGCCCCGAAGTATTCCCGTCGCCGCGGAGCCGCTTCGGGACAGACAGGCTTGCTGAGAGGTTGGAGCTTCAACTCGGATGGATGGCAGGCCTCTGAATTCGGTTTATAACGGAATCACAGGTATGACAAGATGGAAGTACCGGAAATGATAAGGAAGTTGGTCGGGGCGAGAGAATTTGAACCTCTGCCCATTCAGAGAAAAATGTAATATATTCAAAGAATTACAAGGGAATAAAATTTCAGTTCATAGTGAGTTCATAAAACTAGGCCAATGATTCAGTAGCATTTCCTTGCCGGTACTTGATTTGACACACGGCTTCAGAATAAGTCTCGATTGAACACTTCACCTGCATGTCATTACTCTGAAGTTACTATAGAGGTCGATGATTATGAGTAGAAATCACGCCTTCTATCATTTGAAGTGTCATATCGTATAATTCCCAAACATCGGAATACGATGTTGAGGGGCAAATTAGCAGACAAGTTTAACGTGATCTTTTACTAAATATCTCAAAGGTAGAAGTCTTAATAAATGGATACGAACGAGGTGAATCTTTTGTGATTAACCTCGATTCAAAATACCTGTCGTAGAATTTCTGCAGATAATAGGAAACAAATATCGTCAGGGGAATCCCGAGAAGTGCCAAATAAAGGGCTTTGATTTCCACGTTTGCCGGGTCATATATATACGCCATAAGCCACCACACCGGCCTGTGGAATAGATACATACCGTAGGAAGCATATGCTATTTTTTCAAGAAAAACGTAACGGTCAGTACGAGTGATCACCCTTGCAAGGGCCAAAACAACGGAAACCAGCCATAGGATGATCAAATTCTTGACAATAAAATCACTCATACCAATAAAAGAAAGAAAACTCCGAATTTCTTTGTGGTTAATAAAAGCAACGTAGAAGTAAACAAGAATTACAAAGAGTGGTGAAACAAAAATGACGTGCCTGAATTTCATTTTTTCAATCAATTTATACTTTGCTCCCAGAATGCCAGCAACAAACATTCCGAAATACAACAGAAATCTTTCATCCATCACCCCTATGATTCGCCTCAAAAGCCAGCCAAATAATAAGATTGTAAAGACTAAGGTGAAGAATCTGATGAGACTGCGACCGAATTTTGCAAGAACGATGAACACATAATAGTAGGATAGGATTAATCCAATAAACCACAATGTCAATAAGGGAGGACAATCATTTGAACCAAAGATGATTTGAAGGCCAAGAAGATTCAAAATAAATGTACAGATATTTAACGAATGCCAAATGCGGTCATTTAAGGCAATAAACAAAACCAGGGCGATGATATATAGAGGGAATATACGTATGTACCTTTCCAGGATGAATTGTTTTATGTCCCTCCATCTTTTAAAAGAGGGATTCTTCTGGCTTAATATGTACCCGGATATAAATACAAAGAGTCCGAGGCCGAAGTAGGACTCCCACCAATAAATGAAAGTTAGATCTGAGAGATGTCCATTAAGATGGAAGACGTAAAAATTGAAACTATGTTGGGGGAGGTGATGAAAGAGTATGAGAAAAATGGCTAACGCTCTAACGATATCAAACTCGATGACCCGATTCTTCATTTCCATTCAATCATCCTTTATCAATCACTCGGACGAATATATATGCCGTTAGGGATGGGCAAAATATACGGCTTCATTTTTTTCTTCCTTATTACACTTAATCATAAAGGCATGAATAGTCACACCAATGATTATTCCAATAACCAAACCCAGTAGGAATTTTTTTATATCTGATTAATCTAACTTATTTTTTAAGCTGCTTCTATATTTTTGTTGAATCTTGAAGCAATAAAGGCTCTCTTATGCTCAAAAAGGTTCGAATTTCATGCCTTTTTTCCAGAAAAGGTGATTTTAAGCGATATGATATAGAATCGAGTTAATTTCAGAATGAGTTATTCACAGGGGTCGAGGCATATTTGCATTATTCATTTGCGGTCGTAATATACACCTTTTTCTGAAATTAGGGAAGTGAATGTTTCATCAGGAACGAGTCCTCATAAAAAAGGGCTGCGAAGTTCACCTACAATTGATGATTTCGAGATATTTCTTAGGTGCAAAGATTACAGGCTGAGATATGAAAAGGGATATACTCCAACAAGAATAAGGTGGGGCTTACCTCACCATAGCCACGACTATTGGGAAAAAATAGAATTACCAATGGGCCGAGCCCTGGCAGCTTCATGCGATTGTTGGGCGGCAACCCCAGTCTGGCGTATGCAGACTGCCGACGGTGCCAAAGACAATCCGGGATCTATGCGACCGCTAGGACGTCTGGACAACGGTGAGAAACCTAGTCACTGGGGCGCTTCCGGCAGGTGCCACGCCTTTGCGCGGCGGACCAACTACGGACTCGGTAGAGCCGGGTTCGTAGGGCAGTCGTTCACCACCATAACGTCGCGTTCGAGTCTCCGCACGGCCGGGTTCTCGGCGGTCAGATCGACTCCCCGGTCAACCAGTTTGACAAATGGCCGCCATCCGATACGATCGTCCTCCGGTCGATGCGACCCGGTCCAGAGGGTTGACGACCAGTTCAGGAATGTCGCCGTAAGCTCAGGGGTGGAAGCGACGGGTCGGTGCGCCTGATAGACTTCTCGGACCGACCGAAAAATCTTCGGATCGAAGTATCCCTCGATTGTGGGAAGACCCAGCTCGCTCGCCACGTGCACCTGCCGTGATTGGCCGCCGGCGTCGCGTAGCACCCGAGTACCGGGAGCCCAAACGTCGAGGCCGGTTTCCACTGCCAGCTCCCTCACCGCGATGTTGACCAGGCGGTGCTGCACATGGCCGTATTCCCCCCAATTGTTGTGGGTAATCACACGTTTGATCGGTGGGGCGAAGTAGGGCCGAAGGTGAGCCCTGATGGTCGCCAGGTTAACAATTGGCGCGCGCTTACAGAAATCAGTGAAGACCTCGGCCCAAATGTCGTTGTCGACGGACCCCCAGATAGGAGTCCATCGCACGCGATAGTTGAGCTCTGCGGGAAAGCTTTGGACCAAATCCTGAAATACTGGCGCGGCGGGGTAGGCTGCGAGAAGAAACTTAGATGCAACGGGCCAGAATGCTAACATCCAAAGCACGTCGTCGTCTTGGTGGGCAAAGACAACGAGAGTGTGGCCATCGCTGAAGACTCCGACTGACTCCTGACCTCCATCCGGTGCGCGGAGTGTGCTCTGAGCGGCTGCTGGCTCGAGAAGACTCAGGGTCAGCAGTAAGCTGAGGAGTAAACGGTAGAGGGTGGGTCTCATGCATTCCCTACTGTGAAGCTTGGATAGTTGGGTTGTCCGCTCAAAAATTATTATACTGTACTCAACAATTTTTAAAATTCTACCCATTCAGGTGCTTTTTGTCAACAAAAAATCAGGAAGGTTAAGGTCTTCTCGCACGGTGACTCCCTATTGAAATCGTTTAGTTATCTTTGGAATTTCCTGGGTTCGAATAATGTAGTTGACGATTGAGCGGAACGAGAAATAAGGATATCCTCCTTTTCTGCAGCTGTTTATTCCGACCACATAGAACGAGGAGACTACAATGAGAGGGTTGAGGGCAAAAAGGGTAAGGATGGTGAAAGAAGGGACACTGATTGCGACGGTGGATATAGGTGTAGCAAACAACACAGGGTATTGC
>JBAVGF010000160.1:0-9487 GCA_049684675.1 Thermodesulfobacteriota bacterium | reverse complement strand
GGATCACTGGGCTCCGTGCCAAGCATCTCGGGCTTATTGGAAAACATATTCTCCCAGTGCTGACGCTGGCCATTCAAAACCTTTTTCACTATGCTTTTTTCTTCCTCCATTTTTAGCGAACTCCCTTTGCCCGAGGCCTTAGACTTAATATAACATTTTTCTATTATTTCAAGAGAACTTATTGAGTTCTAAGCGTTTTACAGTTGGAGAGTACCTGCCTTGATAGATTATCGGTGGGGTTCGATGATTACTTTTATGGAATCTTTTGCCTCGGCCACCAATTGAAACCCGAGGCCCGTCTCCTTAAGAGGAAGTCGATGGGTGATCATTTCCCGAAGGGGAAGGCGTTGAGCCCTTATCAATTCAATGGCAGTTGTGATGTCAAAAGGACTGCCTCCATAAGTGGGCAAGAGGGTGATGCCGTCATTCCAAAAATCAAAAAAGGGAAAAACAAAATTGAGACCCGGTTCCAAGGGAGCAAAGCATAAGACCGTTCCTCCCCGATCGACAGATTGCAAAGCTTGGATATAGGCAAAAATTGTCCCTGCACACACGATCACCAGATCGGCCAACCGTCCTTGATTGATTTCTCGAATCTTCGCAGTGTTCACTTCTTTTGCAAGGATCGCTTCGTCTGCCCCAAATTGCTTTGCTGCCTTGAGACGGTACTCACTGATATCCGACGCCATGACCCACCCTGCTCCTGACGCACGAGCCAGCGCAATGTGAAGAACTCCAGAAATTCCGCTCCCGATGACAAAAACGCTCTGCCCGGGTCTAAGTTTCGCCAATCTCTGCCCCCGCAGGACACAGGCTAATGGCTCAATAAAAACGCCGTCGTCAAAAGAGATCTCCTCCGGCAATACGAATACCCCGCGATCTACATTGATTCTGGGAACACGGATATATTCGGCAAAACCTCCTGGGTCAAAATTGGTCGTTCGCAACGTATCGCAAAGGGTATGGAAACCATTCAGACAGTATTGGCAGGTATTACACGGAACATGGTGAGAGACGAAGACCCGATCACCGATTTTATAATTTTTCACCTCTTTACCGGCCTCAACAATCTCTCCTGTAATTTCGTGACCCAGAACCCGGGGAGCCTTCTTAATCCGATACCATTCCATGACATCGCTGCCGCAGATCCCACTTGCCAGCACCTTGACCAATAACTCGCCCGGTCCGATCTGCGGAGTTGGAATTTCTTCCAGCCGCACATCCCTGTTGTTATAATACATGGCCACTCGCATTCGTGTTTTTCCCAATGGGGTTCTCCTCCAGGTATTAAATGATTTAGAATATACATTACCCGAATTGATATGACAACAGGAAATTTACCTTCAGAACCTCCCTCGAGAGCTATCCGTTGACAAACTATCTCCATTAGCTATAATTTGGCAAAATTTATCGAATAAGACTATCCAAAGCCTTCTTGACAACATATGCACTAATCATGCATGTTGATACATATACGTATAGGAGGATTATATGAGGACGACCTTAAACATCGAAGACAATCTAATTAAAAAGGTTTCAAAGCTGACAGGCATTAAAGAGAAAACAACCATGGTCAAGCTGGGCTTAGAGGCACTCATTGCAATGGAAAGCAGTAAGAGGCTTGCGAAACTGGGCGGAACCGAAAAGGTACTAAAAAGGATACCTCGCCGGAGGATAGCAGAGAAATAAAATGGTTCTTGTTGATACCTCCGTTTGGGTGTCCCACCTACGTGTCGGGAATGTGGGCCTTGAGAAATTATTAAACGACGGGGAAGTCGTATGTCATCCATTCATTATTGGTGAGCTTGCCTGTGGGAATCTCAAAAATAGGCGTGAAATCCTTACACATCTTCAATCCCTTCCTATGACCATCTTAGCCGAAGATGAAGAAGTCTTAGAATTCATTGAGAACAACCAACTTATGGGAAAGGGGTTGGGCTATATAGACGTCCATCTGATCGCATCAGCTGTACTAACGGATGTTCCCCTTTGGACCTTCGATAAAACCCTCGACAAGTTTACTAAGAAGATTGGCATAAATTATTGATAGGAAATGATTCAGGTAACACTCGCTTATCGGCCGACCAAAAGTCGCTGCTGGTCTGCCCGTTAGCGGCATTAAGTAATTTATCTTGAGGGGGGATGTTCTCTGATGCCCCCTCTCCCTTATCCTCTTCCCACAGGGGCGATGGAATTTTTTGCCGAACGCATCACTCAGAACTAACCTTTAGTCTTTTTTGCTTTTTCCTGCTCGAATATGTCGTTCGCTTCCTTGACAGATGCTTTTTCGTGGATGATCGCGCGCAAGGCTTTAATCATAGGTACAGGATAGTCATTCTGCCAGATGTTTCGCCCGAGGTTCACCCCGATAGCGCCTTTTTCCAT
Organism: Thermodesulfobacteriota bacterium; assembly: GCA_049684675.1. Taxonomy (GTDB): domain Bacteria; phylum Desulfobacterota; class BSN033; order BSN033; family UBA1163; genus UBA1163. The sequence goes on along the minus strand of JBAVGF010000160.1, from coordinate 7,102 downwards.
TCCATCATGGACAAACTCGAATACTTGTAACTCCGTATCGACCTTGGGCCCTCCGGCCATGACTACAGGAACAGGACAACCATCGACCACCTTATCGAAATTCTCACACCAGTAGGTTTTTACAATTCGTGCTCCCAATTCAGCGGCAATCCGTGAACTTAAAGCAAGGTAGCGTGCATCCCTCTTCTCCAACTCCTTTCCGACGGCTGTGACAGCCATGACGGGGATGCCATATTTTTCTCCTTCATCCACCAGCTTGGAGAGGTTCAATAATGATTCCCTCTCATATTCACTCCCGACAAAGATTGAAATGCCCACGGCTGCGACATTGAGACGAATCGCCTCCTCCATCGATGTGGTGATCCCTTCATTCGAGAGATCCTTCCCCACCATGCTTGTGCCACCGGAAACCCGTAGAATGATAGGCTTTGTATTTTCAGGATCGATGGACGCCCGCAACACGCCTCTTGTTACAAAGAGAGCATCGCAATAACGAAGCAGCGGACGAATTGTTTCGCCAGGTTTCTCTAATTTCCGGGTGGGCCCCTGAAAATAACCATGATCAATGGGCAAAAAAAGGCAATGCCCATCCGATCTGATCACCTGCGCCAAACGATTTTTCATTCCCCATTCCATGATAACCTCCATCTCCGACCCTTTAACCCCCCTTCATCCCCCCTTAGGTTAAGGGGGGAATAGAGGGGGGTTACAAGAGCGAATTTATTTTTCAAGAATATACTTCACTACCAGATCGCCAACCTGAGAGGTGGAATACCCCATCTTGCCAGCGCTCAGGCTCTTCACATCCTGCCTCACCACCTTCATGATGGCCTCCTCAATTGCCCGACCAGCCTTTTCTTCGCCGAGATGTTCAAGCATCATCTGGCACGCAGAAATCGCTGCTAGGGGGCTCACGACTCCCTTTCCTGTATATTTAGGAGCAGAGCCACCAATGGGCTCAAACATCGAAACTCCTTTTGGATTAATGTTTCCTCCAGCCGCAATCCCTAATCCTCCCTGAATCATTGCACCCAGGTCGGTGATAATGTCTCCGAACATATTGTCGGTAACGATGACGTCGAACCATTCTGGATTCTTGACCATCCACATGCAGACCGCATCCACATGGGCATAGTCCGCCTCGATGCCTTTAAATTCCTTTGCCACTTCACGAAAGGCCCTCTCCCATAGGTCGAAGGCATAGGTGAGAACATTTGTCTTCCCGCAAAGAGTCACCTTATTCTTTTGCTTCCTTTTACGACAATAATCGAAGGCAAAACGGATACACCGCTCCACGCCTTTTCGGGTGTGAACCGCCTCCTGGATCGCAACCTCATCCGGTGTTCCTTTTCTGACAAATCCACCCACACCCGTATAGGCACCTTCTGTATTCTCCCTGACAACAATGAAGTCAATGTCCTTAGGCCCCTTATCTTTCAAAGGGGTTTCCACACCGGCATAAAGTTTAACAGGTCTGAGGTTGATATATTGGTCCAGTTGAAATCGAATCTTTAATAGAATTCCCTGTTCCAGAATCCCAGGTTTTACGTCCGGGTGGCCGATCGCACCCAGATAAATAGCGTCCATCTTTTTCAACTCGTTGAGAACAGAATCCGGCAATGTCTCTTTGGTTTTTAGATAGCGTTCGCCACCCAGGTCGTAATGCTCCAGCTGATATTTAAACTTGAATTTTTCGGAGACGGCTTTCAGAACCTTCAACCCTTCGGCCACGACTTCGGGCCCGGTCCCATCTCCAGGAATCACGGCGATTTTATACATTCTCCACCGCCCTCCGTTTTGTTTTTCTCTCTCATCCAGAATGTAGCGCCCCCATTCATTGAGGGCGAAAACTCAAAAACTATTTCCCGTCGGCAGTAAATGCCGACGCTACTACGTATTCTCAACCTAAAGCACAATTATTTTTTCCACCTCACGCCTCACGCTTTACGGTGCTACGCCTTTTTATAGCCAGCACATCGCTTTTTGACCGATGTCGGTTCGATACTGAACTCCATCCCAGGAGATCTTCTTCACTGCCTGATAAGTCCTCTCAATGGCCCTTGGAATGTCTTCTCCCAGCCCTGTCACTCCTAAAACTCTCCCTCCATTGCTGATGACCCTCCCATCCTTGAGAGCTGTTCCCGCATGAAAGACAAAAACTCGTTCCATCAGAGAAACTTCTTTCAGCCCCTCGATGACTTTGCCCTTCTCGTAATCTCCAGGATATCCCTTTGAAGCCATCACCACACACGTCGAGGCACGGTTGTCCCATTCGATGTGGTGTTGGGACAAATTCCCTTTCATGCAAGCCTCCAGAATGGGAACGATATCTCCTTTCATCCGCATCAAAACAGGCTGGGTTTCTGGGTCTCCGAATCGAGCGTTGAACTCCAATACCTTGGGGTGGCCATCATGAATCATCAGCCCAGCATAGAGGACCCCTTTGTAGGATCTGCCCTCCTCTCCCATACCATAGATGATCGGCCTTAAGATCTTCTCGATGATCTTCTCATGTACTTCTTCCGTCACAACGGGTGCAGGTGAATAAGCTCCCATCCCGCCTGTGTTGGGACCCTGGTCTCCATCAAAGATAGACTTATGATCTTGGGAAGACGCCATGGGAAGGATGGTCTTTCCATCCGTAAAAGCAATGTAAGAAGCCTCCTCTCCTACAAGGTACTCCTCGACCACCACTCGATTTCCTGCCTCTCCGAATATCTTTTTCACCATGATCTCATCAACAGACCGGATGGCTTCCTCCACGGTTTTGCAGATGATCACTCCCTTGCCTGCGGCCAAGCCATCTGCCTTGACCACGATGGGAGCCCCCTGCTTGCGAATATATTTCACTGCTTCATTCCGATTATCGAAGATCTCGTAAAAGGCCGTCGGAATGAAATACTTCTTCATCATCTCTTTGGCAAAGGCTTTGCTCGCTTCGATCTCCGCCGCTTTCCCGCTTGCTCCAAAAATGAAAAGACCCTTGGATTCGAAGAGATCGACAATGCCCCGGGTCAGAGGATCTTCAGGTCCAACGACCGTTAGATCAATCTTCTCTTTTAGGGCAAAGTCAAGCAATCCCTTTAGGTCATTCGCCTTGATAGGGACAATCGTCGCCTGTTCGGAGATGCCTGCATTTCCCGGAGCGCAATAGATTTTCGAGACCTTTTGGCTTTGCGCAATTTTCCAAACTAAGGCGTGCTCCCTACCCCCACCGCCTACTACCAAAACCTTCATGTTCAGACTCCCCGTGTCCGTGATCCGTGACCGTGTCCGTAAGACATTAAAGTAAATACCCGTGACCCGTGCCGTGTTCCGTTTTCTTTCTTGACGGACACGGATCACGGTCAAGGACACGTTCTTTTAATGCCGGAAGTGCCTCATTCCTGTAAAGACCATGGCGATATTGTATTCGTCCGCGGCGGCGATTACCTCATCGTCTCGAATCGAACCCCCGGGTTGAATGATGGCTGAAGCACCTGCTTCAGCTCCTGTATCCACACCATCTCTGAACGGAAACATCGCATCCGAGGCCAGGACCGTTCCTTTTGTTGAGGATTGGGCTTTCATCACTGCCAACCGGGTGGAATCAACACGGCTCATCTGGCCAGCGCCAATTCCAATGGTCCGATCCTCCCGGACGAGGATGATGGCATTCGATTTAACATGCTTGGCAACTTTCCAACCAAAGGCCATCGCCCTCTTCTCTTCCTCAGTCGGTTTCCTCTTTGTCACCACTTTCCATTGATCTATTGGCACCTTGCCGAGGTCGCGATCCTGGACCAAAAGCCCGCCCACCACTTTTCTGAGATCGAATCCTCCTTGCAGGAGAGAGCCTGCCAGAGGGGGGGTCTTGAGGATCCGGAGATCCTTTTTCTTCTTAAGAATCTCCAACGCCTCCGGGGCAATATCCGGAGCAATAATAGCTTCGAGAAAGATATCCGCCATCTCCTTTGCCGTCTCTTTATCCACGGCCCGATTGAAGCCCACCACCCCACCGAATGCAGAGACCGGATCGCAGTCCCTTGCTTTCTTGTAGGCGTCCGCTAAACTCTTAGATGAGATCGCCACGCCGCAGGGATTGTTATGCTTGATGATGACTGTCGCCATTTCTTCAAATTCCTTCACCGTCTCGTAGGCGGAGTCGATATCGAGTATATTGTTGAACGACAATTCTTTCCCCTGGAGTTGGACCGCATTCGAAACCGACGGCTCGGTCAATAGATACTCCCGATAAAAGGCCGCCTTTTGGTGCGGGTTTTCCCCATAACGTAACTCCTGAGCTTTCCTTACCTGAAAGGTGAAGGTCTCCGGATATTCATGGGCTTTCTTGCCCTTCTCGATCTGGCCTAAGTAATTTGAGATGGCCCCATCATAACGCGCCGTGTGCTGAAACACCTTCTTGGCTAAGCGAAAATTGGTCTCTAAAGAGATTTCCCCTTTCTCCTTTAATTCAGAAAGGACCGGCTCGTAATCGCTTGGATCCACTACCACGGTCACATCGGGGTAATTTTTCGCTGACGAACGGAGCATCGTGGGCCCGCCGATATCGATATTCTCAATCGCCTCTTCCAGGGCGCAATCCTTCTTGGCCACAGTCGCTTCGAAGGGGTAGAGGTTTACGGCGACGAGATCGATCGGAAGGATCCCGTGCTCTTCCATCTTCTTTACATGCTCCTTTTTAGACCGCTGCCCTAAAAGTCCTCCATGGACTTTTGGATGAAGGGTCTTTACCCGTCCATCCAGCATCTCCGGGAATCCCGTATAATCAGAGATATCCATTACAGAGACGCCCTGATCCCTCAATGTTTTTGCCGTCCCTCCAGTTGAAAGGATCTCAACCCCCATCTGTGCTAAACCCTTGGCAAATGGAACCACCCCAGTCTTGTCCGAAACACTGACAATTGCCCTCCTGATCTTACCCATAGCTCCTCCTCTGTTTATACGGGTTCAAGGATTCAAGGGTTTCGGGGACCAAGGGTTTATGATTAAAGATTTTACTTAACCCCTTGACTCCTAGATCCCTCGACCCCTTGTATTAATATCCCAGTTCTTCTCCGACCAGAATGATGAGAACATCTGTCAAGGATGGTTTTCGTTCGAGGATAACAAGCACCCTACAGATCCGGTTGGGAGAATTACAATCGACACACTTTCCCACCTTGGCACAGGGAACATCAATATTGAGTCGCCTTGCGTTAAGGGGGGCAGCCACATTCTTTGTCCTCTTGATCCCTTCTTGAACATCTTCGACGATCTTATTATAACCGGCGACGAGGATTACCTTTCCGGGACCAAAAGTGGTTGAATTGACACGGTTCCCGATCCCGTCAATATTAACCAGCTCTCCGTTCAAAGTGACAGCATTGGCGCTGCTCAGAAAGAGATCGGAAGTCATTTGCGACTTCCTGATTTCAAGCATGCTTTCTTTTGAAAGCCCGGGCTTCCAATGGTTATAAATAGTATAACCTTGCGCTTCCAATTTTTCCAAAATCCCTGACTCTCTTATAGTCAGGGAGCCACCTACCCCTATTCTCTGCTTCGGAGTAATATGTTTCAAAACTTCCTGAGCCGCCTCTTCTTTCGTCCCGACATAAATCGCCTTAAAATCATGAGCCATCAGTTTCTCAACGGCCTTCCTTGCTTTCTCTTCAACCCACCACTGTTTGACCGGATCCATTTTGTCTCCTTCCTTCTTCACGAGATTGAAAAATGCTGATCCAACGCGTTAACGGTCACACTTGCCGGGTTACTCTATCAATCAGTCTTCCTGTTCTCGATGGATGGGTATCACACATGGTCTCCCGGTGTCGGCTTGTCTGTTCAGGTTTAGCATAATCTCCTATCCGGGTCAACACTACCCGAAGTTCTCAGTAAAGCGCCCGTCCTCCACCCCCAGTTTTTCTTCATCTCGAATCCGCTAGCTTGGGTGGATGCCTTCGATCACCTTGGCGAACCAGAAAAACTGGGGCGGGAAGAGGGACCACCCTTGTTGACAACCTTCGATCTTTTGTGTAAATTTACCGCGTAGCTGAATGGATTGTAAAGAAAGGGGCACCTGATTGCTCTATAGAAAAACATCCTACAAAAAACAGATTCAAGCCCTTTCAGAAATCAGCCAAGCCATCTCCTCGGATCGGTATTTGGATGACATCTTAAAGCTGATTGTGACCGTAACAGCCAATGTAATGAATTCAACGATCTGTTCTCTCTGGATACTGGATGAAAAAGAGAAAGTTCTCAGGATCAGGGCGACTCAAACCATGAGTGAGGAATACCTCAAGGAACGGACTTTAAAATTGGGAGAGGGCATCGTGGGTTATGTGGCACAGGAAAACAAACCCTTGGCCATCCTCAATGTCTTGAAGGAACCCCGTTACAAAGAGAAAGAATTGGCAAGAAAAGAGGGCTTGGTCTCCATGCTCAGTGTCCCCTTAACGGTGAAAGACAAGGTCATCGGGGTAATCAATTGCTATACTTCCTATCCACACGAGTTTAATGAGACAGAAAGAGTGGTTCTTACAGCCGTGGCGAACCAGGCGGCCATCTGTATTGAAAATACCGAACTGATCGTGAAGACGAAGGTGATTCAGGAGGAATTGGAGACCCGAAAATTGGTGGAAAGGGCCAAGGGAACCTTGATGAAACATCATGGCTTGAACGAAGAAGAGGCCTTTAAAAGAATTCGAAAGGCGAGTATGGACAGTCGAAAGACCATGCGAGAGATCGCTGAAGCGATCCTCCTTACAGATAAGATGGGGGCATGACCAATCTTAAAATATTCTTGACAAGAATATTTTATTATAATAGATAGTTAACGATCAATACGAAGACGTATTGAAGATGAGGGTATCGAAGAAGTTCGGTGCTCATCTTATCTCACACGACAAAGGCGTCAAAGAGATTTGACGCCTTTTTTTGTTAATTATTCTACAAAGGAGGAGGGGCATGACATTCACCAAACCAAATCGTAGCCCGGCAACTTTTACTCGAAATCGGGTGGAACCCGCTCCCATATCAGGGATTTGTGTGACCTGTCTGGATGGGTGTCCAGGCCCTTGTGAAATAGGTCGTTCCGCCCTGAGAGGAAGGGAAATTCTCT
>JBAVGF010000159.1:0-4335 GCA_049684675.1 Thermodesulfobacteriota bacterium | reverse complement strand
GGCCTTCCTTTTCTCACGATCCATCTTGGAGTCCTGGCCATTCCGGCGACGGTCTTCTGGGTGGTAGCCATCACCAATGCCATCAACCTCCTCGATGGCCTGGATGGTCTTGCTGCGGGGACATCGTTGATCGTCTGTATCGCCATGTTCGGCATCTCCCTCATCTATCAAAATGTCGGAATGGCTCTTGTCTCCGTCGTCCTCGCTGGAAGTATCCTTGGATTTCTTAAGTATAATTTCCACCCCGCTTCCATTTTTTTAGGCGACTCAGGAGCCTATTTCCTCGGCTTCGTCCTTTCTGTTTTTTCACTCCAGGGGGGATTGAAGGGAACGACCACAGTTGCCATCCTGATTCCCATCGTCGCCCTCGGTCTTCCAATCATCGACACTCTCCTTGCCATGTTTCGCCGTCTCCTTAAATCACTTCATATTATGGAAATAGACCCTGAAAAGAATGTGGTCAAATTTTTCTACCTCGATGGATGGAGTATGTTTAGGGCCGATCGGAGTCATATCCACCACCGGCTTCTACAGGTAGGATTTACTCAAAAAAAAGCGGTGATGATTCTTTATGGAGTCTCCCTCATTCTTGGGGGATTAGCCCTCTCATCGGTCTACTTCAAGGATATCAATTACGCTCTTCTCCTGACGGCGATTGGCCTTGGGGCTTACATTGGAATAAGGAAGTTAGGATATAGCGAAGTTCAGGTCTTGAGTAACGGAGCCCTTCTTCCGCTGTTCGATGTGCCCGTTGTGAATCGGAGGATCCTCAGGGTCTTTGTGGATATGGCCATTATCTCTCTGTCTTATTATCTTGCCTTTTTGCTCCGTTTCGAGGGCGACTTTGGCCAAGTAAAAAGTTACTACCTGACGACCCTTCCTCTGGTTCTTACCACTAAAACTATCGTGTTTCATTTTGCAGGCCTTTACAGGGGGGCCTGGAGATATACAAATATCAATGATCTCATGAGAATGGTGAAGGCAGTTGTCTTTGGATGTATTGCTTCAGGGCTTCTTCTCTGGTTCATCCCGGGCTTTGGGATCACCAGCCGGGCTGCATTGATCATCGATTTCAATCTTCTTCTCTTTTTTGTGGTTGGGGCAAGGAGTTCCTTCCGGATTTTAGAGTATCTTAACGCCACAAGAATCCATAATGGCGGTAGAAACGTCTTGATCTATGGGGTGGGTAAGACCGGGGCCAATGCCCTTAGAGAATTTATCCATAATCCAATATTGGGATTGAGTCCTGTCGGTTTCATCGATGATGACCTTCGAAACCAGGGAAAACAGGTGAACGGGTATCCCGTCCTGGGAACGCTCAATTCCTTAGAAAACATCGTGATGAAAAAATCAATTTCAGAGGTGATTCTCTCAATCAGTGATTTCCCAACGGAGAAACTTGAGCGACTGTCTCAAATTTGCTCCTTCCACCAAATTCCCCTCCGCCGCTTCCAAACCCGCCTCGAAGAAATTCCTACCTAACATCATTGTTGTCCAAAATAGGATTCTCACCGCAGAAGCGCGGAGGACGCGAAGGATATTTGTCCCCCGGACGAACCCCCGCCATCCTCAGACCCCCAAAGTCCCTGTCAGCTAAAAATTAAAAGTGCACTCCCTCTAATCTCCTCTCCTCCTACTAACCGCCAGGCAGGGGGGGAGAGGGCGGGGCAAGGGGGGAGTCGAAAAATTACGTGGGTTTTAGCAGAACAAGTTTTTTTTGGACAGTTTTTGGAAATTTTTGTGAAAATTGCTGGAGCTTCTTAACATCCAGGTCGCCAAGTTCAAGTTCATCGCGAAAAGGGAATTGACCTCTTAAATAGAGGAGGTCGAGGAGAGCCTTTTCGGATGTGGCAATGTCATAACGCTCCTGCCTTGTGAAACCAAAAAAGAGGATTGGAGCAATTCTTGAGAATTCAAGAGTCATCCCTTGGTATTCTATTGAACGACTTTGCCCAACGGAACTCTGGAGAGTAATGACTGTGCAGGTTCGAGGGACCTGTAGGAGGAGACCATGTTTATGGAGGGCCCATTCTCCAGAAACATATGCCGGAGTTCGAAGAAAACAACCCACCTCCTCCACAAGGGGCCAGCCTTTGAGAAAAGTATTGATATAATAACCCCTTGAAAGACGATGGATTAATCCCTTTTTGACAGCGCGGCCGAGAAAAATGGGGGCATGCTTCGTCCATTTTTCCGCTTCTGTTTTTCGAAAGAGGACGGGCAATTCTTTAAGAATTTCGATCGTGGATAGTTTTGGCATAGGAGTTTAATAGATCCTCTAATCCTTCTTTGATAAGAGGAGATAGAATTTCTTCCATGGATTGAAAGATCGGGGCAAAGGTTGAAGTTTCAAGAACCTTATAAACGGAGGACGGGAGAAAACGTCGGAGGTCGGTCTTGAGGGCCTCTAATAATTCTTTTTTTGATTTTTTTTGTTGAAAGAAAGTAGCTCTTCGAGCCACGCGGAAGGGACGAAGGTAAGATTTGAGCTTCCGATCCAGTTCTTCAAGATGAGTTTGTACACCCAGCATGGAATGGAGAAACCACAGATCATAGAGGTCACGGCCTTTCAAATAAGGTCGCTCATAAAGCGCCCTGAGCTTATCTCCCAGGATCTCTTCCGGTGTTTCAACAACGAGGATGCTACTCGAGAAGGGGAGGGTAAGCACTCCCTCTTTCATGACATGGAACACTTGAGGACAATCCATCATTGGAATCCTTCGCTGGGCAGGAAGCCGATGGGATTGAATCTCTTCGACTTCAATCCTCACGTTGATCTTTTCTCGTTGAATATTGGGGCTGAAGAGGATAAAGGTACGGAAGCATCCAGGAGAGGTGTGACGGGGTTTTTCTTCGAAGTCTCCCATGCTGAATTGACTTAGAGCGAGATGGCGTGTTTGTGGTAGGGCGTGGTTTAGCAATTTTCTAAGTTCATAGGGTGACATCGCAGAAACGAAATCCAGGTCTTCCGAAGCCCTTTGTCCACCGTAAACCCAGCGCAGGGCCGTTCCTCCCCGAAAGATGAGCTGATCGGACCCCCTCTGGCTGTAAAGAGTGTGTAAGAGGATGAGTTGAAATAGAGCTCCCTGGTGCAATTTTTTTGGAAAGGATTCGTTCGGCATACTATTTACGATATTATACGTAATTGTTAATGTTTGTCAATAGGAAATGGAATTCTCACCCCAGGGCTTGCTGAGGACATATTTCCAAACAAAAACCCGTTCCCGCAGGGATGAGGTTTCTGATCCGATCGCCGTCTCCCGATCGGATCAGAAAAAAATCTCACTCTGCGTTCTCTGCCACTCAGCGGTAAACCTGATTTTTAAGATTGGACGGCAATGTTTCCCGTGAGTGATCAATTTTGCACTTGACGAACTCAAACTAGTTTATTAAACTGGTTTATTAGAGGAGGAAGATCGTCCATGGAAGCAAAGTCGCAAAAGGTTAGTGCTTTTGAGGCCAAAACGAAGCTTTCGGAGCTGTTACGGGAGACTGAGCAGGGAGGCTCTTTTATCATCTGTCGGCGAGGGAAAGAGGTCGCTCGACTGGTCCCCCCCGTGAAAGAGGAACAAGAGGTAGACTTAAAACAGGTTCTCTCTTCTTTCCGTGAGATTCGTGAGCGGATTTCCGGGAAAGTTTCAATTCGTAAGCTGATAGAGGAGGGGCGGAGGTTCTGATGGACTGGGTGGTCGATTCATCCATAGCGTTAGCCTGGGGTCTTCCTGATGAAACATCCAAGGAAGCTGATCGATTTTTAAGTCGAATTTCCATGAGAAGTATTCTTTGGGTTCCAGCATTGTGGTGGTATGAAACGGCAAACGCGCTGCTGATGGCACAACGTCGAAAGAGACTGACAGAGGCGGAGAGGATACGCTTGATGGAGCTTTATCGAAGGCTTCCCATCCGGACAGATGTGGCGCTCGATTCAGATATGGTGTGGCGTCTCCATACACTCGCCATAGAATATAATCTTTCTGCTTATGACGCGGCTTACCTTGAGCTGGCTCAACGAAGGGGCTTGGGGCTTGCAACAGTGGATCGACCCCTTCGTCACGCTGCACAAAGGGCAGGGATGAACGTGACTTCCCAAGCCTAAAGCCCATTCTCTTTATTGATTTCAAACTTGCTGACTGGCCGGATAGTACCCCGCAATCAAATTTGGGATGAGGGGACCCGCCTCGAAGACCTCACTCCCTCTCCCCAAAACCGACGCAACCCGCCTTGATCCAACGGACCCATTCCCACTTTCCCCTCTGCCTTTCAACCCCATCCCGAAGAAATCTTGCCGTCCCTATCTCACACGGGGGACTGCAATGACTTTCGTCTGGAGGTAAG
>JBAVGF010000158.1:0-9381 GCA_049684675.1 Thermodesulfobacteriota bacterium | reverse complement strand
GTTCTCTACCTTGAAGGAGGCCGTTATTATGCTGAGGGTTTTCGCTCCTTCAGAATCTCTCGGTGCAATTCTTTGAAGTCTTTTGGGGGAATGGCGTCAGATCTTCTCACCAGCTTTACGGCTGAGCCAGGGCAGGGAATGGCACATACTCCACAGCCGATACACCAATCCTTATCAATAACGGGGAAATCACCTTCCATCTTGATCACATTCACAGGGCAGATCTCCACGCATTCTCCGCAGCCGGTACATTTCTCCTGATCCGTTTCCCTGAGAAAGGAGGTAGCCATCAGGACATCTCGTGGAATCTTCTTTCTCCTGATCGTCCCGACGGACCAACAACAGCAGCCGCAGCAATTGCATGTGTGCTTGATCCCTTCCCTCGCATTGTCCACGAGATGAACCAGCCCTGCCTCTTCGGATTTTCTGATGACTTCCAGGGCCTCCTCTTTGGTTATCTCCCTTCCTATCCCTTTCTCAATCAGATACTCTGCCAGTTCATCATATTTGATGCAGTTTTCGAGAGGATGGTCACATCGTTTCTTTCCAATCAGATGGGCAGTTGCCCTACAGGGACAATGGACCAGGGCAATCACTTTCACTTTCTCAATAACCTTTTCCATCATCTCAAAGGGGAATACGGCATGACTCTCTGGCTCAAAAGATGGGGTGGCAGGGATATAACGAAAAGCTTTTGTTTTGGTGTTTCCATAAACCTCTTTGAGTTGTTCTTTCCCGGAATATTTGGCAACAAGCTCCGCCATCTTTTTCGCATTCGGAGTATTAACCCCTCTCCAGAAAAAGGTCTGCGGGAAACCGTAACCAAACTGTTGGAGTGCATAGCTCATGCTTCCGTCCTTCATCTTTTTTGAAAAGAGAAGCCCTCGCTGGGCTAAGTTTGATAAGGTCGATTCCAACTCTTTTTTTGAAATGTTTAGTTGAGGTGCGATCTCTGAAACGGGGACGGGCTCAAAAGGGATTACTTTTGTGGGAATGGCTAATGCAACCTCTGCTTCTAAAGGGGTAAAGTTCTCTTTGAGGATCTCCAGAAGCTCCTCTTTCTCGGGATAACCCATACCCAACGACGATAAATGTTTGGCCAACTTCTTGTAAATCTCGTCGCTCATTGTCTCCTCCTGCTGTTCTATGCATAAAGCATAGCGCATGGCGCAAAGCGTTTAATTCTCAACTCATAACTCGCAACTCATAACTCATAACTTATTCTTACTCCATCCTCAACGATTCCACCACATTCATTTTGGCGGCGCGACGGGCAGGGATAAAGCCTGCGCCGATGGAAGTGAGCATTACCACTAACCAAGACTCGATGAGACTCCAAAGCGGAATGGAGAACTGAATGGTCCATCCAAAGGACTGCTTATTGATGACGTAGATGAGAAGAATGGAAAGAAGAAAACCACAGAGGAGGCCGAAAATATGGCTGAAGAAACCGATCATCCCCGCCTCAATCAGGGTGGTCTTCCCAATCTGCTTTTGGAAGGCGCCCACGGCCCGAACGATTCCGATATCCCGCTGCCTTTCGATGATCAGGGCATTCAAGGAATTGATGATTCCAAGAACGGCCACGATGATGGCGATGAACTCAAGGGCATAGGTGATGGCAAAGGTCTGATCGAAGATCTTCAAAACCTCATTTCGCAACTCACGATGGGAGACCACAAAGAGGCGATAAGGTTTTGAATACCTTTCCCGGATGACCTCCTTGAAAGCTTCCTGAGAAACCCCTTCTTTGAGATAGATGCCAGCGCTATGGAGCGTCTCATCCTTCCACAGTAATTGAAAGAGTTTTTTCTCCAATAAGACCATTCCCCAATCTGAGGAATAATCATAGAAGACTCCCGAAATGAGGAATTCCCTTTCCCCCTGCGGGGTGTTGAGCTTTATCCGGTCTCCGGCCTTCACGTTGTGTCTGAGAGAGAAACTCTCTGTCACGAGAATGGCTTGCCCGGCGGCGAACCGCCGGAGAATCGCCTGAGGATTTCCTCGAGTGAAACGAATGACTTTCATCTTGAGAAAAACCTCTCCATCCACGGAAGCGATCAGAGCAGGCTGGCCTTGATATTCAACCTCCAGGGCCCTGAAAGAATCCACAGCTTTGACTCCGGGAAGAGAAGGCAGTGCCCTTGAGACCTCAAGGGGGAGCAGGGCGGAATAGCCTGTGATGGAATAGGAGCCTGGAAAGATGAACACATCGCCGTTGATCGATTGTTCCACCCAGAGGTCAACCGTCTTTCGGAAGCTCAGGATCATGATGGAGATGCTGATGAGCATGGAGAGGGCGGTCATCAATGCGGCGATGGTGATCACGGTTCTGGCCATGGAGTCATGGAGGTATCGACTCGCCAGTTTTCCTTCCGATCCAAACAGGAAGTGGAGAAGCGGGGCAAGGAGACGGTTCAGAAGGGTGGTCACAGAAGGGACCAGGAAGGAGACTCCAATGAGGATGAGGAGTGCAGCCAGGAAGCCGAAGACGGGGCGATGATCGATGGGCCTTTGGAGAGCAAGGATGAGGGAGAGGATGAGAAGACCAATGCCGATGAGACTGAAATGCCCGAGCCGGGTCTTTATTTTTGTTTCAAGGGTCCCCAGCGCCAGGGCCTCCTTGGGCGCAATCTTGGAGGCTTCTCTTGCAGGGCCGATCGAGGAAAAAACGGCAGCCAGCACTCCCATCGCAAACCCACCTATTAAGACGGATGGAGAGATCGAGAGGTGCTCTGCTTTGACTAATATATAGAGGGCGGTGATCGTTCTGGAGACCAGATAGAGCATCAGCTTTGCCAATCCTAACCCGACTCCTATTCCGGCCAAACTTCCCAAACACCCGATCCATGCGGCCTCACCGATAAAGAGACTGAGGACTTGAGGTCGGGTCACTCCGATACTTCTTAGAATTCCGATCTCCCTCCTCCGCTGGATGACGGAGACGGAAATGGCATTGTAGATCAAAAACATCCCCACGATTAAAGAGATGAAGCTGAGGGCAGTCAGGTTGAGGTGAAAGGCAGAAACCATCTTTTCAATCTGGCCGCTACGGGTATTGGATCGGCGGACTTCAACCCCCGGGGGGATCACTTTTTTCAGTTCTCTCTCTATCGTCTCCATCGGCATGGATTTGTCGACCATCAGATCAATCCGGTCGATGAGGCCTACCTTTTCCAGGGCTTCCTGAGCGGAGGCGATGTCAATGAGGCCAAAATTTCCTTCCAATGATTTGGCTGGCCCCTCCATCCTTAAAAGGTTTGTGATGGTGAAGGTCACTTTTTTTGAACCCACGATGAGGGTGATCTTTTCTCCTTTTTTTAATCCATGTCGATTGGCCAATTTTTCGGTAATGGCAATTGAATTGGGTTGTTTCAGAAAAAGGAGGCCCTCGTCGTAGGGCTCGTAAAACTGGAATTCTCTAAAAGGCCGGTCACTAAAGACATCGATCCCAAGAAGATAGAGGGGTTCTCCAATAGGCTCATCGATCTTGGAGACATACTGAATGACGGGCGTGGCGGCTTTGATTCCGGGAACTCTCTTCACCTTGAGGTAGACCTCTTCAGAAAAGCCTCTTCCGAAGGAGGTGACCTGGAGATTGGTTTTCCCTGAGACATGGTCTACCGAGGCATTGAAGGATTCGATGGCGGTGTGAATGGCTGTCTGAACACTGACAAAAACGCCTACTCCCAGGGCGATTCCTATGATGGAAAGAAGGGTTCTACCTTTGTGGTGATAGAGATGGCGAAAGGTGATGTTTCTAAGGAGGTGAAGGAGGACCATAAATTGAAATTTCAAAGGTCAAAGTTAAAATGCCAAATGAATGTCAAAACAATCTTTCATGACGGGTACATCATCCCCAAATCGCCCACTTGGCGGGAAAAATTACCAAGCTTTATCCTCCCCCTGGATGGGGGAGGACTAAGGTGGGGGTGATCATGCCATTGCCCCCCTCACCCTCACCCTCTCCCGCCAGGGGAGAGGTGGTAATTTTTATCTTTAATTTGGATTTCCTTTGAACTTGATTCACCTTTGGTTCATCACTTCGTGCGTGCTTTGTCATTTGACATTGGGTTAGTTTAGAGGAGCTTGCCGTCGCGCATCGTGAGGACCCGGTCCGCCTTGGCCGCTCCCTCCTGGCTGTGGGTGACGAGAATGACGGTCTTCCCTTGCCGGTCCCGTAATCGCCGGAGGATCTCCAAGACCTGCCTTCCTGAGGCCGAGTCAAGATTGCCTGTTGGTTCATCGGCGAGGATGATTTCAGGATCGTTGATCAAAGCGCGGCAGATGGCCACCCGTTGCATCTCGCCGCCTGAAAGTTCATGAGGATAGTGATCTCTCCTTTCGTGGAGATCCATCTCACGAAGAAGGTTTTCAATTTTATCACCGGGAGGGTTCGAGCCTTCGCGTAACAGGTGAGGGAGGGCGATATTCTCTTCGAGGTTCAGGATGGGCAAGAGGTTGAAAAATTGGAAGATGATGCCGACCCGGTCTCTTCGATAAAGGGTCAACCGTCGGTCATCCATCGAGGAGATATCTTCACCGTTGATCGTCACACGGCCCTGATCCGGAGAGTCCAAACCCCCAATGATGTTGATCAGAGTGGACTTCCCGCAACCACTCTTGCCCGTGATGGCTAAAAACTCTCCCTTTGGGATGTTTAAACTGATGTGGTCCAGGGCGACCACCGGATTTTCTCCCGGGTGATAGATCTTTGTCACATGGGTCAATTCGATGAAATGATCTTCTATCGGCATAATAAAAAAGAGCAGGAGTTAAATTCTCCCTGCTCTTTTTATATATCGGGGGGAGCAGTGAATTGTCAACCGGTAAAAAAGATTACTTCTAATCTTGATTTATTCTCTTTATATGTTTGACGAGGATGATAAGCATGATAGGAATAAGCACTCCCACGACAACGACAGCTCCTCCCACAACATAAATTTTGGGACCTATATCCTCGACAGTCCGTACGACCTGCATCACGGCAATGGATACCATGGCTGCCAGGATGCACATGAGGACAATGATACTAACAATGTTAGCGGTACTTAATTTGATATTCATTGATCCCTCCTCTCGTTAATAGATTTTACCGTCAGCCTGCATTTAATCCTTTTACCATAACCATGATTTTATGTCACCCTTATTTCTTCACGGCTACAGGCTGAGTACCTGAATGAATAACTTCTTCTTCCACCTTCTTTTCTTTCTTCATGGCTGCTGTGGTGGCGGTACCGATGAAGCTGAGGAAAAGGATTCCTGCCGGAATCAATTGGAGAAGAACGATGACGGCGCCTATAATCAAGAAGATCCAGAGGGCAGTACCGGCTCCTCCCAACTCAATAGACCTGGCAAACGCTGGGGTTGCAAGAAGCGTCATCGCTGCTCCAATCATCCCAACCTTTAGAGCTTGTCTTTTTCCTAACATGACCTATTCCCCCTTTCTTCTCTATCAAGGCCTTTAAGTTGCCTCAACCTTTAAAAATGCATTCCTGATGCCAAGCCCGGAAAGAGATAGAAAATATCTGTAACATGTTGATTAAATTTAATTTCTTCTCCAAGAAGTTTCTGCAAAAGACAGGGTAGAATACCGGTTGTAGATATTAAAATTATACACAATTCAAGTGGGACTCTTGTTATTATTTATATAACTAATTGAAATTTAAAAAGTTTTACTGAATATAATAATTATACACAAATATATTTATTAAATTCCATTTGGTTACCTGGCGAAAGGGAAGAAACCCTATCTCTGCTTCCCATGATTTTTGATTGAATGATTCAGTCTTGAGATCCTTCACGCTCAATCCAAAAGGATTGCCGGCTGAGACAAAAGCCAATATCCCATTTTTGGATGTGGATCTTGCGGAATTAAAAAGGTTGACGGTGCGAAGGAATTGAATTTATAATAACTTATGATGAATAAAAATACCGGGGGTATTCTATGTGGGATTATACAGATAAGGTTAAGGACCACTTTCTGAATCCGAGAAATGTCGGAGAGATCGAGAATCCGGACGGAGCCGGAGAAGTGGGATCGCTGGCCTGCGGGGATGCTTTGAGGCTCACTTTCAAATTGGATGACAAAAAAAGGATCAAAGATGTAAAATTCAAAACCTTTGGCTGTGCCAGTGCCATCGCCTCCTCTTCCGCCTTGACGGAGATCATCAAGGGAAAGACCCTTGATGAAGCAGCGATGATCACGAATCAAGATATTGCCAACTATCTGGGAGGACTTCCCGTAGAAAAGATGCACTGCTCGGTGATGGGAAGAGAAGCTCTCGAGGCTGCGATCGCCAATTATCGGGGACAGAAAGTAGCCAAAGAAGATTTCGAGGTGATCTGCAACTGCTTCGGTGTGACGGACAGAGAGATTATCAAGGCCGTCCGTGAGAACGATCTCAAGACGGTGGAACAGGTGACCTACTATACCAAAGCCGGAGGAGGATGTGGCCAGTGCCACCCGAAGATTGAGGCCATTATCGAAAAAGTAAGAAAGGAAATGGAGAAAGAAGCGCCTCCTCCAAAGCCGGAGAAAAAGAGGTTGACGAACATCCAGAAGATCAAATTGATCGAAGACACTTTAGGAAGGGAAATCATTCCGGCTTTGAAGGCCGATGGTGGCGATTTGGATTTAATCGATATCGAGGGAAACAAGGTTTACGTCGCGTTGAGGGGCTCCTGTTCTTTCTGCCCCAGCGCTGAGATCACCTTAAAACAGTATGTCGAATCGAAGTTAAGGGAATTTGTCAGCGACGATATCGAAGTGGAGGAGGTCAGGCCGTGAAGACCGTCTATGTGGATAATAATGCGACGACCAAAGTAGCTCCGGAGGTTTTGGAAGTGATGCTGCCTTACTTTTCCGAGTATTATGGGAATCCCTCAAGCATGCACTTCTTCGGAGGACAGGTTCAAAAGAAGGTGGATGAGGCGAGGGAGAAGGTGGCAGACTTCTTAGGGGCAGAGCCTTCGGAGATCGTCTTTACCAGTTGCGGGACAGAGAGTGATAACGCGGCGATTTTAGGGACCCTTGATTCCTATCCGAAAAAGCGACACGTCATCTCTACCCGAGTGGAACACCCTGCGGTTGGAAATGTTTCTACCTATTTAGGCCGAAAAGGCTACCGGATCACCGAGCTTTCCGTGGATCGAGAGGGACGGTTAGATCTCGACGAATTAAGGGAGTCACTCACCGATGAGACAGCGCTGGTCAGCATCATGTATGCCAATAATGAAACGGGGGTGATCTTTCCTATCGAAGAAATCGGCGAGATTGTGAAGGTGAGGGAAATTTCTTTCCATACCGATGCCGTGCAAGCCGCAGGGAAGATTCCTCTGACGATGAAAAAATCGAAGGTGGATCTGCTTTCCATCTCCGGCCATAAACTCCATGCGCCCAAGGGGATCGGGGTCCTCTACATCCGAAAAGGAACTAAATTTTCTCCATTCTTGATCGGCGGCCACCAGGAGAAAGGGAGAAGGGGAGGGACAGAAAATGTCCCTTACATCATCGGGCTTGGGAAGGCCTGCGAGCTGGCCAAGAACCATCTTGATGAAGAGAACACGAAGGTCAAAGCCTTGAGGGATTATCTCGAGGTGAAGCTTTTGGAGAAGATTCCCAATACCTTGGTGAATGGGGAACGGCTCCACCGGCTTCCCAACACCGTGAGCGTCAGTTTTGAATTTGTCGAAGGAGAATCCATTCTCCTTCTGCTTTCTGATCTTGGTATCTGCGCTTCTTCGGGCTCTGCCTGCACGTCCGGTTCACTGGAGCCTTCGCATGTCCTCAGGGCAATGGGCGTTCCTTTTACCGCGGCTCACGGGTCGATCCGTTTCAGCCTCTCCGTCTACAATACGAAAGAGGAGATGGATTATATCGTCGAGCATCTCCCCCCGATCATCCAGAGGTTGAGGGATATCTCACCCTTCTGGAGAGACTATCTGAAGTCTCAGGGGAAAATATAATCGCAAAAAAATTGCGATGGTTCCTCTCCAAGAAAGTTCTCAAGTCTAATAAGCAAACGCCTGAAAAGGAGACACACGTGGAGAACAGGGAAGCTTATGAAAAAGCAAAGAAAAGGGTGGAGGCTAGGATAGGATTCTATATTCACTTAGCGGTGTATGTGGGGGTGAACGTTCTGCTCATCATTATCAACCTGACCACTTCGCCTCGATACCTTTGGTTCATATGGCCATTGTTCGGATGGGGGATAGGCCTGTTCTTCCACGGAATGTCTATTTTCGTCTTCTCCGGCGGAAAGTTTAGAGAAGCCAAAGAAAGGATGATCGAAGAAGAGATAAAGAAAGAATCCCGATGAGAAAATATCTTATCCGTTCTTACTTTTCCTCATAAGTAGAGGTAGATTGAGGAACGGAAATCATATTTTCAGGGGTTCTTTTTCTTTTTTAATTAGTCCAAAGCCTCCACATCCCGTGCAAACATTTAACTCACCGGGTTTTTTGCCTATTTTACCTTTTCCCTTGCAAAGCGGGCAGACTTCCATCCCGTATTTTTCCGGATTAAACATTTTGTCCGAATCAGTCCTTTTACCTTTTCCCATTTCGCGTGCCCTTCCAGTGACCTGCTTCCGTAAATCGTCTATCCTCTAAATCAGTAGGACGGATTAGTCTTGCATTTAATTTTAGTGAACATTTATCCCAAAAGGTATACGGTGAAAACAGTAATTTATGAATAAAAATAGCGTATTGAAGCGAAAAAAACACTTTGGCTTAACCTCGTTGCTCAAGGAGTGCTCAAAACTTATTGAAAATTCCTGTTCGGTCGTTCAACCGGGCTCCCAATGTTAGACCTGGCGATGACGAGCAAATAAAAAGAGACCCGAGTAGGAAAACCTGGGGTCTCTTTTCTCTTCTTAGTCCAACGAAATTCTCTTTAGGTCACTACGACAACGTTGGTTGCCTGTGGGCCTTTCGGACCATCGGAAACCTCGAACTCTACTTCATCGCCTTCATAGAGGGATTTAAACCCATCTCTCTTGATAGCGGAGAAGTGCACGAAGACATCATTTCCGTCATCTCTGGAAATGAACCCATAGCCCTTCTTCTCGTTAAACCATTTCACACGACCTTTGGCCACTACAACTCACCTCCTTTCTTCTTTTAAACTCAAGTAAGTTGTAATAGCCTTTGGTCCTTAAAAAAAAGGCCGGAAAAGTTTTAAGAAGCACTTTTACGACCTTTTGTGATCCAAACAGATACTTCTTACAACCTACAAAAAAACTATGTCACGTTATTTCTTATATGTCAAGTGTTTTTTTTATTGTTGTTTTTTTTATTGTTTTTTTAGTCCCGAACTCCCTGGAGACGCCTACCTGCGGTAGGCAGGACAGGCTAGGCCACTTCATCACGGGGAATTTT
>JBAVGF010000157.1:0-3575 GCA_049684675.1 Thermodesulfobacteriota bacterium | reverse complement strand
CTTAAGATCTTGATAACCTTTTCATCGGTTTGCTTTGCCTGGATATTTTTTAGGGCCGACACGATATCAGATGCTTTCCACATCATTTCCAATTTATTTGCTGGGTGGGGAAATGCGTTCACCGTTGAGGCATTGGAGAATATCCCATTTTGGGGAGCATGGAGGTTCGAATTTGTGGTCTCTCTCGTCTCCATCGGTATTTTGTTATGCGTCCAGCTCATGGAGGAGCGCTGGAATATCATCGATCGGTTTTCTGAAAAGCCGGCTTGGATTCGGTGGCCGGCTTATTATTTCCTTTTGCTGGCGATTTTGTTATTCGGCAATTTTGGAGCAAAACAATTCATCTATTTCCAATTTTAAGGGATGGAGATGAAAAAATTTGTCCTTAAGTCTGTTTTGTTTCTTATTCCATTCCTGGCAGCCATCGGAATCGAACTATTTGTTCTTCCTATCGACTTCTTTACATTTAGGGTCTGGGAGGCGCTTGTCATAAGAAAATATTATAACATTTTACCTGGACAATTTTATCCAAATATGGAAATCACAAAGATGGAAGAAGGAGACTTGGCCCATCATACAATATTTACTCATAAGAGGAAAGCGAAGTGGATTACCGATCGATATGGATATCGGAAACAGAATACCAACCGAGTCAAAAATGAAGTGGTCGTTATCGGTGACTCGAATATTGCCGGCAGTGGCCAAACGCAAGAAGACATCCTTTCCGAAGTGTTGGAAAGAAAGTTAAAGGTGGGTGTCTATCCTATGTCCCCTGGCAGCTTAGGTACTTTCTTAAAAGAAAGGAGGTTCAAGAAAGACCCACCCGATATCGTTATCATTTCGAGTGTCGAGAGATTTATATTCTATTTGCCCCCGGTTAAGGACACTTCTACATCGAAATTAAGATCTCAGATAAGGGAGATTGGGTATAGATTGAGAAATCAGATCAGTGGAAATCGCCTCATTCAATGCGTAGGAGTATACCTTGATCGTATCTATAAAGCGAATATGCTTCAGTATCTGCGCGCGAGTCTGAGGAGGATAGGATCTCCTCATTCCGAAGCCATCCCTTCCAACAGTGTTTCTTCAAAGTACGGTCCTGTTCTTTTTTTTCAAGGGGCGGATTTAAATAAAGATGTCCCAAAGGACCAGTTCGACAAAGCAGTTCAAGTCATCAAGACATATGATCAACTCTTAAGGAGTAAAGGAATCCGTTTTATATTCTTACCTATTCCCGAGAAAGAAAATCTTTATCATGAGGGCTTACAGACCAAAAAACCAGTATTTTTGGAACAGCTGATATCCACGTTAAAAAACTTGGGGATCGAGACGGTGGACACCCAAACAGCTTTTGACGATGCCTTTCAAAAAGGGGTATTGCTTTACCATACCGACGGCACTCATTGGAGTGAGAATGCGGTTAAGATCACGGCTGATTTAATCAAAGATTTGATCGAAAAGAAGGAATAGACCCTTTTGTAGCCTGTTTCAATCAGAACTGACAGAGAGTGAGCTTCTCAAATTGTTCAAAGGAGAACGATCCTTTTCCTCAATTCCTCAATTTCCTGTTTTTTCTTGATAAAGGAGAACGGTTTTGTTAAATAGAAAGAAAATAAGAAGGGAACGGAGCAAAAGAACATGTCAAAAGTATTAGTGACTGGAGGGGCGGGGTTCATCGGGTCAAACCTGACGGAGGCCTTGCTCCAGAGAGGGCACTTGGTTCGAGTCCTCGACGATTTTTCAACTGGCAAGAAGGAGAACCTGGTTTTTGATAAAGCCTATCCTTCTCTTGAGATTATCAAAGGAGACATTCGTGACCTCCGTACCTGCCAAAAGGCGGCGGAGAGGATGGAATATGTATTCCATCAGGGTGCCTTGCCGTCTGTTCAACGTTCTGTGGAGGACCCGGAGACGTCAAACGCGGTCAATGTAGGAGGGACTCTGAATATTCTTCTTGCCGCCAGGGAGAAAGGGGTGAAAAGAGTCATGTATGCTGCCTCTTCATCCATCTATGGAGATACTCCTACCTTACCGAAGCATGAGGAAATGCCCCCCAATCCTCTCTCACCCTATGCCTTACAAAAATATATCGGAGAACAATATTGCCGACTTTTTTACCAGCTCTATGGCCTCGAAACCATCTCCCTGAGGTATTTCAATATTTTTGGTCCAAAGCAGGACCCAAATTCCCTTTACTCTGCTGTCATCCCAAAATTTATCGACGCTCTGCTTCAGGGTCGTCCTCCAATCATCTTTGGAGATGGAGAGCAGTCTCGAGATTTTACGTATATTGAGAATGTGGTTGAGGCCAATCTTCTCGCCATGTCCGCAGAGCACCTCCATGGAGAAGCCATTAATATTGCCTGTGGGAATAGAATCTCGTTGAACCAATTATTGAATGTCCTGAAAGAGATCCTTGGATCGAAACAGTCCCCTATTTATCAAGATCCTCGGAAAGGGGACGTGAAGCACTCTTTGGCAGATATCCGCAGGGGAAAGGAAATTATAAATTATGAGCCAAAAGTTGGAATCGAGACCGGATTGAAAAAGACGGCCGAGTTTTTCAGAGACCACAAGAGATCTTAAAGGAACGGGTAAAATGATCAGGATGAGGGAACGAAAAAAGTTGGAATCGATATTGAAGGGTTTTCCAAGAGTAAGACTCTTGGTGGTCGGGGATATTATGATGGATCGATCTATTTTTGGGAAAGTCTCCCGCATATCCCCAGAGGCCCCGGTTCCGGTCATCATTGCAGAAACGGAGGATTTTAATCTCGGAGGGGCCGCAAATGTTGCCCATAATATTCGCTCGCTCGGGGGAATGGTATCGCTCTGCGGCATTGTGGGTGATGACGAAAATGGAAAGAAGATATATAAGAAAATCGTTGAAAGAGGAATCCGGACCCAGGGGATATTCTTTGAACAAGGAAGACAGACGACGGTAAAGACCAGGATCATCGCTCACCATCCACATTACCAACAATTGGTGCGGGTCGATCGGGAGACGACCGATCACCCCAAGGCTTCTACTTTGAGAAATCTTTCAAGGTTTTTGACGGAAAAGATAGAAGATTTCGACGGGGTCGTTTTTTCTGATTACGGGAAGGGTTTATTGACGAGAAAACTCATCCAAACCATTGTCGAGAGAGCCAGGCAGTCGAAGAAGTTGATCATGGTTGACCCCAAGGTGAAAAATTTCTTCTTTTTTAAAGGGGCCACCGTGATTACGCCGAATACCAATGAAGCGAGTGAGGCATCAAGGATTCCTGTCACCGATCAGTCCTCAGTCGAGAAAATTGGGAGAAGCCTGTTGAAGAGGCTAAAGTGTAGTGCTTTAGTCATCACCCAGGGGGAAAAGGGAATGATAATTTTCGAGCGTGATCAGAGACCCTATCGTGTTCCCACTGTCGCAAAAGAGGTTTATGATGTGACCGGTGCCGGAGATACGGTGATTGGAACGATGGCTCTTGCTTTAGGAACAGGGCGTCGTGTTAGTGTGAAAGATGCAGCGAGTTTAGCGAACTATGCGGCGGGGATTGTAGTTGGAAAGGTTGGAACCGCAATCGTCAGCAGCG
>JBAVGF010000156.1:0-3860 GCA_049684675.1 Thermodesulfobacteriota bacterium | reverse complement strand
ATACAGTCACATATATGGATAACTCCAAGATAGAACAACATGAAACAGGCAATCCCACCGATAACGGACATGATAAAATCGAGATAGCGCTTCTTTTTTTTATTGAGATGAACGTATACGACATCGGTGGTGATATGCCCTCCTTCTCTCAAAAGCCAGGTTGTTCCAAGGAAGACAATCCACAAAAGGGCATATTCGGTCATCGGGATGATCCATATCGTTGTCTGTCTAAATAAGAATCGCATGCCGATGGTATAACATACGGCAGCCGTTATAAAGACCAGGATGACCCCGGCCAAGGCTGCCATTAAGTCTGAAAGCCTATCAAAAAACTTCCAGAATCTTTTCATTGAACGTCCACCTTTCTCAAAAAGCTTTTTCATTCTCGTTCGTTTTTGTTGAGTTTATCATCGGTCTCCTATAGTTGAATGACCCGCTCTCTGCTTCAATTTTTCCCATTCCTCATCCACATCCATTTGAATCTGTCGGATCTGCTCTTCCTTCAGGTGTCTGAATCTACCCTGTTTTAGCAGGTACTCCTGGACAGGGAGACGGCGTGGCTCATGATTGATGGCGTATCTCTTTCCGTCTTCCACCTCGTAAAGCGGAAAAATATTCGTTTCCACGGCGAGAATGGACAATTCAGGGGAGATATCCGACGGCGTCTTCCAGCCCGTTGGGCAGGGGACAAGCATATGAATGAATTTTGTTCCCCGGATACCTTTCGCTTTGGTGATTTTCTGCTGGACATCACGGGGAAAACCGATGCTGGCTGTGGCTGAGTATGGATTATAATGGGCGGCCATGATCTCCATGATGTTTTTCTTCCGGCGGGGGTTCCCTTCAGGGGTCGTCCCCGTCCAGGCATAGGAAGGGGTTGCGGAGCTCACCTGAATCCCGGTGTTCATGTAGGCTTCGTTATCCAGGCAGACGTAGACGATATCCTCGTTATTTTTCGTCGCTCCCGAAAGAGACTGAAGACCAATGTCAAACGTTCCGCCATCGCCTGCGAAAGCCAGCACCTGAATATCATCCTTCCCCTGGATTTTAAGGGCGTTGGCTATCCCCGCGGCGGTCGGCGCAGCAATCTCAAAGGCGGAATGGATGGTCGAGACCCCGTAGGAAGTGTAAGGATACACGCCTCCGATTGCTCCTTCACAGGATGGAACGATGACGGCAATGGTTCGAGGTCCCATGGCCTGAAGGACTAGTTTCATGCCGATGGCGAGTCCACAACCAGCACATGCCGCATGACCAGGCCTCAATAGATTTGGTCTCTGCTCCGGTAAGGTCATATCGTCTCCATAACTCAGCTAGACTCTACTCTATAAGTTAAAAAGATCTCTTTAATTCCAAATTTCAAAATCCAAATGTCAAATGAATGTGAAGCTCCCCGTCTACAGGGCGGGGCTTCCCTGCAAGGTAATTTCATTTTATATTGTGTCCCTTGACCCCGCCTACAAGGCGGGGTTTGCGGGACACGTTCCGGCCAAAGGTCAAAGAGAAAACTTTTGGTTTTTGAGCTTTGGATTTGATTTGACATTGATTCACCTTCGGTTCATCACTTCGTGCGAGCTTTGACATTTGGCATTTTTAGTCTAATAGTCTTCCATGATCCAGATCGGCGCATCCGTCGGGTCCTTTCGATTTATCGCATCGAAAGCAATTTTTTGAATCACTTCGGGAGTTACATCTGTGCCCCCTACTCCCGCAATATAACTATAGGTAAGAGGATGATCTGGAGAATGGATCAATGCCGCCCTTAACTCCTGGCAAAATATCCCTCCGCTTCCGAGGGAGATATTCCTGTCGATGACGGCAATCTTTTTCTTTCCTTTAAGGGCATCTCGTGCGGCTTCCACCGGAAAAGGTCTGAAGAGACGTATTTTTAGCAGACCAATCTTATGCCCCTCCTTTCGAAGGTCCCTTATTACCATCCTTGTCGTGCTTGTGATCGATCCAGCCGTCACAAGAACGATCTCCGCATCCTCGACCATGACGGGCTCAACGATCCCATAGCCTCTTCCGAATTCGCTCTTAAATTCCTGATCCACCATTGCGGCAATCTCTTTCACGGAGTCCATCGACCCCTGGGCCATATGTTTATACTTCCGGTACAATTCTGATGAAACCACGGGGACGAGAAATCCAGGTTTGTCGATATCGAACTTATGGGGTAGATCCATAGGGGGAAGAAACCGATCGACCTGCTCCTGCTCAGGAAGGTCAACAACCTCCATGAAGTGGGAGACAAAAAAGGCCTCCAGAGATAACATGACCGGGAGAAATACCTGCTCTGCTATTCTATAGGCCTGGATGACTGTATCCAGGGCCTCCTGGCCATTTTCACAATAAAATTGAATCCACCCCGTATCCCGCTGGGAAAGGCTGTCTAACTGGTCAGCCCAGAATCCCCATGGCGCTGCTAAGAGTCGATTAACATTGGCCATCACGACTGGAGCCCGGCACCCGGCCGCAAAATGGAGCATCTCATGCATCAGGGCAAGGCCCTGAGAAGAAGTAGCGGTAAACGTTCTGACGCCTGTCAAGGAGGCGGCAATACAGGCCGCCATGGCAGAATGCTCAGACTCCGTCCGCATCATGACTCCTTTGGGGAGACCTGATGCCTCCCATTCCGAGAGCTTTTCATAGATAGCGGTCTGCGGTGTGATGGGATACGCAGCGATGAATGGAGTACGGCAGAGTTTGACAGCGTTCGCTACCCCATGATTCCCGGTCATAAAGTCTTTCATGGAACATCCCTCATCTCTACGACACTCCTCGGACAGGCCTTTGCACAGGTCCCACACCCTTTACAATGGTCAAGGTCAACGTACTTTGTCTGGTGAAGAGGATCCAGTGAAATCGCGCCTTCGGGGCAAAAGAAATAGCAATTATAGCAGTAGTTGCACGTCCCGCAGGAAAAACACCTCGAAGCAGAAAGGTTGGCCCCTTCTGAAGATAAACCGCGATTCACTTCTGAAAAACTTTTCCGCCTCTGGACGAGGCTGAGTTTGCGCATATTGATTTTTTGGCGATGCTCGAAATACAAAGTGTTTATCCCGTCATACGAAATGACGTCTTTGGGCTCTGGCCATCTTCCCTCATTCCTTCCAGAAAGATATGCCTCCATCGAGACAGAACCTTTATTTCCAAGCCTGATCTTAGAAGAAATCTCTTGATGGGCATCTTCCCTCAGGCGAAGATCGATGGAAATAGCAGCCCTCTTCCCTGAAGAGATAGCAGTGACGATGGTTCGTGGCTGGTCAACAGCATCTCCCCCTGCAAAAACCGTGGGAGAGGGATTCACATCGATTAGATCATTTTCAAGAAGCTCTTGAGGAATCCAAGAGAGATCAACTTGTTCACCAACAGCTGTGATGATGCGGTCAGTTTCCACGGTGAGAGATTTCCCCCTGAGAGGGATCGCTCTCGGTCTACCGCTTTGATCCAGATCACTCAGCCTCATTCGCTGGAATTTTACACCCAGCCTTTTATTCTTGAGAAGGCTTACCTTCACAGGCTGAATCAAGAACTCAAGACGCACTCCCTCTTCCTCAGCTTCAACTATTTCATCACGGATGGCCGGCATTTCAGCCCTGGTCCTTCGATAGGCGACCGTTACCTTGGAACCGAGACGCAACGCCGACCGCGCCACATCCATGGCTGTATTGCCCCCCCCGATCACGATGGTCTCTTTCCCCAAAATAGCCTTCTCCCTTGAATTGATTCGCTCTAAAAAATCTCCACCCTTCCAGATCCTTTTCAAATCTTCGCCCTCAACGGATAGGGGAACATCCAGTCTGGCCCCAGGGGAGAGAAAGACGGAATCAAACCGGCTCAGTTGGTTAAAAGAAAGG
>JBAVGF010000155.1:0-2639 GCA_049684675.1 Thermodesulfobacteriota bacterium | reverse complement strand
ATTCTCTCCCTCTTGCCCAGAAAAATTCTTCTTGAGCCGTGCTAATTTCCTTGGTTTCGGCCCTAAGGCATTCTGTGGCTATTTTCTTTACGGAGCCCGTCTTGAGAACAGCCTGAGCGCTAATCGTTTACTCTCTCCCGTATTTGAGCCTTGCTCTCTTCTGTCTTTTTGACTTTTGCCGTCTCGCCCTCTCAATGATAATATCTTCGGGTGTCACCTCTCCTGACAGCTTCTCGATTCTTATAACAAGCTCACGCCTCGCAAGAAATCGGTTGAGAGATTGATTCCTCTCTCTCATGCATTTCACTTCGATCCCTGTTGGAATATGTTTGAGATAAACGCATGTCGAGGTCTTATTGACCTTTTGCCCTCCCCTGCCGGAGGACCGGATAAATTTTTCTTCAATGTCCTTCTCATGGATACCAAGGGCTTCCATCTTTTCCTTAAGCCATCTATTCTTCTCTTCACTAACGGGGAATAGGATCATGTGATTCCCTTCCTCTATTCCTTCCCGGGCAATTTCCCGATGGTTTTCCTGTGGTGACCCTGGTCGGACTCACTCTTGTGTATAATCGTCACTGTCCCATCTTGCTCCAACAGTGCCCGTTTGATCGAAGGGAGATCCGTGTCTGGATCGAGCTCGTGCTTACGAATGGCGCGCTCCAATTCAGCCCTGGTCATGACCTCGCTCCTCAAGTTCCTTGTGAGGACCTTGCCGTCTTCAATTAACGGTGTGGGCTTGCCTTCGAGCAGCCTTGCAATGCTCGGGAAATGAATTGTGAGACGTCCGACCAAACCATTTGCAACAAATAGCGTCAGGCCGCCAATGAGGCCCCCAGTGAGTGAATTGTCTGGGCCGATCATCGCATTTTGCAAGACGTTGCTGATCGTCAGCAGAACGATCAGGTCAAAAGGCGTCATCTGGCCCAGCTCACGTTTCCCCACTATGCGGAAAGTAATGAGCAGAAAAAAATAGACGATCAGTGGTCTTACAATTTTCTCAAGTATCTGAACCTCCGGTATAAACATACTTAAGCTCATCTTCTTCCTCCTTTCAAATCTATCATCATGGTCTTACCCGGTCCAAATAGTGTCGGATCCCCTTTCGCACAGCGTTGCCGAAGGTTTGGAGCGGGTCCCGATTCGCTCTGAGTACATCGCGCACCTTGCGACTGATTTCTAACTGAACACCCTGCTTCAATTTTCCCCGATTGCAAATGTTCATCCGATCAGTCCCCAGCAGCCCTTCTGTTGGAGGTCGAGTCTTAAAACCGGCTGCTTCTAATTGCCGCTCTATTTCTGAACGTAAACCATCGTTGAGACCACCCACCATCACAAACTCATCTCTCTGATCAATTTGTCCATGCACAGTGACTACGATATCGGCCTTTTCGACAGCTTGCAGTGCACAGAACTCATCAAAAAGGTGGCTTTCGATATGAAGCACACTATTTCCATCCGCCTTCAACCCCTCGAAAGTGTAAAAGGAGTAATCCATACCTGCAATCGCTTCGGCAATTTCTGATGTCGCCGGTTCGATTTTTCCACCATGCGGGGCCATGATAAGAACAGGTGCATTTCTTAATTCGACCCTAATTCGATAATCTTGACCTTCTACTTCCCGATCTGCAAGCTCTTTGAAACTCATATAGGAAGTCATTTCATCCCCGTAAAATTGTGGCTCCAAGATAGCAAAAAACACAATGTTGTCAATCTCGTATCACGATTTGGGATTTGGGATCTAGGATCAGGGACGATGGGTGGAATTAAGGAATGAGGGAAAATCGTCGGCAGTCCCTCCCTGCCGGTAGGCAGGACGGCCTCACAGAGCGACAAGACTTCATCGAGGCGCCGATTTTGAAAGATACCTTCTAACCTTGGTCTTTCCCGGGGGAATGCTTTCCTTCGGAGAGAAGTAGTCCCGATTGGGTATAAATTTCGACTTTTCCTTATAAAGACTTTCTAATTTTTCCTCCTGCTGTTCAGTGATCATATTTTTTTGATTGAAATCATACTCTGTTGATTTGACAAATTGGTCTTCCTTCTGGGTTAATTTATACCGGTTTAATCCTGACAAAACCCACTCAAGTCGTTCCTTCTCCATGAACAAACCCTCCCCTTTTGCATACTCCCGCATCCACGTTTCCATCTCCCCTCATGATAAATCTCCCGAAAAGAGTTAATCAAAACAGATGTTCTCTTGTATTTGTATTACCAATTCTCCCGAAAACCACGGCTGACTTTGGCCTCCTTAACCAGCAAATCCTTTCCCATGAAGTTTTTTCGATTCAACATGGACACAGCCCTCCGGGCTTCCCATTGGGTAGACATCTCCACAAAGGCAATCCCTCTGGGTTGATTGGTCTGTCTGTCCTTGACGATCTTGACAGACATCACATCTCCTGCGCTTGAGAAAAGGGCTCTGAGTTCGGACTCGCTGGCCTGTGAAGGAAGGTTAGCGACATAAATTTTCTTATTTATTTTCGGTTTCCGATTCATTTTTTCCCCCCCCTTATATTGCCTCCAAGCAAAAATTGATCCTTTTGCAATGAACTCACCCTAATACCCCTTAGTTAATTTGTCCCTCACAAAAAAACCCGCAAAGAAGTTGTTTAGAGTCCTCTGCAGGCATTTTTCAT
>JBAVGF010000154.1:0-39445 GCA_049684675.1 Thermodesulfobacteriota bacterium | reverse complement strand
GGGAGAAGATCAATATTCAATTGTTTTAATTTTACCATATCTTTCTCCGTTGTGACAATGCAATCGACTCCCCTGGCTTTCTCTTCTATGTACGATATATCTTTGGTGGTATAGAGATGGTGATCCGGGAAGATCGCTTCTCTAACAATCTCCATTCCACATTTCCTTAGCGTAGAGGAGAAGGAGCTGGGGTTAGCGACTCCGGAAAGAGCGAGTATCTTCTTTCCTTTTAAGGGTTCCAGCTCTTCTTGTTCCTCCTTAGGGCCCACCAGGCCCACCGGTTCGTAATCGCTATGAAACACCGGTGCCCCAGGATATATCTCGTGAATTTTGTTCTCCAATGGCTGAAAAGTCGCAGGCTCCTCGGCTTTGTTGATCAAGAAGAGATTGGCCCTAAGAAGGTGCGATAAAGGCTCCCTCAGAATCCCTCTCGGCAGAAGATGATGGTCTCCAAAGCCGATGTGTGAGTCGATGAGCAGGATATTGATATCCCGACAGAGGGGAAGATACTGATAGCCGTCGTCGAGTAACAGCCCTTTCACGCCAAATCGTTCAAGAGCGATCCCACCATTTATGAAGCGATCTTTGCCAACCAGGACAGGGATGCCTTGGCAAGCCTTGGCCATCAGGAAGGGTTCGTCCCCGGATTCTTCGGGCGAGAGAAAGATAGTCTTGCCATCGCTCACTACCGGTTCAGAGGTCTTCGTTCTCTTGTACCCTCTGCTGAGAATGGCTACAGAGATTCCCTTGGCCATCAACCCTTTTGCTAAGGCTATCACTAAAGGAGTCTTACCCGTTCCGCCCACAGTGATGTTCCCGACGCTGATGACAGGACAGGGAAGAGTTCTTGTTTTCAATAATCGAAGGGAATAGAGAAAAGATCTCGTTCGAACAGCCCCCCCATAAGGTACAGAGAGGAGGTAAAGAGGGAAAAGAAGTCCTCGCTTCCAGAAGGATTTCTCTTTTTGATAGAGGAATCGGTCGATACGCATCATTTTCCAAAATACGTGACCGTGTCCGTGAATCGTGTCCGCACAGTCTTATTCATACTATTCTTGACTTTGAGCTTTGAGCTTTCATCTTTTTACATTCCGCATTCCGCAATCTACGTTCTACATTTTGGAAAGGAAGGGCCGAATCTCTTCAAACATTCTTTCTGTTGACCCCTGATGCTTTTGGAGAAATTGATAGCCTTTCTCCCCCACCTTCTTGCGCGCACCTTCGTCAAAAAGGAGGCGTTTCAGTTGAGAAAAGAGCTCTTCTTCTCCGGATACCTGAATCGCTCCTCCTGTCTCAATCAGACGGCTGGAGATTTCCAAGAAATTAAACATATAAGGGCCGAAGAGAACGCACTTTCTGAAGAACAAAGGCTCGAGCGGGTTATGACCGCCTATCCGGACAAGACTCCCACCCACAAAGACTAATGTCCCAAGACTGTAAATGCCCGTCAGTTCCCCCATCGTATCGAGGAGGATCACTTCGGGGCTTTCTTGATCAGACCTGCCTGCACCCATCGGTAGGGAAGTCTTTCTCAGCCATGATATCGCCTCTTTTCTCAGGATTCTCTCCACCTCCTCGAGCCGTTCGAGGTGTCGCGGGGCAAGAATGAGGACAAGATGGGGCTCTATCTTTTTCAGCTCCTTGTAAAGGCTAACCAGGATCTCTTCCTCTCCGGAATGAGTGGACCCTGCGATGAGAATCTTCTCCTGCCCATGGAACCCGAGGGCTTCAGCCATCTCACCCATGGCTTTCTGGGTGAAGGAAGGGAAGGTCTGATCGAATTTTAAATTTCCCTCTACCTTTGTCTTTTGAGAATCCACTCCGATCTCGACGACTCGCTTTTGATCTTCTTCCGTCTGCATTAAGAAGAGGGAGATGTATTTCAGACATTCTTTGAAAAATAATTTTAAGGAGAGGTAACGCCGAAATGACTTTTGGGAGATCCTTCCGTTGAAGAGGACGATGGGAATTCGCTTTTTTCCACAGCCATGGAGCAGGTTGGGCCAGAGTTCCGTCTCTGCAATGAGAAGGAGGCCGGGCTGGATTTTTTTGATGGCTCTCCGGATGATGAGGGGATGGTCGATCGGTACAAAAAGGATTTGATCCGCTTCAGGGAGGTGGGATTTGGCTGTCTCGTTTCCGGTGGAGGTCATCGTGGTTAAAACAATCTTGGAACGAGGGAACTCCTTCTTGATCTTTTTCAAAAGAGGGATTGAACAGAATACTTCTCCGACCGATGCCGCATGAACCCAAATGGATTTTTTGAAGGAAGGGCTTTGAAAAAATCCCATTCGTTGAGGCAGTGCTTTTCGGAACCGCTTGGAGATGAGACTCCGTAGAAGAAAATATGGAATTGCCACAATCAGGAAGATCGTCAGAAGAAAGTTGTAAAGGTAGTAAATCATTGAACCATCGGGAGATTATAATGTCAAATGATAAAGCTCAAATGTCAAATCAAATCCAAATTTCAAAAGAAGTTCTCAATGATCTGATGTCGCATACCGGCTTTTTTGACATTCGGAATTTAGCATTTGGCATTGCTTTTGTTGAAGTAATGGTCTGCCCTCTCGGTCAACTCATTGAGACGATTCTCCAAGAGGATTCTTTTCTCCTCGAGATGGGCCCGGTCTCCATTTTGATCGACCTCAATCGGTTCTCCCCAGATGAATACCCCTCTTGAGAAAGGATAGGGGAGGAGAAACTGATCCCAGGTGTTGAAGATCTTCCGTTTTGAGGCGCTGAAGGTTAATGGAACCACAGGCCTCCCTGTCAACCTGGCCAGCTCGATCACACCAATTTGGACCCGGTGACGAGGCCCCCTCGGTCCGTCCGGGACAATGGCGATATCAGACCCATAAGCCTTGACCATCCGCTTGAAACCGGAAAAACCTTTTCGCATGGTTGAACCCAAGATGGCGTGGAAGCCAAACCGTTTTAGGGCCTTTCCCACCACCTGGCCATCCCGATGGGGAGAAACGAGAAAACTCAATTTTTTCCCTTTATAGACGATAGGCATCATGAATAGCCTTCCATGCCAGAAGGCCCCAATGGCAGGAATCCCTTTCTCCCGAAACCGTCTCGGAATCTCCGGATTGATCTCTTCAAACTGCATCGTCCAGGCCAGAATCTTGATGATCCAGTAGGCACACCACGGCCCCCACCAGGCCACTAACTTTTTCTTTATGGACTTAATGACCATACTTAAATGTTGCCGCAGTTGGTTATGGTCAGTTAGGAGTGATTAGTCCGGAGTTCGGAGCATCTAATCTTCAAACTCCGAACTCTTGACTCTGAACTCCGAACTCAAGGCCGCTTAGTAGACCTTTTGTGTCTTGGACGTTGACTGAATTCTCGTTCCATCATCTTTGAACTGAAGATTATAGAGACGGCGATATTCACCATGGGAGGCCATCAATTCCTCATGCGTTCCCTGTTCCACAATCTGGCCTTCGGAAAGGACGACGATCCGGTGGGCGTTTCGGATGGTTGAGAGCCGATGGGCGATGACGAAGACCGTTCTCCCTTTCATTAACTCTTCCAATGCCTTTTGGACTTCTGTTTCAGAATCCGAATCCAGAGAAGAGGTGGCTTCGTCTAAAATCAGAATGGGAGCATTCTTCAGGAGGGCTCTCGCGATGGAGATGCGTTGGCGTTCCCCTCCGGATAGCTTGACACCCTGCTCACCGATGTTCGTATCGTACCCTTGGGGCAATCTCTGGATGAAGTCATGGGCATTGGCTGCCTTGGCGGCCTCGACGATCTCTTGATCGGAACATTTCGGATTTCCGTAGGCGATATTATTTCGAGCCGTATCATTAAAGAGGATGGTTTGTTGTGTGACCAAACCGATCTGATCCCTGAGGGATTTCAAAGTGACCTTTCGAATATCACAGCCATCGATAAGAATCTCTCCCCCTTCCACGTCATAGAAACGGGGCAGAAGGTTCACTAAAGAAGTTTTTCCTGCACCGCTCATTCCCACCAAAGCGATGACTTCTCCAACCTTTACCTGGAGGGATATGTCTTTAAGCACAACCTCATCTTCATATTTAAAATGGATCTTTTGAAAATCTATTCCTTGGGTGATCGGAGGGAGCAGAGCCGCGTCCTCTCCATCTTTAATATCGGTGGGGGTATCGAGAAGCTCAAAGATACGTGCTGCCCCTGCCAGACCTTCTTGGATCTCAAGGTTGACCTTGCTCAAATCACGGATCGGAGCATAGCACATAAAAACGGCTAAAAGAAATGACCCGAAAGTGCCCGGGGTCAATTCCCCCCGCATGACCATGTGACCCCCTACCCAGATGATGATCGCTGCTGCGATTCCTCCCAGGAATTCCATCAGGGGGGTATTCAGCGCTCGGACCTTAATCCTTTTGAGGAATGTTTTGAATAACCGTTCATTCTCTTCAGCGAAGCGCCGTTTCTCATACTCTTCCATGTTGAATGCTTTGACAATCCGATTTCCGGTGATTGTTTCATGAAGAAAGGTTGTAAGAAGGCCCAGTCGTTGCTGCCCCCTTCGGGCGAATTTCCGCATCTTCTTTCCAAATCCTCTAATGGGTATGATGGCCAAAGGAAAGATAATATAAGCGATGATCGCCAATTTCCAGCTTTGAAGAAAGGCGACAGCCGCCAGGCCGAAGAAGGTAAAGATATCTTTGAAAACACCTGCCGTGGTACTAGACACCGCTCCTTGAATCAGCGTCACATCATTTGTAATCCGGGAGATGATAATGCCGGTGGGTGTTTTTGTAAAAAAAGAAAGAGAAAGGGTTTGGAGGTGATTGTAGAGTTTCTCCCTGACATCCGCGATAATTCTAAGCCCCACAAAATTCATGAAGTACGCCTGACCATAATTGAAGAGACCTTTTAGGAGATACAGGAGGACAAGAATAATAGGGAGTAAGCGGAGCATCTCCATCCCCCTTTGGAGTAAGAGGTCTTCGAGATGAAGATGAACAATGATATTATTTACGAGGGGTGGAATTGTAATTGAAGACACCCCTTCTTTCTTGAAAAAAACACCGTCCACAACAGGTTTGAACAGCCATGCGGTCGCCGCAGTCAGAAAAGAGACGGCGACCATACAGATTACGGCAAGGATTAATTTGAGCCAATAGGGTTTTACAAATTGGAGGAGTCTTCGGTAGAGAGACATACTTATTACCCCAATCCCGTCCTTCTATTTAGATCACTGTATGAATCTTTACCCAACACGCTAAATTCCAATAGTCAAAATCCAAATTCCAAATAATTACCAATGAACAAATTCCAATCTCCAAATAATAATCAATGATTCAAAAAATTTGAATAGCGGTCATTCCGGCCTATCGGCCCCGGTCCCGACCGAGGGCGGGGCAGGCAGGGGAATTTATTTCACTATGGGTGCTTGGAATTTGGTTGTCGGTCATCTTATTGATATCAAGCTCCCGCCTCTTTCATCAAGGAAAGAACTATGTGGGCAGCTCGCTGGGCCGCTCCGGGTTCCCCAAGTTTCTGGCGCACCTCCCCCATGGATTCGACCATTTTTCGGCTCAGAAGGGGATCTCTTAAGATGCGAAAGGCCTCGTCGGCAATCCTCCGGGGATTGACATCCCTTTGAATCAATTCCGGGGCGATTTCTTTCTCAGCCACCAAATTGACGAGGCCGATGTGATCCACCCGGATCAACGCCCTGGCGATCCAATAAGAGAGCAAAGAAACTTTATAAATGATGACCATAGGTTTTCCAAGAATCGCCCCTTCCAACGTGGCCGTCCCGGAGGCTGCGATCAGAAGGTCAGAGAGGTTCATCGCATCGTAAGTGAAACCCTCCACCACTATTACGGGTACCGAAATATTTTTCATCCAGGGTGACAAAATCGTCTTGGGAATGCCGGGGGCGAGAGGGACGACGAATTGGAGATCGGGGATTTCTCTTTGGAGGACATCCGCCGAGGCGAGAAGAGGAGGAAGAAGCCTTTCCACCTCATGCATGCGGCTTCCGGGGAGTAAGCCGATGGTTCTCCGTTTGGGATCCAGGCCCAATTGCTGGAACGCCTTTTCCTTGGAGAGTGCTGGCCTCACGGTGTCGAGAAGCGGATGGCCTACCCACTCGACGTCGACCCCTGCGGCCTCATAGAGAGGAACTTCAAAGGGGAAGAGGACGATCATTTTCTTCACCAGCCGAGCGATCAACTTAATCCTTTTAGGTCTCCAGGCCCATACTTGAGGGCTGACATAGTAGAGAATCGGGATTCCTCTTCGGTGGGCAATCTTAGCCAGTCGAAGATTGAAATCGGGAAAGTCGATGAGTATGATGAGATCCGGCCTTTCCCGGTCAAGCGACTTCTTCAAGCCCCGGAGCGCCCTTAGGATAGGTCTTAGTTTCAAGAGAACCTCGGTAATTCCCACAACCGAAAGAGATTGAGAAGGATAGAGGAGTTTCATGCCCACTCTCTTCAACCCCTCTCCTCCGACCCCGAAAAACTGGATTTCCGGATCAATGGATTGAATGGCCTCCACCAAGTGGGAACCGTGAAGGTCTCCTGAAACTTCCCCCGCGACCAACAGGATCTTCTTCGATTTCATCCGTTCAGTCGCCCCTTTATTTCCTTTTCTTGCCGAGGTCCTCAATCTTCTGGATGATCTGAAGTGCCAACTCTAATGCTCGCTTCCCATCCAACCCGGAGACCCGAGCATTATTTCGATTCCTAACACTCTGGAGAAAAGAGCGAATCTCAGCCTCCAGAAGATCGATCTTCTGGACCGGTATCTCCTCGGTTACCATTCCAGGCATCTTTTCCTCTCCGGGGGAAACCCCCTTCTTGGAAAAGAAGAGTTTTTGAGACAAGTAGTCGATGGATAGGATTCCGTCCGGCTGGAAGATCCGGGTTTTCCGAATCTTCTCTCCGGACACTCGGCTTGCGGTCAAACTCGCAACACACCCATTTTCGAATTCAATGCGGGCATTGGCAATGTCCGGGTATTGGGTGAGGATGGGAACGCCGACGGCCTGAAGCTGTTTCACCTTTGAGCTCACCAGGCTCAAAATGATATCGATATCGTGAACCATTAAATCTAACACGACATCGACCTCTGCCCCCCGCCCTGAAAAGGGAGCCAGCCGGTGGGATTCAATGAACCCTGGATGCCGGACCCTTCCCTCCAAGCCGGACAATGCTCCGTTGAATCGCTCCAGATGGCCTAACTGAAAGATCAGATTCCTTGATTCGGCCAATCCGATCAATTCATTAGCCTCCTCGAGCGTGTTCGAGATGGGCTTTTCCAAAAGTACGTCGATTCCTTGCAGGAAAAAATCTTTCGTCAGCGAATAATGAAAAGGGGTGGGAACGGCGATGCTGACTGCCTGGACTTTCTTGAAAATGTCGATGTGATGCTCGAAAGGCTGGGTTCCATATCGTTTGGCCATTTCCCTGGCACGAGAGGTATCCAGGTCCACCACACCCACCAATTCCACCTCTTTTATTTTAGAATATTTCTCTGCATGGAATTGGCCAAAGTATCCGACACCGACGACACCGACCTTGAGTTTTTCCACTTAACGGGCAATCCCCCTCTTGGAATGCTGAATGAAATGGAGGAGATGTTGGACCTCTGGGGTGTGAGAGATTTCATCTTCTCCCACCTTCTTCATCGCTTTCTCCAATGTCAGAGCGGAACGAAAAATAATGCGGTAGGCCTTCTTCAAGGCCTTCACGGTCTCCTCTGAAAAGTTGGCCCGTTTGAGGCCAATGGTGTTGAGTCCGAAGAGTTTGACGTGGCTTCCGGAAGCCAACATATAGGGAGGGATGTCCAGAGTGACACCGGAGACACCGCCGATAAAAGCGTGGGTACCGACTCGACAGAACTGGTGGATAGCGACGATCCCTCCGATGATGGCCCAGTCTTCGATAACAATGTGTCCGGCCAGGGTGGCTGCATTAGACATGATCACCTCATTTCCAATTTGACAATCATGAGCCACATGAGAGTATGCCATGAAGAAATTTCTATTTCCTATAGCGGTCTTCCCGCCTCCCTTGATCGTACCTCGATGGAGGGTGACAAATTCCCGTATGATATTCTCATCGCCAATCTGAAGAAAGGTCTTTTCTCCTTTGTATCCGAAGGACTGAGGGGCTTCTCCGATGGAGGCAAATTGAAATATGTGGCATCGTTTCCCAATCCGAGTCCCTTCCCGGATGATCACATGGGGTCCGATCTTCGTCCCCTGATCAATAGAGACACCCTTTTCAATCACACAGTAGGGACCGATTTCAACTCCCTCACCGATTTCAGCTTTTGGGTCGATGACGGCAGTGGGATGAATCATTTTTCTTCTCCTAACATGGCTAAGAGTTCTGCTTCAGCCACTAATTTTCCATCGACCAAGGCCTTCCCCTTAAATCCCCAGATCGATTGACGATGCTTGGTGATCTCGATTTCGAGACGAAGTTGATCTCCCGGGATGACCGGTTTTCTGAACTTGACGTTGTCCATGCCCAAAAAGAAGACCGGTTTTTTGTGGCTTTCCTCGCCCGTCGATTTGAACACGAGCATCCCAGCCGTCTGGGCCATGGCCTCCACAATCAGTACCCCCGGCATAATGGGGCGACCTGGAAAATGACCCGGGAAGAAGGGCTCGTTGTACGTGACGTTCTTAATCCCAACGATCCGCTTTCCGGGCTCCACTTCCACAATCCGATCCACCAATAGAAAAGGATAAGCATGGGGGAGGATGCTCATGATCTCCTTAATCTCAATCATCTACTTCTCCTTCCCTCTCGAAGAAAGGCTCTCTTCGATCTTTTTTAAACGTTTCTCAATTTCGATGAGCGTTTTTCTCATCTCCGGCAATTTCGGAAAGGCTGCGACCATCCGGAGGTATTCACGGTGAGGATAGGAAGGAGTTCCTACATAGGCCTGGTTAGCGGGGAGATCATTCATCACTCCGGCTTGAGCCCCCACGATGACATTGTCTCCAATTTCAACGTGATCCACCACTCCCACCTGCCCGGCCAAGGTGACGTTGTTTCCGATCTTTGTTGACCCTGAAATCCCCACCTGGGCGCAGAGGATCGTGTCCTCCCCGATCACGACATTATGGGCGACCTGAACGAGGTTATCGATCTTTGCCCCTCTCCGGATAATCGTCTTACCCAATGCGGCCCGGTCGATCGTGCTATTGGCGCCGATTTCGACATCGTCCTCGATTTCCACCCTTCCCACCTGGGGGATTTTCACATTCTTCTTTCCTTCCTTCACATATCCAAATCCATCACCTCCGACCACCACCCCGCTGTGAAGAATGACCCGTTTTCCAACGACCGCCCCGGAATAGACGGAGACATTGGAGTAAAGGATCGAGTCCTCTCCGATGGCAGAGTCCTCACCCACATAGACCCCGGGATAAAGGGTGACCCGATCTCCAATCGAGCACCGGTCGCCAATGCAGACGAAAGGATGGAGGGTCAGATCTTTCCCTAATTTTGCGGTGGGGCTGATCCAGGCATTGGGATCGATGCCTTTGGGTTGGTAGGGCTTGCGGAAAAAGAGGGTGAGGATTTTGGCAAAGGCTAAATGGGGATGGATTACGCAAAGAAGAGGCTTGTCCGCCTGGGTCACCTCTTTCGATACGATGATCGCCGAGGCGTTGGTTTCTTTGAGCTTCGAAAGATATCTCGGGTTGGCGATGAAGGTGATCTCTCCCACTTGGGCCTCTTCAATGGCTGCCACTCCAGAGATCTCTATCTCTCCATCTCCAACTACTGTCCCATCCACCCATTCCGCGAGTTCCTTCAGACGTTTCTTCATCTTTTTACGTTATTGTCCATGCAGAGCGCATGGTGCGAAAGGCTTTAGCGCTGTGCGCTCTGCGCTATGCCCTATGTTACTTCTTCGGGGCATCATGCGCTTTGATCACTCGATCGGTAATGTCGAGGGCTTTGGACACGTAGAGCACAATGCTCTCGTTTTTTTCCAGGATAAAGGTATAGCCTTCGTCTGCTCCCACTTTTTGAATCACCTTGATGAGGCCGGCGGAGATGTTTCGCTCCATCTCCATCCGTTTCTGATTCATCTCATTCTGGGTATCATCCGCCCACCGCTGGAACTCCCGAAGTTTGCTTTGATATTCTTTCTCTTTATGCGCCCTGGCGTCCGGAGTCAGCATGAGGGCCTGCTTGTCAAAGGATTCTTTCATGGTTTGAAGCTCCTTCTGCTTGTCGGCGCCGAGACGTTGAATTTTTTCCACATCCTTGGTGATCACTTTTTTCGCCTCTTTGCCGGCATTACACTCGTTGATCGCCCTCTGGATATCGACGTAAGCCACCTTTAAATCCGCAGCCCAAACCGATCCGTACCATC
This sequence comes from Thermodesulfobacteriota bacterium, assembly GCA_049684675.1. Classification (GTDB taxonomy): domain Bacteria; phylum Desulfobacterota; class BSN033; order BSN033; family UBA1163; genus UBA1163. The sequence goes on along the minus strand of JBAVGF010000154.1, from coordinate 29,095 downwards.
CCAATAAGATCAATCCCGCGATAATACCTGTGACAACACCCAACTTTTTTCCGACCATTTTCATTTCTCCTCTCTATCAGATTAAGGTTTGCAGATATTTTTCAAAAAACGGATCCACCTGTAAAGTCGACCACTTGTCCTTTCTCCCCTCTCTTGCGGTTGAGGTTAAACCCCAGATCGATGTGGATGGGGCCAAACGGAGAGTACCAACGAATTCCAGGCCCCGCCCCGAATCTCAACGGGGTGATATCGCTAAACTTATCAAATCCCTTCCCGACATCGAAGAACAAAGCTCCTTGCAAGCCAATCTCACGGGACAAAGGGAAGATCCATTCCACACTGAAGACCACCATTTTTTTTGAACCAAGCGGATCTCCGGTTGGCAGGTCAACCGGTCCCGCCTTTCCGTATTCGAAACCTCGGACGGTGTTGATGCCTCCCACAAAGAATTTTTCATAAAGGGGTAATACTTTTCCACCATAAGGTGTAATGATCCCCGCCTGGCCACGAATATTGAGGGTTGTTCTTAAAGGTAACGGGAAAAACCAACTGCTCTGTCCCAATACCTTGACGAAATAGTTATCCCCCCCTAAAAACCCTCCTGCGTCTTGAATTAAAAGGCTGTGTTTGCCTCCCCGACGAGGATTGAAGAAGTCGTCACGGGTGTCAATGGAAGGGATTAAGGAAATGGCACTGGTCGTCCTCTTCCCTTGCTGGTCTGCGATAAAGAACGAGGCATCACTTGCCACATTGTAGACATCGACGTTCTCTAATTTATACATCGCATCAATGCGAATGTTATCGGTCAATTCCTTTCCGAAACGGATATCCCCTCCTGTAATCTTATAGGAATAAGTTGTGAAGATCTCCACTCTTTCGTGATAGAGGTCAAAACCTGCCGAATAAGGATATCCCAAAAAATAGGGGTCTGTGAGGCTCAACCGAGCACTTTGGGTCTCAAGTCCAAGGCTGAACTTCAACATTCCAGAATAGCCCAAACCGAAGAGATTGCGGTCGGAGATCGAGGCAGAGCCCACGACGCTCTCGATCGTACTATACCCAACCCCGAAACTGATGGCCCCTGTCGGAGACTCCTCGACTTTGATGTCGAGGTTGATTTTCTCTTCAGTGCTCCCACGGCCGGTGGTAAAGTCCACCTCTTTGAAGTACCCCGTTCTTTTCAGTCGGTCACGGCTATAATTCATATCGGTAGCGTTGTAAAGTTCCCCCTCAGCCACCCTGAGCTCCCTGCGGATCACCTTGTCACGGGTCTTCGTATTCCCGACCACCTGAATTTTTTCATAATAGACGCTTTTTTTCTTTTCAATTTCAAAGATGAGGTGGACCAAAAGATTCTTATTGTCCACAGAAGTCTCGGGGTTGACCTCTACATAGGCATAGCCTTGATCGGCAAACTTTGCCATGAGGGCATTGACCTCCCTTCGAATGGCCGTGTTGCTATAGGTATCCCCCCGCTTCATCTTGAGAACCTTGAAGAGGGCTTCCTTGGTGGTGAGGAGATCCCCTTTGAAGTCGATATTCCCGAGATGGTATTGAGGTCCTTCCACAATCCCGATCTCGATCCGGATCTTTTTCGGGTTGGAGAGATCGATCTTGGGTTCGGAGAGCTTGGCTTCGAGAAAACCATGATCAAAATAGTAGGCCGTCAAGAGTTGAAGGTCATTCTTAAGGACATCTTCATCGAGCGTTCCGGTCTTGGTGATGATGGATAAGATATTCCTTTGCTTGGTCGTCATCACCTTCTTCAATTCGGAGGCTTTGATTTTTTTGTTCCCCTTGAAGACTATTTTCTGGATATGTCCCTTAGGGCCTTCGGAGACCATAAAGGTAACGATGGCTTCATTGGTTTCCAGATAGTCCACCTTGTATTCCACCTTGACTCCGTAATAACCTTTCGAGAAATAGAGTTTTCGGATCTGTTCCGAATTCTCTTTGACCTTATCGAGGTTAAGGATAGAGCGCGGCGTGAGGGTCATCTTCTCTTTAATATCGTCCAGCTTCACCTTGTCATTTCCTTTGATCAAGATCTCTTTGATCGAAGGCTTTTCCACGACAATGAAGATGACTTCTTTGCCCCGAGGGGTCGATTTGATATCCACTTGCACATCAGTGAAGGAACCCAAATCAAAAATAGATCGTAGATCCTCACGGATTTTCTCGACCGAAAAGGGACCCCCCTCCCGGCTCTTGATCGCTCCTCGAATGACCCCTTCTTCAACCTTCACATTTCCAAGGATCATGATCTTATCGATGTTTTCCTCGGCGCCGGCACATATCCCTATGAGGAGAGAGAAGACAAGGAGGACGAGCCCGATTTGCCTCACGATCATGTCTGGGTTCCTTTCCATTCTTTGGAATCTGGTACAGATCCTCTGCCCCGATTTTCGGACGGGAGTGGAGGGGATGAATAAATTTCCATCTTCATATCAAATCTTCATTTTTTTGTAAAGGGACATTGCCTATCCCAACGCTCTTCCATCGATGAGTTGGATCTGGCGGGACAATTTTTCAGCCAATCTTAGGTTGTGCGTCACGACAATCAGGGTGACCCCTTTGATCTGATTCAGCTCTTGGAGGAGATCAAAGACGGACTCCCCCGTCTTGGTATCCAGGTTTCCGGTCGGTTCATCGGCCAGTAGGACTTTCGGTTCTAAAACCAAAGCCCTCGCTACCGCCACCCGCTGTTGTTCTCCGCCGGAAAGTTCCCCTGGTTTGTGAGAAAGGCGCTCTTTAAGGCCCACGAGCGTTAGGATCGCCTCCGCCCGGGAGACCGATTCCTCTTTCGGGATCCCCTGGATCAGACAAGGCATCATCGTGTTTTCCAAGGCATTGAATTCGGGAAGCAGGTGATGAAATTGAAAGACGAATCCGATTTCACGATTTCGAAAAAGGGCCAGACTCTTTGCATTCAAGGTATAGATGTCTTTTCCTTCGTAGAGAATCTTTCCGGAGGTCGGCCGATCGAGCGTGCCTAAGACGTGGAGAAGAGTGGTCTTCCCCACACCAGAAGCGCCGACAATGGCAACCTTCTCGCTCTGAGAAAAAGTGAGGTCGACTCCCTTGAGAACCTCCACGCGTTTTGTCCCATTTCCGTAAGACTTGAATAGCTTTTGCACTTGGATCAACTCTTTCAAACCATTGCCTCCTTAGCCTTTTGAATGGCCTCTTGGGAGAGAAGTTCGTTCGTCCGAGAGAGGCGATTCAGGGAGATCTCTTTCAGTTTTGTCTGGAGGTTAGGGAATCGGCGGAGGCAGGTGTTGAAGTCTTCCTTTGTCATTTCCATCAATTCTGTTGGACGAGTGGTCCTGGCGTTTGCCGTACGGGGCTTATCGAGGAGAGGCCCGATCTCACCAAAGAAATTTCCGCTCTCCAAGAGGGCTAATAACACTTTTTTCCCTTGACGGTTCTGAGTGAATATTTCCACCTCGCCGCTTCTCACCATATAGAGCGAGGTGGGAGGATCCCCTCCTTTGAAAAGAATGGTTCCTTCGGGGACCTTGCGAAGAAGAAACAGCTTCAGGACTTCCCCTCTCTCCTTGGAGGTGAGGGATGAGAACAGGGGGGAAAGAGCGAAAAAGTTATCCAAGATTCGTTCCTGAAAAAGGTTCTGGAGCACCTCATTCAGTCTGGGATGGATCTCGATCATCTTGTTTAGTGCGGCTCTGGAAATTTCCAGAATCTCACAGTCGATGATCGCCTTAACCGTGGCGTGTCTTTTTTGATCGATAAAGAAACCAAACTCGCCAAAGAAATTCCCCTCCCTGAGGTGGCGAACAGACACCTCCCTCCCCTCCGGGGTTCGCTTGGTAATGGACACCTCGCCACGACTGATGACGAAGAGTGAATCCCCTCTCTCCCCCTCCCGGCAGATCAAGGATCCCTTCAGAAATGTCTTGCTTTGGATGTGGGGGAGCAAGGATTGAAGCTCCCGTTCATCCAGTTCGGAAAAGAGAGGGATATACGGAAAAGGGCGAACGGGTTTCATCTCTCTGGTTTTTTCTGCATAGAGTTGTGCCAACCGATGGTGAACAGCCTCATAGGAAGGATCGATCCTTAAAAGCATCTTATTGATGGAAATGGCCTGTAGCAGAAAGCCGTCGTGAGCATACGCTTCAGCCACCTTTCGATACATCTGGACGGCCTCCTTCTTTTGACCCAAACGCTCCAGCAGCTCGGCCACCTTCAACTGGGATCGAAAATCGCCCGGCTCCTGTGCACAATGATTTTGAAAGCATTCGAGCGCCTTCCTCCATTCCCCACGGAAGAGGGCTTGCTGGGCCTCTCCTTTAGAAGATACGTTTTCCTTATTCATACCGTAATGCCTCGGCGGGGTCGAGTTTCGATGCCCTCCAGGAGGGATAAAGAGTGGCCAAGAGACTGATGAGGATCGCTGTCATGACAATCAGCCCGACATCGAGGGGATTGACCTGTGAAGGGAGTTTGTCGATATAATAGACGTCGCTCGGAAGAATCTTAAACCCAAAAAGGTTCTCGACAAATCCTGAAACCTTCTCCAGGTTCAGCGCTGTTGCCAGGCCGACGACCGTGCCGAAGAAAGTTCCGACGACGCCGATGACCCCCCCCTCGATGATAAAGATCCTCAAGATCCCTTTTGAAGGGGCCCCCATCGATTTCAGAATGGCAATATCCTTATTTTTTTCCATGACCACCATGATGAGGGTGGAGATGATATTGAAGGCGGCCACTAAAACAATAAGGACGAGGATGATAAACATTGCGACCTTCTCCAGCTTCAGGGCAGAGAAGAGGTTTCGATTCATCTCCATCCAATCCCTCGTCCAGAAGGGAAATCCCAGCTTTTGGCGGATCTCTTTCCCGATCTTTTTCACTTTATAGACGTCGCTCGTTTTAATTTCGATTCCTGTCACGCGAGAATCCATATTGAGGAATTTTTGTGCGCTCACGATAGAGATGTATGCCAGGGTATTGTCGAAATCATACATCCCCGAATAAAAGATACCCATGACACGAAATCGCTTCATTTTAGGCATCATGCCCATGGGCGTCATCGTTCCGAGAGGAGAGATGACCTGGATCGCATCGTTGAGCGAAACGCCGAGACGCTTGGCTAATTCAACTCCGAGGATGATGCCCGGAGAGTCACCCTCTGCCTTCAGGTCCTGAAGGCGTCCGGCCTTCATATTGCGGGCCAATTCGATCACCTTCCCAACGCGGTCCGGGTCGATCCCGTTGAGGACCACGCCGAACACATTTGACTCGGAGGAGAGCATCACCTGACTCAAGATAAACGGGGTAGCCGAGACAACCCCCTTCACTTGTTCTACCTCCTTCACCACTTCTTCATAGCGATCCATACCTTCTTGGCTCGTCTTTAAGACGACGAGGTGAGCCTGGGTGCCTAAGATCTTCTCCTTCAGGGTCTTCTCAAATCCGCTCATCACGGCCAGGACGACGATCAACGCCCACACTCCGAGCGCGAACCCGACGATGGAAATGAGGGTGATGATAGAGATGAAAGTCTGCTTCCGTTTGGCTTTGAGATATCTCAGGCCGATAAACCACTCATAACGCATAGGACATTATTTCTCCGCCCGAAGTAAGGGAAAGAAGATGACGTCTCGGATGGAAGGCGCATCCGTGAGGAGCATGACCCAACGATCGATCCCAATTCCTTCGCCGGCCGTCGGAGGCATTCCGAATTCGAGGGCCTTAAGAAAATCCTCATCCAGGTTGAGAACGGCATCGGCCTCATCGGCCCTCTCCTTCAACTGTTGGACAAAACGTTCCCGTTGATCCACGGGATCATTCAGCTCAGAGAACCCGTTGGCGATCTCCCGCCCGGCGATGAAGAGCTCAAATCGATCTACCACCTCGGGGTCCTTTCCGTTCCGGCGAGAGAGAGGGGAGACCTCGGTGGGGTAATGAGTGACAAATGTCGGTTGGACGAGATGGGGTTCAACGAGTTCCTTAAAGAGGTCGTCAAGAACCTTCCCATGGGAGGTTCCCCTTCTCAGTTCAAGACCGAGACTCTTGGCGAATTCGATAGCGCGGGATGGCTCTTTCATGACCACCGGATCGACCTTTCCATATTCCAACAGAGATTCCTTGTAGAAGAGCCTCCTCCAGGGAGGAGTGAAATCGATCTCCTTTCCCTGATAGGTGAGGCGAAGTCCGCCATGAATCTCTTTGACGATGGAGGAGAGAAGCTCCTCGGTCATCTTTATCATCTCTTCATAGGTCGCATAGCTCTGATAGAACTCGAGCATGGTGAATTCGGGATTGTGCAGCGTAGAGATCCCTTCATTTCGGAAACAGCGATTAATCTCAAAGATCCTTTCAAGCCCTCCAATCACCAGTCGCTTCAGGTAGAGCTCAGGCGCCACCCGCATATAGAGCTCCATGTCCAGGGCGTTATGATGGGTCCTAAAGGGTTTGGCCGTCGCGCCCCCCGGAATGGGATGAAGCATAGGAGTTTCCACCTCCAAGAAGTCCCGGTGGGTAAAGAAATCCCGCATCTTTTGAATCGCTTTGATTCGTGTGAGGAAAATCTCCTTGACCCTTGGATTGGCGATGAGGTCTAAGTAACGTTGGCGATAGCGGGCTTCGATGTCGGTCAGGCCATGCCACTTCTCCGGTAGAGGCCGAAGTGACTTCACAAGAAGCCGAAAGCTCTGAACCTGGAGAGTGAGTTCACGAGTTTTGGTACGAAAGACCTTTCCCTCCAATCCAATGAAATCTCCGATATCGCATGTCTTAAAGAGTTGAAAAGCAGCATCGCCGGCGATATCCCTTCGTAGGTAAGCCTGGATTCTTCCCTTCCGATCTTGGATCTGGACAAAACTGGCTTTCCCGAAGTCACGGATGGCGATGATCCGACCCGCCAGGCGGAAGATTTCTCCAACCGATTTCACTTCCTCATCGGAGAGGGAATCGAAGGCTTCATGAAGCTCTCTGGAGGTATGCGTCACCCTGAAATCGTTCGGGTAAGGATCGATGCCGTCTTTTCTCAAGGCATTCAGTTTTTTGATCCTTTGTTGAATCAGCTCACCCGCTTCATCCATTTCTTTCGCCCCGAGTGATCACCTTCCCCTATGGTATCAATCTCATTAAGATTTAAGAAAGTTTTAAGACTTTTCAAACTAACCCATTTTCATATATCCGTCAAGGAAAAAGGGAGTTTGAGAGGCTATTTCGGGTTTGAAATCGGAGAGTTAAGATTGAACATTGATTTGAGGATGATCCCGCGACATCTGTGTCTCATTCTTAGGTCGGGGCCGTGGGGATCCAATTGACGGGAGATGGGGATTTTCGTCGTTCGAGCCTGCCGGCTGGCGGGAGAGATCTAAGAGAGGATTATTCTTTCAACCTTCGCAACAAGGTCATAAGGCAGGGCTTGGATTATTCGAGCTTCCACCCAATCGCCAGGCTGAGCTTTTCCGTAGAGGAAGACAGAGCCATCGATCTCAGGGGCTTGTGTTTGAAGCCTCCCCCGTAAAGCACCTCGCTCACGTTGGGGTCCTTCGACGAGAACCAGCTCTCTCCGTCCCACCTTCTCTTGATATTTTTTTAAAGAGATCATTTTCTGAATCTCCATCAGGGTTTTAAGACGATCCCTCTTGACCCTCTCCGGGACGGGGTGAGGGAGTCTGGAGGCAGGCGTTCCCTCTTCGGGAGAGTACTTAAAGGCACCGATGTGATCGAACTGAGCCTCCCCCACAAAATCGAGGAGTCCTTTGAATTGGCTTTCTTTTTCCCCGGGGAAACCAACGATCAAGGAGGTACGCAGGCTGATTTCCGGGAGAAAGGCCCTAATCTTTTTCAAAAGACTCCGAATTTCTGCCCCCTTCGATCTTCGGCCCATTCGTCTGAGGATTTCATCGTCGATGTGCTGGATGGGTAGATCGAGGTAGGGGCATATCTTATTTTCTTGAGCCATAAGTTCAAGAAGCCTATCGGTGAAATGGTCGGCCTCGGGGTAGGAATAGAGGATTCGGATCCAGCGAAGCCCTTCTACTTTAACCAGGCTTTTCAGGAGCTTCTCTAAGTTGGTTTTATCCCGAAGGTCCCTTCCATAGGCGGTCGTGTCTTGAGCCACCAGAATAAGTTCCTGAACCCCTTGATCCGCAAGCCTCCGGGCCTCTTCCAAAACGGACCGAAGTTTTCTACTTTGGTAACGACCTTTGATTTTCGGAACCGTGCAAAAGGTGCAGGCATTGGAACAACCCTCTGCAATCTTCACGTAAGCGATGAAAGGAGGGGTGGAGAGAATTCGAGGTGTTTTTTCATCGTAAAGAAAAGTGGACTTGGGAAGGAAGCTCTTTCGCTTCGGTTTCTGAGAGAGCAACTGGGGAATCTTTTGAAGCGCTCCGGTGCCGACGAAGAGGTCCACCTCGGGCAATTCCTTTTCCAAAACCTTTCCGTATCGTTGGGGGAGACATCCGGCAACGACGAGAAGACGGCAGCGGCCTTCTTTCTTAAGACCGGAGAGCTGGAGAATAGTTTCGATGGCCTCCTTCGTCGCTTCCTCAATGAAGGAGCAGGTGTTGACGATGAGAACGTCAGCCCTTGCAGGGTCGGTAGTTAGAAGATATCCCCCTTTTGAAAGAAGGCCGAGGATCACTTCGGAATCGACTAAGTTCTTGTGGCATCCCAGACTGACAAGGCAAGCTGTTTCTTTCACACAGAAATTATAGCCAATCAGAAATCTTTTTCCAATGGAAAGAAAGAGGTTGTTTTATTAACTTAAAAAAGGCAAAATTGTTTTAGTCTCTTTGGAGAGATTGGGATCAACCGGTTGCCGAGAGAGAAGAGAGCGGTTTTGCATTTCATGAGTGACACCTGCCGATAGGCAGAGACACGAATCACGGGTCACAAAGATGGGTTTGATTCAGAAGCACTATGACGCCTTAAGGAAGAAAGTAAAAAAATCTGAATTAGAGAACCAGTGGCGTGCCTTTAAAGAGACACGAAAGCGTCAGAAACAGAACCTTTCCTCCATGGAGGACTTTGAGAAGGTCAAGGAGGAAACGAAGCGGATTCGCTCTGAGTCGGTTGGAAATTGGGATCTTCTTCGAAAGGCGATTTCCTCGCTTGAGAAGAACCAATTTAAGGTGATCCAGGCTAAGGATTCAAAAGAAGCCTGTGAACTCCTGCTAAGAGAGATTGGTGAGGAAAGGCTTGTTGTCAAATCAAAATCTAACATCTCCAGAGAAATAGGCCTCACCCCTTTTCTGACCCAGCATGGCATCGAGGTGATTGAGACCGACATCGGTGATCGGATCATTCAGCTTGCTGGAGGAAGACCCTCTCACTATACCGGACCGATTGTCCATCTCTCGCGCCATGAGGTTGCCGAGATCCTGTCCAAACATCTAAACAAGAAGATTCCTCCCGTCCCTGAAGAGGAGATGCAGGCTGTGAAAGAGGATATCGAATTTTATCTTCAGAAGGCCAAGATCGGGGTCACAGGAGCCAATGCCATTGCTGCGAAGGAAGGGGCAGTCTTAATCCTCCACAACGAAGGGAATATCACACGGGTTCGAACGAGATCAAAACATCTCATCATTACCTCTATCGATAAAGTCTATCCGAACGTTCACGATGGGCTGCTCATGGCCGGATTGGAAACCTATCTTGCTACAGGTAGTATTTTCCCATCTTTCATCGATATTGTCGCAGGAAGATCCAGGTCGTCAGATGTCGAGAAGACAACTTTCTATGGAATGCATGAGCCCAACCAATTGGTGATCGTTCTTTTAGATAACGGGAGAAGAGAAATTTTAAATGGGAGGAAGGATTTCTCAGATCTTCTTTATTGTATCGGTTGTGGAAATTGTCTTCTCGACTGTCCAACTTACAACTCCATAGGGCCTTCCTTTGGGACTGACGGGATGCTTGGTGGGAGGGGAGTTGCTCTCTCATGTCTCCAGAGAGGGGTCAAAGAGGGCATCGAGGTTGGCCTCTTTCTCTGCACCACTTGCGGCCTCTGTGGAGAGGTGTGTCCGGTTGGAATTGATGCTGGGAAAAGGGTCAAGGATCTGAGGAGATTGAGCCTTAAGGATCCTGAAGTCTCAAATCAACTCGATGAGGTCAATCTCCTCCAGCAAACCATTGATCAGTATGGAACGCCTTATGGGACTATGGCCAGAGCTGAACTCTCCTCTTTTAAAAGGAAATCTCCCTTAGTCCTATACATCGGTTGCGTTGGAATGAGCACTGAGACTGAAGCCGCAGTGCATGCCATTAACCTCGTCCAACGAATGGAGTTGAATTTCACATTGATTGATGAAGTTTGTTGTGAAGCGGTGAAGGGCGAAACAGGATTTCGGGCTGACCCGGATCGAATCAAACAGAACATCGAGAGGATAAAAGAGGCTGGAGGTCGAGAGGTTCTCTTTCTCTGTCCCACCTGCCTTAAGACTTTTTCGGAATATGATGAAAAATATCGAACTGGACTCATCTTTGACACGCTTCCTTCCTATTTGAGTAAGCATTTCTCATTTACTTCCTTGGCGACCGATTCAGAAAAAGTGACTTATCACGACCCGTGTCATCTGGGAAGAGGGCTTGGATCTTATGATGGAGCAAGAGAACTGTTAAAAAGCCTTGGGAGCAAATTCTCTGAGATGGAACATCACCACCAGGAATCTCTCTGTTGCGGAGCAGGAGGAGGGGTGAGGGCATTTTATCCTAAATTCTCGAGAGACATCGCGCGAAGGAGAGTGAAAGAAGCAGAGGAAGTGGAAGCAGCTATCCTTTTGACCGATTGCCTTTCCTGTAAACACAATTTGAAACAAGGGATTCCATTGGAAGGAAAGCTCCGAGTGTTGACCACCCCTGAATATCTATTAGAAGGAATAGAGACCAAGAAGATTCAATTCTCCCAGAAGAGGGAATGATTCATCCCAATCCTATTTCCTTATCTCCTTTGATTCCAAACCCACGAAACCTTTCTCGTTGACTATTTCCCACAGAACGAATAAGCTTTAATCGGTAATAATTACTAATTCTTTCCTAAACAATCGATCAAAGACCAGAAAAACTTGAACCTCTTGGAGCTACACCGTATCACTTTTTCCGATGGAAGGCATGGAAATCGGGGGGCCTGTCAGTCTCAAATGTTAAGGAGTCTATTTCAATAAGCTTCAGCTCATCCTTCCGGTCTTCTGCCTCCAGTCTCGATTGAATTATATCTTGTTTTAAGTATTGACAAATCAAAGTTTCGTGCTAATTTTCTTAAGTGAATTTAGGATAATCGCCATGAATTGGGACTATGACGTGATTGTGGTGGGTGGAGGGCCAGGAGGGTCAACGGCGGCAAGGTTTTGTGCCAAGGCAGGCCTGACAACGCTCATCATTGAAAAGGAACGATTGCCCAGATACAAACCCTGCGGGGGTTGCCTTTCCACGAAGACCGTTCACTTGCTCGACTTCGATCTCAGTCCGGTTGTCGAGAACACCGTTTATGGGGCCAAATTCACCTATCGCTCGAAAGATCCTTTTGTCATCGAGTCCAAAGATCCCATAGCGTTCTTAGTGATGAGAGATCGCTTTGATCAGCTATTGGTCAAGAAAGCTTTAGAGGAAGGAGCTGCCATCCTGGAGGGGGAGAGAGTCAAAAGAGTAGAGGAAAAGAGCGGCGGAGTTGAGGTGGAATGCGGGAAGGGGAAGAAGTTTCATTGCCGATATCTCATCGGTGCAGATGGAGCAGAGAGTATGGTTGCCAGGTCTTTACCCTTACCACCGCAGAGGAACGATGGAAGTGGAGTGGCGATAGAAAGCGAAATTGCTTTTGATTCGTCGATCCATTTCCCTCCAAAGGAGCTTCAATTCATCAATTTAGATTTTGGGAGAGTTCCTAACGGATACGGTTGGGTCTTTCCAAAAAGGGATTGGCTCTCCATCGGGATTGGGGGAATGTTTAGAGAAACGAAGAGAATGAACCCCCGCCAATACCTCCAATCCTTCCTCAAGGGGCTGGATTACATCCCTGAAGGGAAGGTAGGAAAGGTCATGGGTCATCTTCTCCCTTGTTTCTACGATGAAAAACAGAAGGTCTCCCAGGGGAGAATTTTTCTTGTAGGCGATGCTGCCCATCTGATGGATCCCCTGCAGGGGGAAGGAATTTACTATGCTATTCGAAGCGGGATGCTGGCCGGTGAGGCCATCACAGAATGGAAGAAGGAGGGGATTGCTCCTTCCAGCTATTATGAGAGAGCCGTTCATTCGGATATCTGCGGGAACCTGAAATGGGCGCTGACGTTGTCTCGTTTCGTTTTCCGTTTTACGAAATTGGCCTATCGAACCCTGAGGCGCTATCCCGAGTTGGGAGAATTCTATCTTCAGACACTGGAAGGGAGAGAAACGTATCAGGGGTTTGTGAGGACGGTCAAGACAAGGATCAAGGACTTTCTCAAAGGGCAACTGAGTGAGAAGATTAGAGAGGCGATGGCAAGGATGTGAGGGTTCAAAAGCAAGGGTGAACAAGATCACTCTCCTCCTGGAAAAGCAGTACGGGATCCCGAGGAGAAAAAGTCGCGGAGATCCTCTCGATATTCTCGTCGAGACCATTCTTTCGCAGAATACCAACGATCAGAATCGAGACAAAGCCTACCGGAGATTGAAAGCACGGTTTCCCCGTTGGGAAGATGTCCTTGAGGCAAAAACAAGAAGCATCGTTTCAGCGATTCGGCCGGGCGGACTGGCTGAACAAAAGGCAAGACGTATCCATGAAATCCTCCGTTGGATCAAAAAACGTGAACGGAGAATAAGTCTCGCCTTTCTGAAAAAGATGGGTTTCGAGGAAATTAAGAAAACAATTGGCCCCCTGAGAGGGATTGGCCCCAAGACACTTCACTGTCTCCTTCTTTTTGGTCTGGGGAGAGAGGCGTTCCCGGTGGACACCCACATCCTTCGGGTTGGGAAGCGTCTCGGTTTCATTCCGGAACGGATGAATGCAGAGAAAGCACACCCGTGGATCGCACCCCTCCTTCCAAAGGAAAAGTCCTTGTCGCTGCACCTCAACCTGATCCGATTTGGGAGATCGGTCTGTAAGGCCAGGAAGCCCCGGTGCGATATTTGTTTCCTTAAGGATGAGTGTTCCACCATCGAGGCGATCAAAACGGCCTCTTCGCCTTAACCCACAGGCCGAGAGCTTTTCATATGAGAGACTTGATCAAAAAGCTTCTCCATATCGAAGATACGCCCGAACGAACGGCCCTGGCCTATGCCGTCGGCATCTTCTTGGGGTTTTCGCCGTTCCTAGGTTTTCACACCCTCGCCGGTTTAGCGATTGCTTTTCTATTCGGGTTGAACCGGGTGGCCATTCTTTTAGGAGTGTGGACGAATACCCCCTGGTGGATTGTCCCCTTTTATATGTTTGCCACATGGATCGGGATGCGGGTGACGGGGTTTCGGATTGGCTGGACGATACTCAAAGAAATTTTTCAACTGGGATTGGAGAGAGGGTTTATGGGGTCCGATTTTTGGAATCGAATTTCTGCCCAGCGGGGTTTCTTCCTCTCCTTTAATATCGGTTCGTTAATTCTCTGCACCCTCCTCAGTTTCGCTGCCTATCCTCTCGCTTTGAAGTGGATTCGGTTCTATCGCTCACGCAGAAAAACGTGACGGGGGTAATACCCCCCCCAAATGATTTTTTGAAATCCCAATTTCCAATTCACAAATTCCGAACAAATTCTAAACTTCCAATGTCCAAATAACCTAAATTTGGTCACTGGGATTTTTTGATATTTGGCCTGCCTGCCGGCAGGAAGGACACGGACACGAGTTGAGCCTTGACACCCCTCCCCTTTTGATTGAAGAATTAATTGATATGGCGGAATGGATAAAGGAGAAATCCCATCCTCCTATTGATTCGTGGCTTGAATCAGAACCATGGAGAAAAGGGAGACGTATCGGATTAACCGATCTTGCGGGTTCTTCCAAGGCCTACCTTTTAACTCACTGGAGAGAAAAGGTGAGAGGGCCCCTGTTGGTCATCGTCCCTCATCTGAGGAGTGCTGAGGTTCTCCTCGAAGATCTTCGATTTTTTATGAAAGATTCAGAGGTTCCGTCTTTTCTCTTCCCCCAATGGGAAACCCTTCCTTATGATGAAATTCCCCCTCATCCCGAAATCATCCACGAGCGGGTGAGAGTCCTTTTTTCCCTTCTGAAAGAGGAGGAAGCGGTGATCGTCTCTTCCATCAAGGCTTTGATGCAGAAGGTTCTGGCTCCAGCCGACCTGAGAGAATCGGTTTTTTCTCTCTCTGTGGGAGAGGAGGTTGAGCGCGACCGATTGACCAATTTTCTTCACGCAGGATATACCTCGACAAAGGTTGTCGAGGAAAGGGGAGATTTCAGCGTCCGGGGAGGGATCATCGATCTTTATACTCCATTTTATGAAGAACCCCTCCGGCTGGAATTTGACGGAGACCGGTTAGAGTCCATCCGCCGGTTCGACACAGAGACGCAGCGTTCTCTTCCGAAGGGGGGGATGGAAGACGCCATCCTCCTCCCGGCAAGGGATATTTCAAAAGATGCCTCTATTCAACCTTTGAAGACCCTTCTGGATTATCTGAAGGGGAATGAGACCCTCTTCATCGAAGAAGGTGACGAGGTGGAGAAGGAGGCCGAGGCCTTTTCCCGTCTGATTGCGGAGCACTATGAAAAGGCCTTGTCAAAAAAGAGATCGGTGCCTGCCCCAGAGATGACCTATCTCAGGGATAAAGAAGTCTCCCATTTTCTTGAAAGGTTTCAAACGGCATATCTCCAAGGAGGTCCCCTTGCTCCTTCCCTGTGCCAGCAAGTTTTTTCTTTTGAGATGGAGCCCAACGAGAATCTCCAGAGGGAGATAAAAATCGCCCTCTCGGGGAAAACGAGTTCCCCGGAAGCTTCTCCTTTCTCGATACTCCTGAAACACCTTCGTGATTTTCAGGAAAAAGGGATGAGGAGCTTTATCGTTTCCCATGCCCAGGGTCAGGCTGAGCGATTGAGAGAACTTCTCTCAGAGTATGGAGTGGAACCACGACTGGAAAAAGCGAAGAGGTTCAGAGAGGCCCTTGATCAGCCCGGAGAGGGTCTCCTCCTTCTTGTGGGCTCCCTCTCTTCAGGGTTTCGAAACCCCCGGGAGGGGTGGGTGATCCTCACCGAAGAGGAAATCTTCGGCGAAAGAAGGAGGCTTCTTGACGGAAAGGCTCGATCTTCTCTCGTCTCTGCCTCATGGGGGAGAGGGAACCCGGCCCTCTCCTCGTACCGTGAACTTCGTGAGGATGATTTCATCGTCCATATCGACTACGGAATAGGTCATTTCAGAGGACTGAGGCATTTGAAGATCGGGGGGGTCTCGAACGATTACCTCCTCTTAGAGTATCAAGACGGAGACAAACTCTATCTTCCCGTGGACCGGCTCAATCTGGTTCAGCGCTATATCGGAGGGGATGGAAAATCCCCCAGACTGGATAAGCTGGGAAGTCAATCATGGCAGAGGGCGAAGAAGAGGGCGAAGGCCGCTGTTGCAGAGATGATCAAAGAACTCCTTGACCTGTATGCGGCCAGGAGAGTTTTTGAGGGTTTCAAATTTCCTCCTTTGGATCAGTTCTATAAAGAGTTCGAAGCCGCTTTTGAATATGAAGAAACCCCGGATCAGACGCAAGCGATTGATGAGGTGATCAAGGACATGAGCAGTCCCAAGCCCATGGATCGCTTGATCTGTGGAGATGTGGGATACGGGAAGACAGAGGTGGCCATCCGAGCCGCCTATCGTGCCGTGATGAGCGGAAAGCAAGTCGCCATTTTAGTCCCTACTACGGTCCTGGCCCAACAGCACCACCAGACCTTTAGGGAACGATTCAAGATCTATCCGGTGGTGATTGAGGTCTTGAGCCGGTTCAAGAGTCCCCGGGAGCAGAAGGAGATCCTTCAACGGCTGAAGGAAGGAAAGGTAGATATTGTGATCGGGACACACCGACTTTTGCAGAAGGATGTGTCCTTCCGAGATCTGGGGCTGGTGGTCGTTGATGAGGAGCATCGATTCGGCGTTTCCCATAAGGAAAAACTAAAGCAGATGAGAAAATTGGTAGATGTGATCACGCTTACGGCGACCCCGATTCCGAGGACGCTCCAGATGGCTGTCTCTGGAATTCGCGATCTCAGCCTCATTCAGACCCCTCCTGAAAATCGCCTGTCGATTCGGACTTTGGTGATCCGTTATGATGAAGAAGTCATCCGAGACGCCATCCGGAGGGAGTTCGAGCGGGGGGGGCAGGTCTTCTTCGTCCACCACCGTGTCCAAAACATCCATACGATGGCGAGCCATTTGAAGCGACTGATTCCAGAGGCCTCCTTGGCCATTGCTCACGGTCAGATGAGAGAAAGGGAGTTGGAGAAGGTGATGGTCCAATTCGTCAAGAAGGAAGTTAATCTTCTCGTCTGTACGAGTATCATCGAATCCGGGTTGGACATTCCGACCGCGAACACCATCCTGATCAATCACGCGGAGCGTTTTGGCCTGGCAGACCTCTATCAAATCCGTGGACGAGTGGGGCGGGGGAGCCACCAAGCCTATGCTTATCTCATCATTCCCGGGGATCTCACCCTTTCCAAAGATGCCATGAGAAGGCTTCGGGCCATTCAGGAATTGAGCGAGCTCGGATCCGGATTCAAACTGGCGATTCAAGATTTGGAGATTCGAGGAGCAGGAAATCTCCTTGGGCCGTCGCAATCCGGGCACATTGCCGCCGTGGGATTTGAACTCTACACCCAATTGATGGAGAAAGCGGTCAGGGAATTAAAGGGCGAGGAAGTGACGGAGGAAATCACTCCAGAGATTCGTTTTCATCTCCCCGCCTTCATTCCGGAGGGCTATGTGGAAGACCCAGGAGAACGGCTGAGTCTTTACCGAAGGCTTTCTCTTTCTCGTTCTGACGAGGAAGTGGAGATGATTCGAGAAGAACTGATCGACCGATTCGGGAAGATTCCCAGGGAAGTCGGCCATCTTCTGGAAGTGATCAAGGTGAAAATTCTTCTGACGAGAATGGCCATTAAGAAGTTTGAAGAGACCCCCTCTCAATTTATCCTTACCTTTGACGAGAGTACCCGGGTCCCTCCCCAGAGGGTCGTGGATTTTGTGCATCAAGGGGAAGGTAAATATCGATTCACCCCGGGCTCTAAATTGATCATCGAAGGATGGCCTGACGCAAAGCGAGATCCCTTCGGGGCGGCTAAAAAGCTATTGCATGCCTTGGCTTGATATGGTAAATATCATCGTGCCCCTTTTTCACAAGGATGGGGAAGTAAGCTTACAGATGGATTCATAAGGTGAGGAGAACGATGAAAAGATTGATGCGCCGGCGGTGCCAAACCCCATCCTTTAGGACAGGGTTAGAAGCGCCGCTCAGTAACAACCCTGAGCCCCTCGGCCTGACCGGCTCGACTGAGGCCGCCGAAATCTCGGGTCGAAGGCAAACCCCAGGCTGTAGACCGGGGAAAGTCGAAGGGTTGATTTTCTTGGGGATTTTGCTCATCCTCTTTTTCTTATTTTCGGGCTGCCGGCAATCCGGGGAGAAAGGGCTGGGGGAAAAGGAACTGGTCAGGATCAACGATGCTTCTATCTCTCTGGAGGAATTTCAGCAGATGCTGGAAAAGCAACCCTTGGAAGGAAAGATGAGGCTGTTGAGCGAAAAGGGGACAAGGGATTTTCTCGAGAATTATCTGATCCCCCGAGAAGTGCTCTATCAGGAAGCCAGGAAGAAAGGCCTGGACAAGAGTAAAGAAATTCTGGCTAAGGTCGAGGATGCGAGAAGGGCTATCCTGATCGATGCCCTTCTCGAAGAGGGATTGAGAGGAAAAGGGGAAGTCTCAGAAGAGGAGATTCAACGATACTATAAAGAGAACCAGGTCCTCTTCACGGAGCCACAGGAGATAAAAATTCGTCACATCGTTGTCAATACAGAGCCCGCTTTGAAGGAAGTGGTGACGAAACTCTCGCAGGGTGAGAGTTTTGAGAAGTTAGCCTCCACCTACAATATCGGTAACTTCAAGGAAGATGGCGGGAATCTCGGCTATATTCGCCGAGGGCAGTTGGCACCTCCCTTTGCTCAGTTCGAAGAAGCGGCCTTTTCCCTCAGAAAGAGAGGGGAGGTCAGCGAGGTCGTCAGGACGCCCTACGGATACCATATCATCAGGTTGGAAGACATGCGGGGGAGCACCTCGAGGCCCCTGAATCAAGTCAAAGAAAGGATCCGCTTTTTCCTGCAGCCGAAGAAAAAGCAGGAGGCCTATTTCGAATATGTGAAAGAAGCGAAATCGAAAGCCAAGGTCCTCATCAATGAGAAGCTATGGACCGAAGAAGAGAAAAAGGAAGCGAAACCCAAACAAGGGAAGAAATGAAGAAATCTCAATCTCCTGCCCTCCTTATCTTAGGCGTCCTCTTATTTTTCCTGTGGGGATGTGGCCAACGGGAAGCGGGACTTCCTGACCATATTATCGCCCAAGTCAATGAGGAACAGATCCCGATTGAAACCTTTGACCGGGAGTTTAAGGAGTTGATCTTAGAACCGGGTAAGGAGGCGCCGGGAGCAGCTCACGGAGACTTGAAACAAGCCTATCTCGATCAGGTGATCGAGCGCAAGATTCTCGTCCAGGAGGCCCGACGCTTGGGAATCAAGGTCTCTCCCGATGAGCTGAATCAGGCCGTTTCCGAAATAAAAATGGATTATTCGGGAGGGGAATTTGGAGAGACATTGGGCCTCAAGGGGATGACGTTGGAGGAATGGAAAGTCCGGCTGGAAGAAAAATTATTAGCCGAGAAGGTCATCCGAAGTGTCTTCCGTTCCCAGGAAAAAATCGATGAAAAGGAAGCCCTTCGCTATTATGAAGATCATCGGTCCTTATTCCAGGTTGGCCAGAAGGTTAGGGTACGTCAGATCGTTGTGGCCGATGGGGAGGAAGCGATCCAGATTCTGAAACGGCTAAAAAAGGGTGAGAGCTTTGAGAAGGTGGCGAGGGAGAAATCTATGGGGCCCGAAAAGGTCCGGGGCGGGGACCTGGGTTATTTCGGCCAGGGGGAGAAGCCAAGCGAATTCGACAATGTTTTTAGTATGGAGGTTGGAGCGATCAGTGAGGTGATCAAAAGCCCGTATGGGTATCATATTTTTAAATTGGAAGAAAAAATCGAGCCCCGGCAGATTCCGTTTGAAGAAGCCAAAGCAGGAATTCTCCAAGACCTTGGGCAAAAGAGGGGGGAGGAGAGTTATCAGAAATGGTTTAAAGGCCTCAAACGGAAGGCGAGAGTGAAAATCAACAAGAAATGGCTCAGGTCATGAAAAGGAGAGGTGAGAGGATGAAAAAGTTTTCTTTTCTGTTTGGATTCTTTCTCTTTTTATACGGACCGATTTCTTTGAGCGAGGCAGTTGTTGATCGTGTGGTGGCAGTGGTCAATCAAGAAATCATCACCCTCTCCGAGGTCGAAAAGTGGGTCGACCCTCTTCAACAGGAGATTGTGGCCGAGGATCGTTTGGAGAGGCGGGAACGAATAGTGGGACTCCGTCGACGGGTGTTGGACAAGCTGATTGAGGAGAAATTGATTGACCAGGAAGTGAAGAAATCGGGAATCAAAATTTCCAGTAAAGAGATAGAAGCCACTCTGGAGGAAGTCAGGCGGCGAAACGCAGTCACTCAAGAGGATTTAGAAAAGGCGTTGGCCGTTGAAGGTCTGACGTTTGAGACATATAAAAGGCAGATCGAAAAAGGCCTCCAGCGTCAGAGGTTAATCAACTGGTCGGTGAAGGTCGAAGGGAAACCAGGAGAAAAAGAGCTCAGGGAATTTTATCAGAAGAATGTGGGTCGTTACCGAACGAATGAAACCTATCGCCCCGGCCACATCCTACTCGTCATTCCAAAGGGAGCCGCTCCGGAGGAGATTCGCGAGATCAGGAAGAAGGGTCAGAAAGTCTTGGAGAAAATTAAAGGGGGAGAGGATTTCGGAGAGATGGCCCTTCTTTATTCACAAGATGCGTCGAGTAAGAATCGGGGAGATTTAGGTTATGTCAAGAAGGGAGAACTCCTCCCTGTTTTTGAACGAGAGGCGCTTCGTCTCAAGGTCGGAGAGGTGGGTGGGATCGTTCGAACGGAATTCGGTTTCCATATTATTAAACTCCTGGATCGAAAAGGAGTGGAACCTCTTCCCTTTGAGGAGGTTAGAGAGAAGGTTAACGCAGACTATTATGAAGGTGAAATGGAGAAGGCGTTTAGACAATATCTCAGCACGCTGAAAGAAAAATCGGTCATTGAGATCAAACTGTAATCCTTCCTTTTTGTAGGTGAGTTCACTGCAATCCTTATCACACACTACTCGTCATCGAAACCTATCAAGTCTGTAAAGTGATATTTTTCAACTGCGGCCCCCATCTCGTCGCCCGACGCTGTAAGCGGTCGGCTGGATTGTCTTGTTTGAGGCTTCTTTAATCATGGCGATTGTCTTCTCACATAACCACGCCATTGACTCAATAGCCCATTACTGTTGATGTGAGGGTTCTTATGCTGTCCACAGAATAAAAGGATGTAGATTTCATCCCCACTTGCTCCGTATTGCGCATCAACAAATACTTCCGTATCGTGTTGAATAACTTGGCCCAGTCCACCTACCCGGTTAATTTCTTGTTCAATGTGTGGAGATTGCTTAATTAATTCTTCGTATGCTTCACGCACATGGGGAAGAATCAACGAAATCAGTTTATCTCTAAACAAAATAATTTCCGAGTAATCATTCAGGAATTTATAGTGAGTTGTCCACAGAGTCTTGGTTTGTAGGATTCCGACTAATCCATCCCAAGTAGTGTAGTGATATAGTCTCTCATAGACTTCTGATGTCTTTTGCATCTGTTTTCTCTCCAATCAGGCACTTAACTATTAATAGACGAAATTCCGATTTGCTTGAAAATGTCTCTTCTAAGTCTACCTTTTTACCACTCTACACCCATTTCTATCCATAAGGTTGTGCAAAATTGTTGATTCTAATTCGTGTTTTTTCTATGATACCACAAAATACGAACTTGGTATAACGTCGGAGTTTTGGCAAATCTGAGGGTCATAATTGGATGTCCCTGAAAAGAACCGAGGTCACCCATCCACTTAACGTCTCCTTTCTAAAGGGTGACCGATCTTGTATAATGCCCATAGAGGTTTATTCATGACGCTTCCCACTATCGGAATCACGATGGGTGATCCGACCGGCATCGGGCCGGAAATCATTGTGAAGGCTCTCTCCATGGAAGAGCCGTTCCAAGCCTGCCGGCCGATCGTCTTCGGTGACCGGGAGGTGCTTTCAAGAGCCATCCAAATACAAAGCCTTTCTACCACACTGGAAATCACTGAGAAAATTCCGGAAGACGGCTACCTCTCCGGGAAAATATTTCTCCTCCCCGTAAGCCGATTAGACATCACCTCTCTCCGTTTCGGACAGCCGGACAGAGGATGTGGAGAGGCGATGGTGAGATATATCGAAGAGGCGGTCAAATGGGCGACGAGGGGAACGTTGGATGCGATCACTACCTGTCCGATCAATAAACAGGCGATCAATGCGGCGGGGTATTCATTCCCAGGCCATACCGAGCTCTTAGGCCATCTGACCCAAGCCTCCCCCGTCGCCATGATGTTTTTGGGATCGAAATGGAAAATCGTTCTGGTAACAACCCATCTCCCCCTTAAGGATGTTTCAAGATGGATCACTGCAAGTCGTATCCTCTCCACCCTTCGATTGACAGATGAGGGGATGAAAAAATATTTCGCGATTGCCCACCCCAAAATGGCTGTCCTCGGCCTCAATCCCCATTGCGGAGAAGGAGGACTCTTGGGAGAAGAGGAAAAAAGAGAGGTCCTTCCGGCCATCGCTGAGGCAAAATCCCTTGGAATGGATGTTGAAGGACCCTTTCCCGCTGACTCTTTTTTCAGTCTTTCAGGCCGTACCGTCTTTGATGCCGTCATCTCCATGTATCACGACCAAGGCCTCATCCCGATTAAGATGCTCGATTTCAAGGAGGCTGTCAATTTTACATTGGGATTGCCTTTTATCAGGACATCGGTCGATCATGGGACAGCCTATGACCTTGCCGGAAAAGGATTGGCCGATCCGACCAACCTCGTCAAAGCCGTTCTCGCTGCTGCCAACTTATCGAAATTAAGAAGAATGTACTAATATTTTATCGTTAGAAAAAAATGTTGACAAAAAAAATGTTTTGAGCTAAGAAAAATAATTTTAAGAATCATCTCTTAAATAGAGAGATCGTCCATCTTCTTTATTTCATATTAAATCCGCCCCCAGGGGAATTGAGAGGAGAGTCAAATGAGAGAAGTTGTCATTGTAAGTGGAGCCAGAACGGCTATCGGCACATTCGGGGCCTCCTTGAAAGAGGTTTCGGCAATCAAATTAGGGGCTATTGCGATCAGAGAAGCTCTCAAAAGGGCTCGTCTTAAGCCGATTGTTAAAAAAGAGCTTCTTGACGTCGCTCCTGATCCATTTAAATGGACAGGAATGACGGAACTGGAGAAATCCCATCACCAATGGGATGAGTCCGCGGAGGGGGTTCAAGTCGATGAGGTGATCATGGGCAATGTCCTCCAGGCCGGGCAGGGACAGAATCCGTCGCGTCAGGCGATGATTCACGCCGGGGTTCCGAAGGAAACCAATGCCTTCACCATTAACAAGGTCTGTGCTTCGGGTCTCAAGGCCATTGCTTTAGGTGCTCAATCGATCCTGACAGGGGAGGCAGAGGTTGTGGTGGCAGGGGGAATGGAGAACATGAGCCAGGTTCCTTATGCCTTCCCCTTGGGTCGCTGGGGAGCCAGGATGTTCAACCAGGAGATGGTCGATTTGATGGTCTTCGACGGTCTCTTTGAGATTTTTTATGGGTACCACATGGGACTCACCGCCGAGAACATCGCAGAGAAGTATGGTATTTCAAGAAAGGATCAGGATGAATTGGGATTGCTGAGCCATCAGAGGGCGAGGGCAGCCATCAAGAATGGAATTTTCAAGGAAGAGATCGTTCCGGTGGCGATCCCGCAAAAGAAGGGTGAGCCAATCATCTTCGATACGGATGAAAGGCCAATGGATACGTCCTTGGAGAAGATGGCAAAACTTCCGACCGCTTTTAAACCAGGAGGAACCGTGACCGCAGGAAATGCCTCAGGGATCAATGATGCGGCTGCCGCTGTCCTGCTGATGTCTAAAGAAATGGCGAAGACATTGAGATTAGAACCCATGGGAACGATTCGGTCTTACGCCGCCGGAGGGGTTGACCCAGCCTATATGGGCTTAGGTCCCATTCCTTCCGTAAGGAAGGTGTTAAGAAAGGCCGGAGTGACTCTCCATGACATCGGGTTGATCGAACTGAATGAGGCTTTTGCTTCCCAAGCGATTGCGTGCATTCGGGAGCTGCAATTCGACATAGAAAAGACGAATGTCAATGGGAGCGGTATCTCTCTGGGCCATCCTATCGGATGTTCAGGCGCAAGGTTGATCGTCACTCTCCTTCATGAGATGAAACACCGAAAAGTCAACCTGGGTCTTGCCACGCTCTGTATTGGCGGTGGTCAAGGCATGGCGATGGTTGTTGAAAAGAGTTAGTCACGTAGTCCGATAGTCTTATAGTTTAATGGTCTTTCACTATTCGACTAAGAGGCTAATCGACTATGAGACTATTGAGGAGGCGAGATGGAATACAAAAATGTTTTGGTCTCTTTTGAAGGGGAGGTTGGGATCCTCGCGATTAATCGGCCCAGGGCGCTCAATGCCCTAAACACGGAAACCCTCAAAGATATCCAGGCAGGAATCGAGGAGGTGAAGGATCATCCCGAGGTAAAGGTTCTCATCGTGACCGGGGGGGGAGAGAAGGCCTTTGTCGCCGGGGCGGACATCGAGGAGATGAAAGGGATGAACTCCATCGAGGCCCTGAATTTTTCGAAGCTGGGTCATCTCGCCTTAAGAATGATTCAGGACTTTGATCGGCCGGTGATTGCGGCTGTCAACGGTTACGCCCTGGGGGGAGGAACGGAAATTGCCCTTGCCTGTGATTTCATCTATGCTTCGGAGAATGCGCGGTTTGGTTTTCCGGAGGTTACTCTAGGCATCTTTCCGGGCTTCGGAGGAACGCAGAGGCTTCCTCGACTGATCGGGAAAGGGAAGGCGAAGGAAATGATCTTAACGGGGAAGATGATCACGGCGCAGGAGGCCTATCAGATGGGGATTGTCAATCGGGTGTTTCCCCATGCCTCTTTGATGGAGGAGACCAAAAAGGTAGCCCTCCAGATCGCAGCCAACGGAGCCGTTGGAGTGAGATTGGCCAAGTCGGTGGTGAATGGAGGGTTCGATATGGACTTGACCGAAGCCTGTTCTTTGGAATCCTATGCCTTCAGTCTCGGTTTCGCCACCGAGGATCAGAAGGAAGGAATGACGGCATTCCTCGAGAAAAGGAAACCTAATTTTAAAGGAAGATGAGGAGGAGAGGGTGAAGATCGCTGTATGTATCAAACAGGTCCCGGACACAACGGAACTGAAAATTGACCCGAAGACCAATACCATGGTCCGAGAAGGTGTGGCCAGCATTACCAATCCCTTTGATGAGTACGCTGTCGAAGAGGCGCTGCTGATCAAAGAGAAGCATGCCGGAGAAGTTCACGTGATCAGTATGGGCCCTCCGCAGGCCGTCGAGGCGTTGAAAAATGCGCTGGCCGTAGGTGCGGACAAGGTCTATCTCGTCTCGGACAAGGCCTTCGCAGGAGCAGACACCCTGGCAACAGCTTATACGCTTGCCAAGACGATTCAGACGGTCGTCGGCGATGTGGACCTGGTGATCTGCGGAAAGCAGGCCATCGACGGAGATACGGCACAGGTCGGGCCAGGCATTGCCACCCGTCTGGGAATCCCGCAGCTGACTTACGTTTCGAAGGTCAAGGAGATCGATCCCGCGAAGAAAAGGATTGTGGTGGAACGACTGCTGGAGAATGGGAGAGAGGTGGTTGAAACGTCGCTCCCCGCTTTGCTAACGGTGGTCAAGGATATCAATGAACCGAGGCTGCCCTCTCTTTTAGGGATCAAGAAGGCGGCCAAAGCGCAGATTCCTACGCTGACCGCAAAAGATATCGGCGCGGATGAGAATCGTATTGGATCAAAGGGATCACCCACCTGGGTGACAAACGTTTTTTCTCCGGAGGCCAGAAAAGGAGGCGCCGAGATTTTGAAAGGGGAATTATCCGAAGTGGTTCCTCTTCTGGTGGACAAATTGATGGATAGCAAGTTTATTAAGTAAGGTCGCGATGGTGATGGGTGCTGGTGACGGTTCACGAATCACGTTATTTTCAATACGGGAGGAAAAAGGCGAATGGCCAAATTGATCATCGATAAGGATACCTGCACCGGATGTGAGTCCTGTATCCCTTCCTGTCCCTTTGACGCACTGAGTATGCAGGAAGGGAAGGCCGTGGTCGATGAGAAATGCACCTTCTGCGGGGCCTGTGTGGAGGTCTGTCCAGTGAATGCCATCACCCTCATCAAGGGAGAGGAAAGCGCAACCAAGGACACCAGCGCTAAAGATGTCTGGATTTTTGTGGAGCATGAATTCGGCAAAGTTCCGAGCATCTCTTTTGAACTTCTTGGCCAGGGGAGGAGGCTGGCGGATGCCGTTGGATGCAAACTCTGTGGGATGCTGTTAGGGGACAAGGAAGCCGTCGATCAATTTGCGAAGGAGGCCATCGCCTACGGGGCGGAGAGCGTGTATGTCATGGAGAGCCCTCTGCTCATTCATTATCGTACAGATCCTTACGCAGAGGCTGCCGTGTCTCTCATTCGGAAATACAAACCCGAGATCGTCCTTTTCGGGGCTACCACTCAGGGTCGAGATTTTGCCGGAAGGGTAGCCACAACCCTGGAGACAGGATTGACAGCAGACTGTACCGGTCTGGACATCGATCCGGAAACAAAATATCTCATACAGACTCGACCGGCATTTGGCGGGAACATCATGGCAACGATACTCGACCATCCCAACTACCGACCCCAGATGTCTACGGTCCGGCCCAAAGTGTTCCCCATGCCTCCGAAGGATGATTCAAGAAAAGGAGAGATCATTCGGGAAACTCTCCAAATGACCGAGGATCAGGTCAGGACAAAGGTTTTGGAATTCCTCAAAGGGGCGGAAACGGTCAATCTGTCGGATGCGGAGATCATCGTCTCGGGAGGAAGAGGAATGGGGGGCGCGGAGAATTTTAAAGTCATCCGTGGGCTGGCAGAGGTGTTGGGGGCTGCCGTGGGCGCCTCTCGCGCAGCCGTCGATTCAGGCTGGATTCCCTATGAACACCAGGTCGGACAGACAGGCCGCACCGTTCGGCCTAAAATTTACATCGCCTGTGGCATCTCCGGTTCCATTCAGCATCAGGCTGGCATGAAGACATCGGATGTTATTGTCGCCATCAACAAAGATGGCGAAGCGCCCATTTTTAAAATCGCCACCTATGGAATTGTTGGCGATCTCTTTACCGTTGTTCCCATGCTGACCCAGGAGTTTAAAAAACGATTGGGAAGATAGTTTTTTTGAAAGCAATTCCAAATGTCAAAGGTCAAACGACAAATGGACGTATGAATTTCTAATGGCAAATAAAAAATCTTTAAAATTTGGACCTTGGCATTGATTTGAACTTAATTCACCTTCGGTTCATCCCTTCGCGCGAGTTTTGACATTTGGCGTTTTGTTGATCCTCCTCATTTTGGTCTTGATTTTTTCTATTCCTTTCATCATAATGTCGAAGAAATTGTGGGGTTTCTGGAAAACCCTTAGAACCTTTGTCAGAGAGCTTTGTCTATTTTGGATGTTTTCAGAGCTCTTATAAGAGAGGTTTCGTATGATCATCACCTGTGCCTCCTGCTTAACCAAGTTCAGTTTAGACGATTCTCGAATTTCGGCCGAGGGCGTCAAGGTCCGTTGTTCGCGGTGCAAGCATGTATTCTATGTCGTCCCTCCTCCCGAGACCAAAGAGGAAATTATCGAGAATTTCGAATCCTTCGCCAAATTTCATGAAGACTTGATGGAACCGGGCGAGATTAGAACGGAGGTTCCCACAGAGTCGAAAGTCAAGGAGGAGGTGGTCTTGCCAAAAGAGACAGAAGAGGCATTGCCCTTTTCTGAAAGGGCTCCTACAGAGAGCGCAGAGCAATGGGTTCCCCCGGGAGAAGTGGAGGAATTGGCCTCCCCAGAAAAGATAGAGAAGCTACTCCCCGAAGAATCAATAAGAGAAGAAAGGGTGGAAGGCAGACCCTCCAGGGCAAAGAGTATGATGCATGTTGACAGGAGAGGTCCCTTTCGATTTCTTGCCCTCCTGATTGTTTTAATGCTGCTGATCTTCGGTATCTTCTTTCTATGGTCGGAATTGAGCTCCGGTGGCAGGCTCTCCTCCTATTTAGGTTATCCCGTGAAAAGAATCACTGAGCTTTGGAACCAGATTTGGGGAATAGAGGAAGGCGGTCTAATCGTTGGAGATCTGACCGGATACCAGGAGAAGATCGGAGAGGTCCCCCTCTTTATCATCGAGGGAAAGGTTAAGAATCAATCCAAGTTCACCAAAAAGTATATCAAAATAGGAGTCATTATTTTTGACGAGGACAAACTCAAGGTGGCTGAGAAGGAGGCGGTTTGCGGTCGCGTCATCGCTCGCGGAGAGTTGAAGAAACAGCCTGCGGAATTTTTTAGAGGAGAGATGGTGATTAAACCTCTAACGGAACAAGAGATGATCACGCCCTCGGGCAAGGACACTCCATTTATGGTGATTTTCAGGGACCTCCCCAGCAAGGCGAAAGATTTTAAATACGAAATCTTGGAGGCTCCCAACCTTTAAGGACAAAAAGTAATGAAGTTAGAGTTGGGAGTTCGGAGTAACAAACCTTAAAACTCCAAATTACCCCTGATGTTGCAAAAAAGGCGAGTCATGTGAACCCAGGGCAAGCCGGTCGGAAAGGCTTCGGGGCGTCCCTTTTAGCAAACGAGCACCCTCGGACCGTTTCGTTATCAGAGGTTAGTTGAAGCAAATTCCCCCCTTTCCCTAAAATCTCCACAAAACCGCCATTCGAAGCCTTGAAGAGCGGTTTGTCCGGGGTTCATTTTTTGCAACTGGCGGGCCAAACGCCCTGAACAAATCTCTCCGAGCAACGAACTAATCACTCCGGACTATTTTTTTCGGGCCTAATCCCCTGGATATAAATCTCGATAAGGGTGAGGAAGAGGGTGGCGATCAAGGGTCCTGCGAACAGGCCGATTAACCCAAAGGCCTGGACCCCTCCCAGCACAGCAAAGAAGAGAAGCAAAGGATGGATATTGGTTCTGGTGCTGATAAAAAATGGCCTGAGGAGATTGTCTACCATGCTGATCACAAATACCCCAAGGCCGAGCAAGATGAATCCCTTTAGGACAGCCCCTTCGATCAATAAGATAATAGCCGCCGGGACCCAGATCAGAGCTGTTCCACCGATGGGGATAAAGGAAAGCAGACCCATCGCTGTTCCCCAGAAGATAGGCGAAGGAAGTCCAAGGATCCAAAAAGATAACCCACCTAAGACACCCTGAATCATGGCGATCAGAATCCCTCCGTAGATCGTGGCATAGATCATGTCCTTGAACCGCCGAATGAGAAGGTCCCTCTCCCTGGATGGGAGGGGAATGATCTCTTTCAATCTCCCGAAGAGGTGACTCCCATCCTTAAAAAGGTAGTAGAGGGAGAGGAGGGTGAAGAAGAATCCGGCGACAAATGTGGAGAATCCTTTCAAGAGGATGGTGGTCTGATTGAAGATGAACGTGCTGATTTGATTCACGTTCTTGAGCAAGAGAGGCAGGGGGTCCAAATCGACTTGTTTCCCCACCCTGGCCAAGACCGATTTGAGAATTGGGATCTCTTTGACTCTCTCGAAATAGGCCTGAAGTTGACCGGTCTTGATCATTTCCTCTACCTGATGGTAGAGGTTGACGACGTCACTGGCTAAAGAGGCCATCAGGAGAGTGAGAGGCAATACGATAACCACGAGCACCAACAAGGTCATGATGAGGGCGGAGAGAAC
>JBAVGF010000153.1:0-4277 GCA_049684675.1 Thermodesulfobacteriota bacterium | reverse complement strand
GGGACCGGCTAACGGTGAGTCAATGGTTGTCTATAGCATGGAGCCTGGGGCCACCGGAGGCTACGGAATTGCCAATAACGCCAATTACGGCGCCCTGAGCAGAGGCGGGTTCGGTGGAACCTGGTTTGCCAAGCTTTACGGCAGTGTGAAGTTATTGCCCTGGTGGAAAGCCACGGTCCAGGGACTTTATATTGGTGATACCACCAAGAACGGGGATACCTTTGGCAACTCTGTGAAGTATATACAGACTCCCATCACCTCAAATGGGGGCACTGCCCCTATGATGTTGAGGGATAACAGTAACATCGGCTGGGAGTTTGACCTTCTCAATGAGATCCAGATTTATAACAACCTCAGGTTCTTTGTCGGTGCTGGATACCTCTTTGCTGGAGACGCATTGGATGTCGCAATGCAGCACAATGGAACTATTCCGGGAGCTCCGGGATCGGGTATTACGGGGATGGCGAACGGAACCATCGTAGGGAACCGCAGAGCAGATAACCCCTGGGCAATCAGGACAAGACTCATCTACACCTTCTAACCAAAGTACGGTTGAAAGGGCGGCCAGAATGGCCGCCCTTTTTTTGTCCAAAAAATAATCCCCCTCGACTTTTTAAAGACAATATATCACCATCCATTCACTTAGCTTGACATCTCCATCAGAATCGGTAATATAACACTAAAGTTTTAGTCCCTTGTCCTGGCCCCTACAAAGCGGAGGAAGGATGAGGGACGAAATGAAGG
Source organism: Thermodesulfobacteriota bacterium (assembly GCA_049684675.1). Lineage (GTDB taxonomy): Bacteria > Desulfobacterota > BSN033 > BSN033 > UBA1163 > UBA1163. Next base: position 3,533 of record JBAVGF010000153.1, on the reverse strand, counting down.
AGATCTCATGACTCAAAATAAAAAATCCATCGTAACCATTTTTATTTTCTCAGTAGCGCTTCTCTTCGCCCTCACCTCCTGTTCTAATCTTTTCGGAAGTAAGAAGGACGAGAAGATAGTGAAGCTCCCTGAGGGAAGGACCGTAACGGTCGAGGGAATGGAGACGATAAAAGGCGTTAATCCTCCGAAGTCGGAGACCCCTTCTCCTAAGAAAACTTCGACTCCGCCGCCCCCTGCAGCGAAAGGAACGGAAACCAAGGTCGCTTCCGCTCCTCCCAGGCCTCTTTATAGCCCTTCCCTTCCGCTCTTGCAGACGGGGTTTAAGAAAAAGGTGGCAATCTTAGACTTTGAGAATAATACCACCTACAAAGACGAGAAGATCGGAGAGGCTGTGGCGAAAAAGCTCTCTGATAAACTCGAGGCCACCCAGCGAGTGGTCGTACTGGATAAGACCGTTGTCTCTGAGATGTTAAATCGCGAGGGTTTTAAATTCGAAAATCTTTCGGAGCCATCCGTGATGAAACGTGCTCACCAATCCTTGGGAATCCAGGCATTCGTCCTCGGGACCGTGACCGATGTCAGCCTCCTTTCGTCCAAGGCCTCTGAAACATCGGATGAGGAAGTGTCCTTTGCCACAACAAAAGTGGAAATCCGTCTCGTCGATGCCTCTACCGGAAACCCGCTGAAAACCTTTATCGGGAGAAGCCCTATCTTCGGCACCAAGGAAACAGGGGAAAACAGCCGGGGGAAGGCTGTGCTCAAAGCAATCGACTTTGGTCTGGATGATATCTCGGAGGGCTTCCTCCGGCAGCTCGACCTTTTGGACTGGGCCACCAACGTCGCAAAGGTCGATGGAGAGAATATTTACCTTAACGCAGGCAAATTGTCCGGTGTTCGAATTGGAGATACTTTAGAAGTCTTTGAGCCCGGGAAGGAGATCTTACACCCCAATACGAACCTCTCCCTCGGATGGACCACCGGCAAATTGAAAGGGACAGTAAGAGTCACCGACCTGTTCGGTGTGGATGCGGCCGTTGGAACAATTGTTCAAGGCAGCGGCTTCAGCTCCAATGATGTGGTGAAGTCTGCGATAAAATGATATCGAATAGAACCCCTCATTCATGATCCGATCTTCATTCCAAGATGAAAGCATCCACGATTCCGTGATAAATTATTACTCAGTAACTAACTCAAAATATTCTCTCTCTCCGGGAGACTGCGTCACCATGTCATTGCGAGGGAGTGAAACGACCGAAGCCTTGTCCCGAGCAAAGCGAGAGAACCCATGGGATTGCCACGGGCTTTGCCCTCGCAACGAATTCGTCGGATTGCCACGCCTGCGTGCCGAAACTCTTATTTACGAGATGCCTTCATTGGCACTTCGGCGTGCAGGCACGCTCCCTTCGGTCGCTCGCAATGACAAGCCGAGGATTACGACACGGTGGTTGGCGGGAGAGGACAGAGCGGGGAGGTAATTTTTGACAATACGGAAAGACAGGAAAGGAGGATTCTTATGGCATTTACAATGTTTGGTCGGACGATTCGAAAGGTCGGTGTCATCGGATCGGGCAATATTGGCCCGGACATAGCCCTTCATTTCAGCCAAAATCTCTATTCTTATGGAGTGCCTGTTGTTGTCGTTGATATTGCCCAGGCAGCCCTTGATTCGGGTTCAAAGAAAACTGAATCAAAAGTGAATAAGGCTATAGATAAAAAAATCTATAAAAAGGACGAGGGAGATGCTCTCTTCCGGAATATCCTTTTCACCACAGATTATGGAAAATTGAGCGATGCCGATCTGGTGATCGAGGCTGCCTTCGAGAGGACCGACATCAAGCATAAAATCTTCGCGCAGCTTGAAGAGACCTGTCCCAAAACGGCGATTCTGGCCTCTAACTCTTCCCACATCCCCCCTGAGGAGATCTTTCCGAAGATAAAGAATAAGGCCCGATGCCTGGTGCTCCATTATTTTTTCCCCGCGGAGAGAAACATCCTACTTGAAATCGTTCCTATGAAGGAGACGGATCCCGCCTTGGTTGAGTATTCGATGAAACTTTACGAATTTATCGGTAAGGCCCCGATCCGGGTGGGGAGTCGTTTCGGTTTCGCCGTGAATCCTTTCTTTGAAGGAATCTTCCTTGCTGCTGCCTTGTCAGCGGAGAAGGGGCTTGGCACGGTCAAGGAGATCGATGCCGTTATTCAAAAAACCCTCGGAATGGGCATCGGTCCTTTCACCGGTCATAATCTCACCGGTGGAAATCCGCTTACACAGCATGGCCTTCAGATCTATACGTCGGTCATTATGCCTTGGTTTCGTTCCCCGAAGATACTGGACGACCGGGTGAAATCCGGCGTCGCTTGGGAAACGGCTGGTAAAGGTGAGAAGGTAGAGTACAGCCAACAAGTCTACGAAGCGATTTCAAACCGGGTGATGGGGGCTTTTTTCGGGATCGCTTGTGAAATCGTGGGGAGCGGGATCAGTAATATCGCCGATCTGGATTTGGGAGTGGAAAATGGGCTGGTCATGACTCCTCCTTTTCAAATGATGAACCAGGTTGGAATAAAGAAGTCTCTTGAATTGGTGGAAAATTATGCCAAAGAAAATCCTGGGTTTAAAGTGGCCGAGATCCTCAAGAAGCAGGCGGCCACAGGCAAGCCCTGGAAGATTCCTGTAGTTTTCAGAGAAGATAAAGGTGATGTGGCCATCGTTAAGATTCGAAGGCCGAAAGTTCTCAATGCACTCAATGAGGACGTTTTCGAACAGTTGAAAGAGAACTTCCTCGACATCCAAAAAGATCCAAAGATCAAAGGTGCGGTTCTGACCGGCTTCGGAACAAGGGCCTTTGTCTCGGGTGCAGACATTGGGATGCTGGCTTCTCAAAAAACGGCCAAGCAAGGAGAAGAGGGATGTCTCAAAAACTATTCTGTCCTTGATCTGATCGAGGGTTTGGGCAAACCTGTGGTCTGCGCCATGAATGGGCTGGCCTTCGGCGGCGGAAATGAAATCGCCATGGCCTGTACTGCCCGGATTGCCAAAAAGGGACAGAGGGTTTTGGTGGGTCAACCCGAGCCGAAGCTCGGTTTTATCCCGGGAGCGGGTGGAACCCAGAGGCTTCCAAGATGGATAGGATTGGAGAAGGCCTGGCCCATCCTCCGAAACTCGAACCCCATTTCCTCAGCTCAGGCCAAAGAGATCGGCCTGATCCAGGAAGAAGTGGAGGGCGATATCATCGAGGCCGGGATGAATTGGGTCAAGAATATTCTCTCTGGAAAAGTGAAGGTTCCTTCAATCCCCAAAGGCCCCATTCCTGTCCCTTCGAAGCTTCCAGAGGTGGATATTGGACATTTGAGCCGAAAGATTGATTCACTTCTTCAAAAGGCAATTTTAGAGGGGGCAAAAACGACCCTTGCTGATGGCCTGAAACTTGAGGCCAAGATCTTTGGCGAGTGTTTCGGCACAGAGGACAGGAAGATTGGAATCGATAATTTCATGAAACATGGTGCAAAAGTCAACGCAAACTTTGTCCATAAGT
>JBAVGF010000152.1:0-2548 GCA_049684675.1 Thermodesulfobacteriota bacterium | reverse complement strand
GTCTCCTTAGCTCTCTATATCGAAAAAGACGGAAATGAAGAAATCCAAAAGGCGAGGATTATTTTTAGTGCAGTCGGCTCCGGACCGGTGGAAACTTTAGAAGCAGAAAAGATGCTGAAGAATGCATCACTTGACGATCGAACGATCGAGCGGGTCTCAAACCAAGCCGTTACAGAAATCTCCCCAATGCGAACCTCCATTTATTCCCCTTCCTATAAGAGAAAGGTAGCAGGAATTCTGTTAAGGCAAGCATTGGAGGAAATAATGGACGGGAAAAATGTCAAATGTCAAAGTTCGAAGCTCAAATAAAGTTCCAATGTCAAATGCCAAGTACTTGACATTAAGCCATTCGACATTCCTTTGGCATTTGATATTTGTCATTGGACATTTTGCTTCAAATTGGAGCCCTTTATGAAACGTATCATCACACTCAACGTGAACGGTGAAGAATTCGAAGTTCTCACAAAAGTCCACAGAACACTTCTTGAGGTTTTGAGAGAGGATCTGGGGCTCACAGGAACGAAACGGGGCTGCGATCTGGGCACCTGCGGAGCGTGCACTGTCCTGATTGAAGGGAAACCTTATCTCTCTTGTTTGACCTTAGCCGTTGATGTTCAGGGGAAAAAGATTGTCACCATTGAAGGCCTCGCCCAAGATGGAGAAACTCACCCGCTTCAGAAAGCCTTTGTCGAGAAAGGGGCCATTCAGTGCGGATTCTGCACACCCGGAATGATTCTGACGGCCAAGGCCTTCCTCGACGAGAATCCCCATCCCTCGGAGGAAGAAGTGAAGAAGGCCATTTCTGGAAACCTCTGCCGTTGCACGGGTTACGTGAAGATTATAGAGGCCATTCTATCGGTAAGCGACGGTGACCTGTGATGGTGATAGTCATCTCAACAAAACTATCCACCACTACCATCACTATTCACTATCATCATCACATGTTTTTGAAGTAGTGGAGCCCCTCTGTGGGCTCCTTATCAAGGCGGCCACAGAGGGCCGCCCCTACAAAGTATAGGACACAAGACACACCTACCTGCCAGTAGGCCGGGACACGGTCACGAGATTTCAAGGAGACCTTCATGAATAAATTGGATGTGGTTGGAAAGAGAGAACCGATGCTCGATGCATGGGAGAAGGCAACGGGTCGGGCACGGTTTACAGACGACCTCGTCCTGCCGGGCATGCTTTACGGAAAGATATTGCGAAGCCCCCTTGCCCATGCGAAGATCCTTCATGTCGATCTCTCCGAGGCGAAGAAAGTGGCCGGAGTCAAGGGAGCGATCTGTGGAGAAGATATCCCCAAGAAAAAATATGGCATTGTCCCCATGGCCAAGGATGAATATGCACTCGCCATCGACAAAGTGCGCTACATCGGGGACGAAGTCGCAGCGGTTGTGGCGACCTCCCTGGATGCAGCAGAGGAGGCCCTCTCGAAGATCCGGGTGGATTACGATGAACTCCCCGCCGTTTTCGATCCCATCGACGCGATCAAGCCCGGTGCTCCCGTCATTCACGAGGAAGTCCCCAACAACGTGAGCGCCTCCATCCGGAAGGAATTTGGAAACGTGGAGAATGCCTTCGGCGAATCGGACTCTCTTTTTGAGGATACCTACGAGACTCAGGCTGTCAATCACGCTCCCCTCGAGCCTCAGGCGGCCCTGGCCATGGTCGATCCTTCAGGGAAGGTGACGCTCTGGGCCTCCACTCAAATCCCCTTCTTTCTCAGGAGGAATTTGGCCACCACCCTCGACATTCCTGAAAGTAAAGTCCGCGTGATCAAGCCGAAAGTGGGAGGAGGATTTGGCCAGAAGATTGACCTCTATGCCAAGGATTTCTGTGCCGCCTTCTTTGCCATGAAGACAAATCGGCCCGTCAAGTTCGTCTATGAGCGCGAAGAAGTCTTCACCTCAACGAGACAGCGACACCCGATGCACATTCAACTTAAGACGGGGATGAAGAGGGACGGAACCATCCTGGCCCAGCAGTTCAAGGTGATTGCGGACGGAGGCGCCTATAACAGCACGGCCCCCCTGATGATTACCCTGGCTTGTTATTTCATCATGCTCCCTTATCGTCTCGAGCATCTCCTCTTTGAAGGCTACCACGTTTACACCAACAAGCCTGTCGGAGGCGCCATGAGGGGCCATGGGATTCCTCAAGTCCGCTTTGCTGTCGAGGCTCAGCTCGATCGGATCGCTGAAGAGATGGGGATCGATCCTTTGTACCTTCGATTGAAAAATGCCTTTCAGGCTGGAGCGCCCCATCCTGCGAAACTCTTGGTCCAGACCTGCGGGTTCAGCGAAACCTTGAAGAAGGCGGCAGAAGGAATCGGCTGGAAAGAGAAGAGAGGGAAGCTCCCGTTCGGCAGGGGAGTGGGCCTGGCGGGCGCCAGCTTCCCGAGCGGGGTCAGCAATATGAGCCATATCTCTTCGGGCGCCATTGTAAAGATCGAACGGGATGGTGCCATTACTCTTCTGACGGGCGCTGCAGATATCGGCCAAGGCGCTGAGACCGTCATCTCTCAAATTGTTGCAGAGGAATTGGG
>JBAVGF010000151.1:0-6009 GCA_049684675.1 Thermodesulfobacteriota bacterium | reverse complement strand
CAGAGAGAATAGAGTACTCTATTTGCAGTTGAAATGTTGAATAGATCGGAAATCTAGAGGAAGGAAGAGCTGAGAAAGGGGATTGAGAACTTCACCGACTACTATTCACTCTAAGTTAGCTCTGGTAGTTAACGATTACGGTTAGGAATGTGCATAAAAAAGCAGTGTTATCTTTAACCCTGCCTCCGCTCCTCTTTTCACTATGTCAACTCAAAGGGTGCGCATAACTGTGTCAAAAACACTACCTTGAATGAATAAGTCAGTGGCCTGGCTCACCATCTCTAAGAACTCCTCTTAGGTAAATATCCGTTTCTCGATAAGCAATCTTGTGAGGGCTTCTTGCGGGACTATCTGTGACATCAGAAGGTCTTCAAAGGAGACGAGTTGTTTAGGAATCGTCCTCACATCCGCTCCGATAAGGGCTGCTTCCATGACATGAACGGCGTGGCGATGCTTCGGGCTTCTTCGATCATTCCTTCAGCCTTCAGGCTCAAGACCTCCAAGCTGATGGGAAGCCCCTGGAAGATTTCACAAATCTCTTTGATCAGGGGTATAAAATCTCTGTTTTCCCTGGAAATCAGGGTCGGGTTGGTGGTGACGTCATCGATCACCCCCATCTCGTTAGGCCTTGCGGATCTCGCCAGGGTTGGCTGTGTCGATAAAGAATTTCATTCCGGCTCTCCTCTTCAGACAAAAAGAGGTGGTAGGGAAATTCTCCCTACCACCCCATCTTCTGCCCACAAGCAGAGGGATTTAAGGAATGATTTTTAATTCCACTCTTCTATTCTTGGCGCGACCCTCTTTGTTGCCATTGTCAGCAATGGGCTTTGTGCTTCCATAGCCCTTGACAGTCATCCGGTCGCCAGGGATGTTGAACTTATCCATGAGATACTTTTTGACGCTTTCGGCTCTCTCTTCAGAAATCTTCTGGTTCGCCTTCTCCGAACCCAATGGATCCGTATGACCTCCGATTTCCACCTTAATATCGGGATTCTCCTTCAGCATCGCGCCATCTCGGTCTAATGCCTTAGCAGCCACAGGATCGATGTTCGTCTTATTTTCATTAAAATAGATGTTTTCAAACACGGGAGCCGGTTTCGGCGGTGGTGGAGGCGGCGGTGCAGGTTTAGGTGGTGGTGGCGGCGGCGGTGGTGGCGCCGGTGCTGGCGGCGGCGCCGGTTTTTCGCAAGGCGTCAGTTTAAGGGCTTCTAAGGATTTTTCTTTGGCTACTGCAAGAGCTAGTTTTGTATCATTAGCATTATAATCTCTCTCTCCTACTTCGTGGTCAGCCAAAGCCAGATATGCCTCAGCAGTAGCATATTGAACAGGTGCGCACTTCTTTGCACCGGCTACAGTGGCTTTTTGAAAAAGCTCCTTCGCTTCATTATAGGCTATCATCGTTTCAGTGCTTGCACATCCGGAGGCAATCATTGCCCCCAGAATAAGAAGTATCAAAGTCATCCATTTCTTTTTCATATCCATGCTTCACCTCCCCCCTTCTACAGGCTATTTTTTCTTTTGGATTTCAGCTAAACCTGCTTGCGAAGCGGCTTTTGAGCGTCTCGCAAATTCTGCTGCAGGTTTATAACCAGGTTCACTAAATTCTATTTTGGAAACCTCTAAAAACTTTTCGGCACTGGTATATTCATAAGGAACCAGTGTCGCACCTCCTGCTGCCTTCAATTCAGAAAGCGATTGTTCAGCAGCCTTCATCTCCTTCGTGGCGCTGAAATAATAGCATCCTGAGAGAGCAAGGGAGAAAAGAACAAAAACCACGAAAAATTTCCCAATCCTTTTATTCATAGATTCACCCCCTCTCAAATTGTATTAAGACCCCCTGGTTACTTACGATATCGAACATGTTTGAGATTGTCAACACTTTTTGTGCTTTCGCTGCTAACATGTGAAAGTTATCCCAAGGCATCTGAGAAGTAAATAAGGTCGATTATGTATTTAGGGGGAGAAGAGGTTATATTTTTGTCTGAATCCCCGTACTTGAGCTCTCGGTTTTTTTAAGACTTCTTTTCTTCAAGAAATTTTCTTAGGCATTCTTTATTGCAAAAATAATAAGGATTTAAAGTCTTTCGACCCCCTGATCTTTGGAATCGTTCAGGAACTCTTGGATAGTTTTTTTCAAGACAGGGTTAATAAGATTTCGATCGATTTCCGCGAAGGGGATGAGGACAAATTGACGATCTTGAATCCGGGGGTGTGGGATATGGAGTTCTTTGGTGTGAAGTTCAATATCATCGAAGAAAAGGATATCCAGATCAATCGTTCGAGGTCCTCTGAGATTCGATGGTTTTTAATGTCCGGAGAAGTTCAGGGGCTTCCAGATCAGTCTCGATTTTTAACACTCCGTTCACAAACCAATCCTGGGGGTGTAGCCCATGGGCTGCGTCTTAAAGAGGGAAGATCTTGCTAAGAGTTTGTGGCGGTCAATTTTTAAAATCTCTGAAATAGCTTTTTCGCATTGGGATAGCTTACCGCCAAGGTTAGGGCCAATCCCAATGTAGGCAATGTGTCTCATTCTGATCGGGGGTAAAAGGCACTCGACTCTTTACCCCGCATCTTCTATAACAGCTTTCTGAGGACTTGTTCCAGCACCAAAAATGATCACTATGATGACCAAGATGACAATCAACTCCGGCACTCCGACTCCAAACATTTTTTTCTCCTTTTAATTTTATTAACCTGGCTAGCCTGCCCATTCTGTCTGCCGACAGACGGGCACGAGCACGCCGCCGTCTGGTGAGGCTTGGCGGAAGTACATGGGAATCGAACCCACCACGGACATCTCTGCCCGTCACTGGATTTGAAGTCCAGGAGGCCCACCAGAACCTGTCCACTTTCAAACTATAACCGAAAGGATTTTCCTATTAAACTTATGATAGTTGCATTTGTTATCATACATGATTAATAGTTGCAATTTTGTCACATCAGCAAACAAAAATGGACATGAAGACTTCTCCTGAAAGATGAGATAACACCACATCTTATATCAATTGTCATAGTTAAATATCAACCATATTGAGTTCCGGCTAAAATTTACATCAACTTTGGCATATTTCTTGAACATTCTTCACTCATATTTTAAATTGATTTCACAATTCACAACGTTGAAAAATGAAGCTTTTTATAAAAACAAATAGGAGGTAAAGTATGAAAACATTGATTGGCATTTTGATTTCTCTCTCTCTTGTAATGGTCATGGGTTGTTCCGAAAGTCGCTACTATTTATCCAGCGATACAAGCTACATTCCGACCTATTTACCCAATGAGAGCTGCAAGCTCGTTAGTTTTAAGCCTGGCTTAGAGCCAGCGGGATTTAATGGGATCAAGTGGGAGACAGAGTTGTCAACTCTCAAAGAAATGAAACTTTACAGAAAAGACTCGAGCCATGGGGGCATAGATTTTTATTTAAAAGCAGGCGACGGGTACAAATTGAAAAATGGGAAGCTGATACCCATACAATATGGTTTTTGGAGAGGAAAGTTTTATATTGGAATGCTTATAACGGAACAGGCCTCCGAATGGGGCCCATTAAAAGAATCGGTCTTTGAGAAATTTGGGGTGGGAGCGAAGCCATTTAGTAACCAAGAGGAGTATTTATGGATTGGTAAGGATGCAACTATGGGATTGCGATATGATGGATACTCAAAGACGGGGACTTATTATATACGGTCCAATTCGATGGAGAAACAGATGAATTGAAATTGAATTTAAAGACCCAAGAAGAGCAGGAAAAGTAATTTATCCTTTTACGTCTAAAGGCCTCACCTTTGGCAATTAAAGCTGAGTGTCGGGTGCTGCTCGGTGGCTACTATTTTACTTGGGCAGCAAAATGGCATTCGGACTTCGTTAACTGCTCGTTGAGTCTCCGGAGCATTTCCTGCTGCTGCCGGATCGAGAAGTCCGCATAGTTAGGGTCTTTTTTCCCATAAATGGTCTTAATAAAGGCGACGCAGTGTCTGGCGGTGCGGATCTGTGCCTGGATCATCTCACACCTCTTCAATCCCCAACGGGCTTCGATCGAATCCTTCGGATGAGGGGATAGCCAGGAACAGTTCTGATAGACATCATAGAACGTGACTGAGCGGTTCTCTGAGATATCGATGGAAATGGCCTCCATCATCTTCGTCGTCAATTCTTTGTCGAGATGATTCAGTTCGATGATTTGGGAAAGATGATCCATGAGGAGAACGATCATCTCGTCACGGCCAAGGGTACGGTGAATCTCCCACAGGTCCGAACCTTCTGGACACCCTCCTTTGTGACACTTCTGGTATCCTGCCAGAACAATGGAGACCCTCTCCTTGAGAAGGCGGGTGATTGTTCCCATAACATTTACCATCTTCTCCGTGGGCTCATAGCCTATCGGGTCTATCCTCTTGGCTACGGCCTCAACAAAGTCGCCATTGCCTTCATAAAAATGAGGATTGTATTGCTCTTCAGAATAAAACGGATGTTCTTTGACAGGTAAGTATTCCCATCCGCCCTTTTCAAAAACCGGCCACCGAAACTTCACAAGACCTGAATGAAGTGTGGATTCTGGTCTGGGCGAAAAAAAATTTCTCAAGATCAGTTTTCTAACCTTCACCGGGAGCATCGACTCCCAGGTCTGAAGAGGATGGGCCTGGCTTCCGCCGAGGGAGACGTGACCGACCATCACAACATGGGATTTTGTCATCAGGAGTGTCCCCGGTGTGGCCGAATCGGGAGAAATGCGGACGGGATAGGTGTCATGGGGGAGAGTCCCTGTCCAGGTGGCCGAGAGCATATAATGGAGGGCAGCACGGAAACGTTTGTCCTGGGGCCAGTCCGAATGGCGTGGAAGAAGCTTCCAGTCCGTGGACCAGTGGCCCATCAGCTTGCCATCGCTTGTGGTAGCTGCAGCGGGAAGATGCTCGATGCGGGCATAAATCCATCGGATCGCATAGACAGCATCCGCACAATCCGTGGGGATCTTATGGCGAATGAAGAAATCCTCGGTAATCGTTTCATCCACCCATTTTTCAAACCGATGCTCTTCTTCAACCGTCCACCTGCGATCGCCGACTTCCCAGACCTGGTCAGGGGATTCATCCAGGGTCTGGCTCGGACAAGGCGTTGGGACAAGGATCATCAGAGATAAAATAAAAAAGTGGACCGTGATCCATTTGGAGCATATTGTGAGACGTTCTCTTTGCATGGATAGGCAAATTTTTTTGCATACAAAGTGCCAAATACTAAATTTGCAGATGTCAATGAATAAGTAATGAATTTTTAATAGTAATTTAAACTTTACTAAGGATCGCGTAATTGGAAATTTAGAATTGCAAAGAGTCAAATTTTGTTAAAACTGGCAAAACTTTGTTACTCCATAGGAAACCTGTTCCGAAGGTGATTTGGTCAAGAAGTTTTTGGGTAAAGCTGAATAATTTTCTCCTAATTCAGAAAAAGATTGGGCCTTCTTGTGTGTAAGTTTATCTTATCGATTACTAGTTGAAAGGTTGTATGGAAGGAGAATTTTAAAAAAACACGATTTCAGGAAGTTATACTTGGAATTGTTCAATCCATAAAAGGTGCCCGGGGAGTGTCGGCTGTGTGTGATAGAGACTCAATCTAAGCCCTAGCCCTTGTAATAAAGGGGTAAATCCTGACTGCTGCCCCGGGGGCCATGGGGGTTTCAGTTGGCAATAGTTCTGGAAAAAAGGGGGCCTCCGACACTACGTCGTGATCAGACTTCGGAGGCCCAATTATTTTGTTTCCAAATTGTTTCCCTTTATCCCTTGGCAAGGCAAAAAAGCCCTTGGTTTTGCATCGTAAAATTTATATTACGGAAACACCTATCACGTTTCAGATTTGCTTTAGTTTTGATTAGTTGGATATTCTCTCTTGAGTGCCTTGGGAGCAGGAGGGTGACGTCGCGACGAATAAGGAGCGACTTTTGTCACGCCGCCGAGAAGGTGAGGCGGCCGGGCCGGCCGTTAAGCCATCCGAATAAGGCGGATGGCTTCGGGAGAAGAA
>JBAVGF010000150.1:0-2733 GCA_049684675.1 Thermodesulfobacteriota bacterium | reverse complement strand
CTAATAAGAATATTTCATTGTTTGTGATTTGGATTGTTATACTTACTTTTTTCCACTACCATTCCACCTTAGTGTGGGCAACACAGGAGTCATTCTTAGCGGATAAGCATAATTCAGCCAGTATCGCATGTGAGGGTTGTCATAAAGAAAGTCCTCCGAGTGAGCAAGTTCCCACGGCGGTTTGCAACAAATGCCACGGAGATCTTGCTAAAATTGCTGAGAGGACAAAGAAGGTCATACCGAACCCTCATGAATCCCATTTGGGAAATGTAAAATGTGAACTCTGTCACCATATACACAAACCATCTGAAGACTACTGTAGTAACTGCCATGAATTTAATTATAAGGTGCCTTAACTGAGAAACAACACTTTAGAAAGGAGGATTTATATGAACAGAAAAAAAAGAAGCGATGGGATGACAAGGAGGCAATTCCTAAAGAAGACGGGAATCGGAGCAGGAATAATAACGCTTGGGCAAGTTGGCTTGGTTGAATCTTCTCAATTGCCAAAAGGCATTAGCCAAGAAAGGCGTGACGTTGTGGTCATAGGTACAGGGCTTGCTGCCCTATCTGCGGCGCTTGAAGCGAGGATGAATGGTGCGGACGTCGTCATTTTAGAGAAGACCAATATGAATAATTCGGGGGGCGACTCAAAGCTGGCTGCGGGAATGATCGCTTTTCCCAGTGATAATACGAAACAGGCAAAGGACGATTATTACGAAGATTTTATAAAGAAAAGCATGGGAAAGGCAGACCCAGAACTAACAAGGGTTTTGGCCGATCAGGTCTTCGATGGAGTGGATTGGCTGAAGGCCCAGGGGATCGAATTTCTGCCCCCAGTACCAATACCGGGTTTTCGGGTCAAAGCCATTCTAGCTGCCCCTGGCCTTTTTAAAGGAATGCCTAAAGCACTTGAGCGATTGCGAGAGGTTCTTGAAAAACAGGGTGTGAAGATAGCCTATGAGACAAAAGCAAAAGAATTGATTATGGACGACAGGGGAAAGGTGAAGGGGGTCAAAGCGATAGATAGCGCAGGAGTGAAGGATTATATGTCTAAAGCCGTTATCATTGCCAGCGGAGGATTTTCTGCCAATAAAGAAATGCTCCAACTCTGGGTAGACCCGGATGCGGATGCGATGATGGCAAGAGGAGTACCCTGGTCAACCGGGGACGGGATAAAGATGGCTCACAAGGCGGGGGCATTATTGGTAAACATGGGAGGCATGACAGGTTTACATATAGCAGCAGTAAGCCCAAAGAACCCCGCTGCCGGAAATCCTTTCGTAGTCTTGCCATTTTGTATTGGCATAAACAGAGAGGGCAAGCGTTATACGGACGAATCAAAGGGATACGTTGTACATGGTAAGGCAGTGATGAAGCAGCCTGGACAAAAAGTAGCTTTAGTCTTCGATGAGGAGATAAAGAAGACCCCCGCAGGAAGCGCCACCGTAAAGCTCTTCCAGGGCTTAGGTATTGAGGTGATCGAGGCCGGAACAATCGAGGAGCTTGCCCCGAAGATAGGCGCTCCTCCTGCTGCGTTGAAGCTTACGATAGACGAATTCAATAATGCGGTAAAAGACGGAAAGGCCTTAGGGATAAAGCCTCCAAAGGAGGCGCTGGCACAAAAAATAATGATACCTAAATTTTATGCCTTCTATCCTCTGATTCCGGGGATTACCATGACATTTGGTGGGGTTAAGGTAAACACCAATGCCCAAGTTCTTGAACCTGACGGCAGGGTGATACCCGGGCTTTACTCAGCAGGGGAGTGCGTCGGAGGTATGTTTTATGATGACTATATAGGCGGAGGTTCGTTGGCAAGATGTGTTGTACTGGGGCGAATTGCCGGGAAAAATGCGGCCGCCGAGAAAATAAGTCCTAAGAAGAAAACGACGTCTTAGCATTCATCAAAGGGGGCGGTTCTAAAAAAGAGCTGCCCCCGGATTCTTCAAAGTTTGATTGCTGCCGGATTGGTCACTCGGGACCATTAGCAGACTACCCAGCCTCTATTTATTATGCCCTCTTTCAATCGGAATTCTTCAGCTTTTGATGTAGCTGGATCCCCACTCTTAGTGGGTAGAACAAGCAGCCCACTTCTTTGACGCTTTCTTTCTGAAAGTTTCGGTTGACCAATTTTCATAAAATATGTATATTCCAATCAGTAATCCACAGGGTGGGGGCGAAAATATTTCTTCGTTTTCAGCAATGAAAAATATTAATCAGTGCTTGGTTAACTTTCACTAAAGGTTTATTTCGCCGCAGCAACACATAAGAATAGATATTAGCCCGCTTCACAACCCTTTAAAATTTAAATCTCTGTGAGGAGCCTATGACCTTCTTCCCTGAATTTCACAAGTACGATGGATTGGGCCTAGCCGAACTGGTGCGCACAAAACAGATCTTGCCCGCTGAACTGGTTGAAGAGGCCATCAGCCGCATCGAGGCTCACAACCCCAAGATCAATGCCGTCATCTACAAAATGTATGATCAGGCGCGCCTGGCGGCAAAGGGCGACTTGCCCGATAGCCCCTTCAAGGGCGTGCCCTTCCTTCAGAAGGACATGCACGCTACTGTCGAAGGCGCACCCACAAGCTGTGGGACGCGCTTGTTGAAGGACATCCCTCAGCCGCACGACAGCGAAATTGTGCGCCGCTACAGGGCGGCGGGCATCATCCTTCTCGGCAAAACGAACGTCCCCGAATTCAGCTTGCTGCCCTATACCGAGCCAGAAGT